>NZ_JAXMIH010000008.1:321904-643808 GCF_034366625.1 Prosthecobacter sp.
CCCATCTCGCAATTCGGCCTCATGGAGATGACCCGCCAGCGACTTAACGAAAGCCTCGGCACCACGCTCTACGAAGCCTGCCCGTACTGCAAAGGGCACGGCCAGGTCAAAACCCCGCTCACCATGAGCGTCGAACTTCAGCGCCGCCTCGTCAGTGTTCTTGGCCGTGCCAAGGACGACCAAAAGAGCCTCATTGTCGTCGTGCATCCCGAAGTCCTCGCCCGCCTCAAAACCGAAGATGGCGAACTCCTTGTCGATCTCGAACGCAAGTACCAGGCCCGCCTCACCTTCCGCAGTGATCCCGCCTTCCACCGTGAGCAGATCACGCTTGCGAATGCGACCACGGGCGAGGAAATCCGGCCCTGATCGCGGTTTGCATCAAGGTTGCGAGTCCTTGCCGTCTTCGAGCAGTTTTTCGAGGTTGGCATCTGGTTTCACGCCTTTTTTGATCGCTTCGCTGTATTCGGCGCGGGCCTTGTCCCACTGCGGCGGATCCCAGGTGACGTAAAGCACGGACAGATTGAAGTGCGCTTCACCATAAGCGGGATCGATGGCCAGGGCGGTTTTGAACTCGCGCTCAGCACGTTCAAGCAGGCTCAACTTTGTGGCGATGATGCCGAGGTAATGCCTGCCGCTGGCGTTGTCAGGACGTTTGGCGAGACTTTTCTCGAAGTAGGTCATCGCATCCTTCCAGCGCTCCTGTTTGAAGTAGGTCACACCGAGCGCAAAAGAAGCGGGTTCGTTCACAGGATCGTAAGCCAGGGCTTTTTGTAGTGCCACCTCGGCCTCGGCGTGCTTGTTGTCACGCTGGCGTGCCATGCCCAGGCCGATGAGGGCGGTGACGTTCTTCGGTTCGGCACGCAACGCGTCCTGGTAGAGCTTCGCCGAGCCTTCAAAGTCCTTGTTCATGTAGGTTTCGTTCGCCTGGGTGATGAGCTTTTCGACCGAACCGGGCGCGGCAGGCGCCATCTTCTTGTCGCTGTCAGGCGTGGCATTGGCGATGAGCGTGGCCTGTACGCCCTTCGGGCCGAGCAGCTCCCGAACGACGGGATCGGAGAACAGTTTTTCCTCGTCTGGAGTGAGGATCATGCGTGCGTTTTTCAGCTCCTCGACCTGCTTGATGAGATCGTTCGAGGCGTTTTCCATTTTCTGCAGCTCGGCGATCATGAGATCCTTCGCCGCCTGCTGGCGGTGCTGGGTGCGGAGCTGGCGCATGATGATGGTGCGGAGCAGTTCGTTTTCCTGCGTGAGTTCGGGTGTGGCGGCGATCTTGGCGTCCATGCCGGACTGCACTTCCTTGAGCTGCTTTGTCAGCTCGGCCACCTGAGTTTGGTAAGCGCCACTCTCCTTGCGCAGTTCGGCCAGTTGTCCCTGCAATCCGGTGAGCTGGCCGCGCAGCGTGACGATCTCCTGGTCCTTGCGCGTTACATCGGCCTTCAACGTGGCGACCTGCTTTTCCACTTCGGTCAGTTCCTTCTTCAGGCGCTCGTTTTCGGCCACGAGGCGCTTCATTTCGGCGCTGCCGCTCTTCTTCTTCGCTTCATCCAGCTCCGCTTGCAAACCGAGGCTGCGGGCGCTGGCGGCATCGCGCTCCTTCACGGCCACTTCACGCTGTTTCGCTGCGTCATCGCGCTGCTGCATGGCAGTGTCGCGCTCCTTCACGACCTGGTCGCGTTCCTTGAGTATTTTGTCACGCTCCTGCTCCACGGCGGTGATGCGGGTGGAAGCCTCCACCAGCTTCTGCGAAGCCTCCTTCGCGGCATTCTCGGCGGCCATGAGGCGCTGGCCGGTTTTGCGCATCTCCAGGTCCACCGCCATCTTTTCCTCCATCAGCTTGTCGAGCTGCGCTCTGACCACGCGGCCTTCCTCCACATCCTTGCCCATCTGGAGGATGTTTTGTTCCAGCGCGGCGGATTTTTTGCCGAGGGCGTCGTTTTGCACGCGTGCGGTGGTGATTTCGCCGGAGGCCCATTGGTACCAGTTCTGCCATTTGCCGAGGTCGAGCTGCATCTGGTTGTTTTTCGTCTCCAGTTCCAGCATGCGTTGCTTGTACATGGCCTCCCACTGGCTCAGCATGTCGCCGAGGCTCGGCAAGGCGCCGGGTGCGGAGGGCATGGCCGGTGCGCCCGGCGCCAGAACGCCTGGGGCAGGAGGGGTGGCAAGGCCAGGCATGGGAGCCGGTGCCGGCGTCGGTGCAGGGGTGGCAGTGACGACGGCTGCTTTGTGTGAAATGGCCGTCTGTATCCGTGTCACCGCCTTCTGAATTTCCATCTGGCGATTCGCCCGGAACTCCGGCTGCCAGGCAGGATAGTTTTTTTCCACGGTGCCCAGAAGTTCTGCGGCTTGATTGAACTTGGTCAGCGCAAGGTCCAGCTCCCCGCTTTTTTCGAGCCGGACGGCTTCGTTGTTAATCGTAAACCCCCGCAGATAAATGTCTCCAGCCTCGTTGAGTTCTGCGGCAGATTGAGCATGCGACACCGGAACGACAGAGCCGAGCGCCGCCATGAGGGTGAGGACAAAAAGAAGACGATTCATGGAATTTTGGGGAAGGGGGCCGGAGTTTACCGTCTCGCGGGGGCCTTGTAAATGGCCTTGGAGGTCTGTCTCAAGCCTGCCGCCGCCGCAAAACGGCCACCCAGCGGTCCACGGACTTGCCGGGGGCGTCTTTGAGCGCACGGCTGGCCTTGTTCCGCCGGTTACTGACCACTTCCATGCCCAGCGACTCCAACGCCCGGAGCGCGAGCCGGTGTTCGACATCGAAATAGCTGGTGATGACCAGCATGCCGTCGGGTCTCAGTTTGGCGATGCCCTGATCGAAAATCTTCTTCCACAGCTCCTGTCCGTGCCAGAAGTTCTGGTGGCGCATGAAGACCATGTTGAAATCGTCGCCGAGTTCTTTGTGCTCATCGATCTTGGTGGCGTCTTCGATCAAAAACTGCGCGGGCAGATGGCGGTGTGTCTCACGCGCCTGCCGGATCTCGCGAATGCGGATGTCGGCACCGATCATCTCGACATCGCCGCCTTTGGTGAGTTCGGAGCCGACTTTGATTAAAGTCTCGGCCTCATCACATCGCCCGCAGGCGAGATTCAAAATGCGCATGTCCTTCTGCACCACCGGCAGATGCGGCGCGAGTGAGTCGTGCAGAAGCGATTTTAGCTTCGACATGTCTTCCTGGATGGCGTTCTGCGGCGCTGGCAGGTCTGAAGATAACGAAGTGGGCGAGTTCATGTCACTCCAGTTTGGAAAACACTCCGGCAGCCGCCTTCACGGAGATGCTTTGGTTTGCCGCGTAGGCTTTGGCGGCGGCCAGGCGAATGTCGGGCCGGGTACCGTTGCGGAGCCAGACATCGAGGGCATCGCGCAGCAGGAAAGAGCCGGGATACATGAGCTGTTCGGTAGTAAGCACAGGGCGGGCCTTCAAGGCCTCAAGATGCGGTTTGAAGTAGCTGCCGCTGAGGCAGCAGAGAATGATGGCGTCGGTGGGTTTGGTCGAGGCGTCGAGGATGGACACAGCGACAGGATCATCCATGAGGCCGTTATGGCCGATGAATGCCGTGAGATCGCTTTTGCGATCACGCAGGTTCGTGAAGAAGGCTTCGAGGCACTGGTGGATGTTTTTGCCACGCCACGCTTCGGCGATGAGAATGCAATCCTTTGATGCATGCCGGTAAGTGCGGCGGTCGAGGATTTCAGGAACAGGGTTTGCCTCGGCTTTTTCAAGCTTCCAGGTTTTGCTGCGACCGAAAATCGCTTTGAAGCCCTCTGAATTTCCCCAATACAGGTTTTCCTCCGCATCGTCGCCATTCCCAATCTTTGCAGGCACGGGTGCGATGCCCTGACTGGCGTTGTCGGCCAAAGCGACGAAGACGTGAATCCGCTTCGGTTCCGCAGCGGCATCGCCAACGCATGCGAACGCGCACAAGCAGATGGCGATGCTCCAAAGCTTCATGGCGTTACGATCAAAACTTCAATTCCTCGCCAAAGATCATGCGCGCGGCCTGGGCGACGTCTTTGTCACCGCGACCGGAGAGGTTGACGAGGATGATCTGATCCTTGCGCATCGTGGGGGCCACTTTGCGGACTTCGGCGATGGCGTGGGAGCTTTCGAGGGCGGGGATGATGCCTTCGACCTGGCTGAGTTCCTGGAAGGCGGCGAGAGCTTCGTCGTCGGTGGCGTAGTTGTAAGTGACGCGGCCCTGATCGTGCAGCCAGGCGTGTTCGGGACCGATGGCGGCGTAATCGAGACCAGCGCTGACGCTGTGGGTGAGTTCGATCTGGCCATCAGCGTTGGCGAGCAGCCATGTTTTGGTGCCTTGCAACACACCGAGGCGGCCGCCCTGGAAGCGTGCGGCATGGCGCTCGGGGATGATGCCATCGCCACCGGCTTCGACACCGGTCATACGGACATCCTTGTCATTCAAGAAGGGATGAAAGAGGCCGATCGAGTTGCTGCCGCCGCCAACGCAGGCGACGAGCAAGTCGGGCAGGCGTTCTTCACGTTCCAAGATCTGGCGGCGTGCTTCGATGCCGATGACGCGATGAAAATCGCGCACCATCATCGGGAAGGGATGCGATCCGAGCGCGGAACCGAGGATGTAGTGGGTGGTGCGTACGTTCGTGACCCAGTCACGCATGGCTTCGTTCACGGCTTCTTTGAGCGTGGCCTGGCCGGCGGTGACGGCGACGACTTTGGCCCCGAGGAAGCGCATACGGGCGACATTGAGCGCCTGGCGCTCCATATCGACCTTGCCCATGTAGATGACGCATTCGAAGCCGGCACGTGCACAGACGGTGGCAGTGGCAACGCCGTGCTGACCAGCGCCGGTCTCGGCGATGATGCGTTTTTTGCCGAGACGCTGGGCGAGCAGGATCTGCCCGAGGGCGTTGTTGATCTTGTGAGCGCCAGTGTGCAGCAGATCCTCGCGCTTGAGGTAAACTTTGGCCCCGCCCATTTTTTCGGTCCAGCGTTCGGCAAAGTAGAGCGGCGTGGGGCGGCCGACGTATTCGTGGAGCAAGCGGTCCAGCTCTGTTTGGAAGGCGGGATCGGCCTTGGCCTTCTCATAATGGTCGGACAGCTCGGTGAGAGCCGACATGAGCGTTTCAGGCACGAACATGCCGCCATACTGGCCGAAGTGGCCGTGAGTGTCTGGCATCACGGGGAGCGGAAGGATGGAGGCGGCGGTCATGGGGCAGTGAAGTTAGATCGAACGCTGGACGTTGGCAATGTCTGCGCTGCATTCCAGCAGGTTACGAGGCGCAATCAGGATTGGGTGTCATCGCCTTCAAGTGCGGCGAGTTTTTTTTCCAGTTCACGCACGCGCTCGATGAGTTCGGGAATGCGAGCCGGCAGAATGAGCATCTTGTGGCCTTCCATGAGCGGACGTGCGGGATAACCGGTGTAGGTGCCTGCTTCCGAAATACTTTTGGTGACGACGGATCTGGCCTTGAACATGACACGGTCACCGATTTTAAGGTGACCGATCACGCCGACCTGACCGCCCATGGTGACATAGTCACCAAGTTGGGTGCTGCCGGAGATGCCGGTCTGTGAGACGATGATGCAATTCTTTCCTAGAATGCAGTTGTGACCGATCTGCACGAGGTTGTCGAGCTTGCTGCCTTCACCGATCCAAGTGCGGCCAAAGCGCGCGCGATCGATGGTGGTGCAGGAGCCGATTTCGACATCGTCGTCGATCTGCACGATGCCGACCTGATCGATCTTCTGGTAGCGTCCGTTGACGAACTCATAGCCGAAACCATCGCTGCCAATGACTGAACCGCTGTGAAGAATGACTCGATTGCCGAGCACGCAGCGTTCCTTGATGACGGCATTGGCATGCAAGATGCAGTTTGTCCCCATGCGAACACCGCGGCCCACGAAAACCCCTGAATGAATGACGGTGCCGTCTCCAATGGCCACACCTTCCTCAATCACAACATGCGCGCCGATGCTGACTTTCTGCGGGTCAAACACAGCATCGCTGGCGACCACGGCGGTGGCATGAACCCCCTGCGTGATGGCCGGGCTGGGCGGCTCAAACCAACGGATGACAGTGGAGAAGGCGAGGGTGGGATTTTTGACGCGGATGAGAGCCAGTCCGTCTCGTGCATCCTGTGCGTCCAGGCCATCTTGCACGAGCGCTGCCGAGGCACGGGTGTTTTTGAGCGCAGGCAGGTAGCGGGCGTTGCCGAGGAAGGTCACTTCGCCCGGGATGGCATCTGTGATCGAATTCAATCCAGTGATGACATCATCAGTCGCTCCTTGGGAGAGTTGGCCGCCGACGAGTTCGGCCAGTTTCTGCAGAGTGATGGGGTTGCTCATGGACGCTGGATGGAGGATGGCGCTGAAAAACAAAAAAGGCACGTCGCACTTGTCTGCGGCGTGCCCGGAGGCAGGTGAGACCTGCGTCGCGATTATTTCTTCGCTTCGCCCGCCGCTTCTTTGGCCGGCTCAGCGCCAGGAGGCGGGGCGTTCTTGTTCAACTCGACGATGAGCTGGTCAGTGAGGTCGGCGGCGGCGCCTTCCTTGACGTGCAGAATGATTGGCACGGTGGAGAGGCTGACGCCCGTCTTGTCGAAGACGATGTCGAGTCCTTCGGACTTTGATTTGTCGCGAACGACGACGAGGATTTCCTCGTAGAGCCCCTTGCGGATCTGCATGTCTTCCTGTTTGAGCTGGGTCTGACGGCGCTCGGCGAACTCCTGCATCTCCATTTCCATGGAGCGGATTTCCTTCACCTTCTCACCGAGTTCGGCAGCGTATTTGTTGCGCTGCTCGGGGGTGATGATGGGATCCTGGGCCAGCTTTTGCAGTTTCTGGGCCTCGGTAGCGAGGTTCTTGTACACCGTCTGGCGTTCCTGCATTTCCTGCGCGGCTTTTTCGTAGTTGCCTTTGTACTTTTCAGCGGCGGACTTGGTTTTGTGGAACTCCTGAAACACTTTGGACATGTCGATCACGCCGATTTTAAGATCGGCGGCCTGGAGGGTGGTGGTGAGGGCGAGGAGGGCGATGAACGCGCTGCGAATCATAGGAATGTGGGTTTGAACGGGATTGAGGAGGCAGACAAACAAAATTGTCTGAAACAACGGGCTTGGAGCTTAGAACTTGTAGCCCATGTTGAATTGGAAGCGGCCTGAGCCGGAGAACTGGTCCTTGGACATCGGCACGGCGTAATCAACACGGATGGGACCGATGGGCAGGAAGAGACGCAGGCCGATGCCGACATCGGAGAAGATATTGCCACCGACGTCAAAGGCACTGGTGCCGACGGAACCGATGTCACCGAAGAAAACCACGCGGGGAGATTTATCGGAAACATTGGTGATATGGACGGGAATGGAAAACTCACTCGAAGCATAGATCGAGCAGAGTCCGCCGAT
Organism: Prosthecobacter sp.; assembly: GCF_034366625.1. Classification (NCBI taxonomy): domain Bacteria; kingdom Pseudomonadati; phylum Verrucomicrobiota; class Verrucomicrobiia; order Verrucomicrobiales; family Verrucomicrobiaceae; genus Prosthecobacter; species Prosthecobacter sp. The sequence continues at coordinate 329,286 of NZ_JAXMIH010000008.1, forward strand.
CGGCTCACCAGTGGCGTCTTTGGGGCCTGCCTGACGGTAATTAAAACCACGCAGGTTGTTCGCGCCACCGAGGAACAGGCGCTCGAAGATGGGCACGCGGCTGCCGCCCCAGTTGTTGACGGTTCGGAACATGCCCTCAAAGCTCAGGATGGTGTCTGCCCACAGGTTGAAATACTGCTGGCCGCCAACATTGGCACCATAGGCCTGAACATCCCCCCCCAGGCCGGAAAGGAGCGTGCCAGCCTCGATCTTGTGACCGCTGCGGGTGATGAAGATGCTGTCGCGGGTGTCATGCACCCAGTTCACATCGATCTTGCTCTGGAGGTAGTCGCCCTGCTCCAGGAAGATGAGGGGGGACGCTCCCACATCGATGTTGTCGATCGAAACCTGCTGAAGCGTGTAGATGCCTTCGATGTAGGAGTGCTCGCCCAGCCGCCTGCGCAGTCCGGCCGAGGCTCCGGCATTGGTCTGATCATACCTGTTCGAGAGGTAGTACATGTTGTGGTAGAACAGTTCGATGGTAAGCGCCAGCTCACGGCCCATGAACCACGGCTCCGTCCAGCTCACACTCAAATCACGCCGGAGCGCACCTGCGCGGATGTTCGCATTGAAGCGCTGGCCGCCGCCGCGGAAGTCCTTCCAGTCACGGATGTCGAAGTTCGTCTGTGTCACCTGGATGAAGGCTGTGAGACTGTCGATGGAGCTGAAACCGGCGCCGAAGTTCACGGTTCCGGTGGATTGTTCCGCCACGCTGACATCCACATCTTTGAACCCTTCGTTGACGGAGGGAGTGTTGCGGAGGTCCACCGCGCTGAAGTAGTTCAGGTTTTCCAGGCGGCTTTTGCCGGCGGCGATTTTCACCGTGTTCAGCTCTTCGCCGGGTGCAAAGGGCAGCTCGCGGCGGATAACTTCGTCCTTGGTGACGGAGTTGCCGGAGATGTTCACCTTGCTGATGTAGGATTTGGTGCCTTCCGTGATGTGGTAGACCACGGTCACCTGTCCGGGGCCGGCTTCCAAAATGCTGGTCTCCACCCGTGCATCGGCGTAACCGCGCGAGCCATAGTAGTCCTGGATCATCTTTTCATCCGCCTTCACATAGCTGCCTACATAGGGGAATCCAGGCTCGGTCTTGATGCCTGGCGTCAGCGCCTCGTTGGTGAAGATGGTGTTGCCGGCGATGCTGACGCCCGACACGTCATATTTGGCGCCCTCATGGATCACAAAAACGAGATCCATCTCCTTGGCGGACACCGGCTCGCGTCGTACCTCGGTGACTTTTGCATACACATAACCCTCGTCCTGGAAGGCCTGCTCGACGCTCTTGATGTCCTCTTGCAAGTCCTGGTTGCTCAGCTTGCCTTTTTTGCCCCAGAGGTTCCAGATGTGGTGCTCCTTGGACTTGAGCTTGCCGCGTAATACGCGTGCCTTGATGGCAGTGTTGCCCTCAAAGCGGATGTCATGGATGATGCCGCGTGCGCCTTCATCGACTTTGAACACCACGCTGGAGAAACCTTCGCGGGCGGACGGGGCGATGTCATAGCTGACGATCACATCGGAGTAGCCCTTCTTTTCATACAGCTCCACAATCTTCTGCTGCGCGGCGGAAAGCTTGGAGTCATCCACGGGGTCGCCCACCTTGACCTCGATTTCCTTGCGCAGCTTGTCATTGTCAAAACTCGTGTTGCCCAGAAAGCCGATATCACTGATGCCACCACGTCCGGTGATCTCGACGATCACTCTCACGCCACCGGCCACGTCCACCGCACGGATGTCCAGGTTTTCCACGGCTCCCGTGCTGTAGAGCGCACGGATGTCACGCTCCACCGCTTCGTCCGTGAACGGCTGGCCCACGCGGGTGGACAACTGGCCGCGAATGCGGTTTTCGTCCAGCTTCACCGCGCCTTTGAAGATGATCTGAACATCCTTCACGATCTTTCTGGCTGCGGGAGCCGCCGGGATGCCTACCTGGGCCTGGACCTGCCCGGGGGAGGCGATCAAGAGTGTGAAGGCCGCCGCAGCAAAAAGAGCCAGGCGTGACTGTGTGAAGGATCCGTAATTCATGGGTGAGGGGAGGAGGGAGCGGGCGGGAACAGAGCAGGTCTATGGAGCACGCCAGTCCTGGCGCACATGAAGCTGCATTACTGCTTCCGGGCTGCCCCGCGTCAAGGTGTAAGTTCTGAGGGAATTCCGCCGCATTCGCAGTGTTGAGAGTGCTGTCGGCAGGACCTTGGGAATTCCAGCTTCCTGTTTTCACAAAAGGTTGGGCTTCCATCACCTGCGCGGCTAGAAAGGTGTTCCCGGCTCCAAAGTCATGCCCCGCTCCGACGCACGCGACTACTTGCAACTCCATCTCGTCGTGCTGGCGTGGGGACTCACCGCGATTTTGGGCAAGCTCATCTTCCTGACGCCGGTCGATGTTGTCTTGTGGCGCACCGCGCTCGCGGCGGCGGGATTCTTCGTGCTTGCCCGCATTCTGAGGAAGCGAACGCGGCTTTCAGGTCGCAGCATGCTCGGGATGCTCGGTGTCGGCGTCATCCTCGGCCTGCACTGGATTCTGTTCTTCTGGTCGGCACGTCTCGCCACGGCTTCGGTCTGTCTCGTCGCCATGCCCACGGCCATGCTGTGGTGCTCGTTGATTGAGCCGCTCATTGACGGCTCGCGCCGCTGGCGGCCGTCTGAACTCATCGTTGGCGCGGTCATGGTGGGCGCGGTGTGGCTCATCTATGAGTTCGAGTTCCGCTACTGGCTTGGTTTTTCCGTCGCCATCGCCGCCGCAGTGCTTGCGGCGTTTTTTGCCACGCTCAGCAAGCAGCAGGTCGCCAAAGACACGCACTGGAGCGTCATCGGCGTTTATCAGATGACCGGCGCCTGCCTAGCCTCGCTGGTGGCGCGTCCGTTTCTCGAAACAGGCTTCTTCCCAGCGCTGCCAGATGCGTCCTCGGCGATCTGGCTCCTCGTGCTCGCGCTCGTCTGCACCGTCGCCGCCTATGCGGGTTTCATGGACGTGCTGCGGCGTGTCAGCGTCTTCACCGTGAACGTCGTTTACAACATGGAGCCAGTGTACGGCATCATTCTCGCCGCGCTCGTGTTCGGCAAAGCCGAGTTCATGAGCGGCGGTTTTTATTTGGGCGCTGGCATCATCATCGCTGTCGTGCTTGCCCTGCCATGGATTCGCCGCTGGGTGGAAAAGTGAGAGTGCTGGACACGGCTCGTCGCGTGGGCTTGCATCACCACCACGCGTGAACCGTCTTCGACACATCCTCGTCTCCGCCTCCGCTGGTTCGGGCAAAACGTACCAGTTGGTGCGGCGGCATCTGCATCTGCTGGCGCTCGGGCAGCCGCCGGAGGGCATCGCCGCGATGACGTTCACGCGCAAGGCGGCGGGCGAATTCTTCCAGCGCATCCTGCAGCGTCTCTCCGCGCTCTCGCAGCACGGCGAGAAGCCGGAGCAATACTTCGCGGGCATGGCTCCGTTGCCCGCGCAATGGCCGGAGTTCGTCGCGCTGCTGCGGCAGGTCACGCGGCGGCTGCATCGACTGCGGTTGGGCACGATGGACAGTTTTTTTGCCAACATCACCGCCTGTTTCCCGCTCGAACTCGGCCTCCCGCTCGGCGCCAAGGTCATGGCGGAGGATGAGGCCGCGCAGGCACGCCACGAGGCGCTCGATGCGCTGCTGGAACGCATTCATTCATCACGCGATGACAAAGCGGGCCGTTCGCTGCTCGAAGGCTTCAAGCAGGCCACGTTTGGCATCGAGGAACGCAGCGCCGTGACAAGCCTCGAATCATGGATCGGGGATCATCACACCACCTGGCTCGACAGCGATGGCGTTGCGCGTTGGGGCAGCCTGCCGGGACTCGATTTTGCGCAGGAAGACGATCTCGGTGCTGCGCTCGGTGATTTGAGGGATTGCTTTGTTCCTGCCAGGCCCAAAAGCACTCAGTTCATGGACGAGTTGCTGGCCCAGGCATCTGATTGGGAGCCAGGAACGAGTCTCCCTCATCGCGTTGAGGATTTCTTGAAGAAATCCAGTGCTGCGTGGCCGGCGCTCCGTTCTGGAAAGGCGGAAGTCACCTGGGGTGGCGGGAAAAATGATGTTTCAGGCAGCGCCGCCCGTGCCTGGGTGCGCGTGGCCGAAACAATGCTGCGGCGCGAATTGAAATGCCGGGCGCAGCGCACGAGCGGCATGGCGGCGCTCATGGAGCTGTATGAAACCGAGTATGCACGCCGCGTGCGTTTACGCGGACGGCTCTCCTTTGCCGATGTGCAACGGTTGCTCGCACAAGCTACGACAGGAGGCGCTGAATGGATGGACCATGAGCGTGGTGATTTGTGGTTCCGGCTCGATGGACGTTACGATCACTGGTTGTTCGATGAGTTTCAGGACACCAGCCGCGTGCAGTGGAATGTGGTGCGAGGATTGGTGGATGAGGTGATGCAGGATGATTCCGGCAGACGCAGTTTCTTTGCCGTCGGCGATCCGAAGCAGTCGATCTACCTCTGGCGGCAGGCGGAGCCGGGTTTGTTTGACGATGTGCTCAACTCTTGGCCGCGTCACGGCGACGAAGGACTGCAACTCGAAACGCTCAGCCAGTCGTTCCGCAGCGCGCCAGCGGTGCTGGAGGCGATCAATGCGGTCTTTCATGATCTAAAGTCGGTGGACGTGGTGCTGCCAGGCTGCACGAAGGGGTTTGAGTTCAAGCAGCACGAACCGGCGGATCGGAACAAGCAACTCGCCGGTTATGCGGCGCTGCTTGGCGTGAAGCCGGACAGCGAGGACAAATCGACCACGCCTGTTGTGGCGGCGTTGTTGAACGAGATGCGTCCGCTGGAGCGTGGCTTGTCCTGCGCGGTACTGGTGCGCGGGAACAAGGACGCGATTGAGGTCACGGAGGCTTTGCGAGCTGAGACCGGGATGGAAATCGTGTGCGAATCGCAGCAGCGTCCGGCCACGGACAATGCGGTGACGCTGGCGCTGCTCGCGCTGCTGCAACTGGCCGCGCATCCAGGTGACACGCTGGCACTGGAGCACCTGAAAATGACGCCGCTGTGGTCGCAGATCGAGTTTGAGGGCCACGGCTGGCCGCTGACCTGCCATGACGTGCGCAGGGAGGTGTTTGAGCGCGGTTTCGTCGGCTTCGCGGAAGTCTGGACGCGGCATCTGCGCGCGCTGCTGCCGGAGATGGATGCGTTTCATGGACTGCGCCTGCGCCAGTTTGGCGAGATCGCCGCCGAGTTTGATGCGGGCGGCTTGCGCGACATCGACGCGTTCCTGCAACATGCGCGCGACATGCCGATGACGGTGCGCGGCGCGGCGAACGCGGTGCAGGTGATGACGGTTCACAAGGCGAAGGGCCTGGAGTTCGACGTGGTGATTCTGCCAGACCTCAATGGCGATGCGATGGACAAGGTGCGGCGGAGATCGCTGATCGTGAGCCGTGATGCGAAGGGCATTTCCTGGGTCATGCAGGAGCCGCCGCGCATCTTTGCGCCGCTGCATGCGGCGTTGCAGGAGGAGATGGAGACTTCGAAGCAGCGGGCTGGCTTTGAGTCGCTCTGCCGGCTGTATGTGGCGATGACACGGGCGAAACGCGGGCTGTATCTCATCGCGGAGCCGCCGCCGAAGTCGAAGGACGCGGCGATCACGGAAGCGCAGTTTTTGCGGAGGATGCTGGGCGTGACGGACGACGGACAGGAGCATCCATCGTACTTGATACAATGGCAGACGGGCGATGCGGGGTGGTTCGCGAGTTCAAATCGCGCAGAGCCCAAGCAGCCAGGTTTCCCTGTTGTTTCGCGCCCGCTGGGGGAGTTGCTGCGCGAGTTTCAGCCGCTGGCGAAGCGTGTGACGCCGTCAGGAGAGGAAGATTTTCAGGTGAAGGGCAGCGTGCTGTTCGGCGAGGGTCGTGAGCCGGGACGCAGGTTGGGGAGTCTTGTTCACGAACTGCTGGCGCTGGTGGAGTGGTGGAATGCGAAGTCGAGCTTCAAAGAACTCGAATTACGCTGGAAGGCGGCGGGATTGCTGCGCGGCGAGGAGATCGAAAAGACGGCGGTGGCCATGGTGCGTGATGTTTTGCACTCGGAGGCGTCTTGTGCCTTTGCCAGGCCGTCTCCAGACGCAGAGGTGTGGCGGGAGCGTCCATTTGACCTGATTCACGATGGAGGATGGATCAGCGGCGTGTTTGATCGTGTGGTGGTGCGGCCTGATTCGGTGCGGCTCATTGATTTCAAGACGGACGAGGTGGCCGATGAGGCAGCCCTGGAGGCCAAGGTGGCGGGCTACCGGCCGCAGATTGTGCTGTACCGTCAGGCGCTGGCACGGCTGACGGGTTTGAAACCGGATAGGATCGAGAGCGTGCTGCTGTTTACCCGAAGTTGTCGTCTGGTGGACGTAAAGTGACTATTTTTGAATCCAGACCGTCTGTGCGACGCAAAAACTTGTGTGACCGCACTAGCTCTGGCATGGAATCCGCGCATCGTGTCCCCACACTACCGCCGGGCCTCCCCCTCCTCCGGCTTCTGTGCGGCCCGACGTGCCTTTGACCCCGACATGAGCCTGCCCGAACTCAGCGAAGAAGATCTGCTCCAGCGTGTGGGACGCAGGGACTCGCGTGCCTTCGACCAGCTCTACGATGCGCTTGCTCCGCGGTTGTACGGCCTGCTGCGGCAGATGCTGCATGATGAGCGCGAGGCTGAGGAGGTACTGCAGGACGGCTTCGTGCTTCTGTGGGAGCGGGCTTCGAGCTATGACGCGTCACGCAGCAAGGCTTTTACTTTCGCCGTGATGATTTTCCGCAACAAGGCCATCGATCGCATGCGCATGCTGGGCCGCCGCAACCGCCTGGTGGACAGTGCTGCTTTGGAGGAGGTGACGCTGTCCCCGCAAGTGCCCGCCGCCGATGACGAGGCGCAGACGAATGAGCGTGGCATGGTGGTGCGCAAGGCGCTGACTGATCTGCCGAAGGAGCAGCGCCAGTTGATCGAATTCGCCTTTTTGAAGGGGCTCACGCATCATGTGATTGCCGACTCGCTGGGCATTCCGCTCGGCACCGTGAAGACGAACATCCGCCGCGGGCTGCTGCGCCTGCGTGATCTGCTGAAAGGAGGCGACTGATGGACGAACGGCATGAGGAACTGGCTGCTCTGAACGCCTTCGGCATGTTGGAGGGTGATGAGCAGCGCGTGCTTTCCGGCGCCTGCGTTTCGGACAAGGAACTGCGTGCGCTGAGTGTGGAACTGGAGCAGACGACGGCGGAACTGGGTCACCTCGTGGCACCCATGGCTCCCCCTGTGGATATGAAACGCCGCATTCGTGGCAAAATCCGTTCGCGCGGGGGAAGGCTGTCCACGCTCTCGCGAGGCGCGGTGATTGGTGCCGTCGGCTGGGCGCTGGCGGCCGCGCTGGCCGTGGCCTCGGTGTGGCTCTGGAATGAGCGTGTGCAACTGACGAAGCAGTTCGCCGCCTTGAGCAAGGTGATCATTCCCGTGACTCCTGCCGCCAATGGCAAGACGGAGTCGCGCAGCCTGGAAGATGAACTGAAGAGTCTGCGGGATGACTTTGAGGCGAAAAAGACCGCGCTTAGCACAGAAGTCGAAGCCTTGAGCAAGCGCGAGACGGAGGCCAATGCCCGCATCACCCAGCTCACCACCGAGACCGAGGCGCTGAAGAAGCGTGATGCGCTGGCACAGGTGCAGATCGCCACGCTGCAAAGCTCGGTCTGGGAGTATCGCAAGAGCGTGGCGGTCGTTGTCTGGGATGACGAGAAACACCAGGGCGTGCTCAAGCTCGAAAAAATGCCGCCGGTGGATGCCGGGAAGGATTACCAGCTCTGGGTCTTTGATCCGAAGAAACCACAGCCAGTGAACGCGGGCGTGGTGCAGGTGGACTCCAAAGGTTTCGCCAAGATCGACTTCAAACCCGTCGATGCCGTGAGCGGCGCGGCGAAGTTTGCGCTCAGCGTCGAGAAAAAAGGCGGCGTGCCAAAGAACGAAGGTCCGATCGTGCTGAGCGGGCCGTAAAAGCGATTTTTGCTGCTCGCGTTCCCTGGAAGCAGGCCAGCAATCGGCGCCTTTCAGGCACGAAGATTGCGCCCTTGCCAATCCCGCGAAATCCGCGATGAATAGCGCCCCTTTTACCCCAAAAAACACCATGCCCAAGCAGACCATTCGTGACATCGACCTCGCCGGAAAACGCGTCTTTGTGCGCGTCGATTTCAACGTGCCGCTCGAAGAAAAAGACGGCCAGATGGTCATCACCGACGCTACCCGCATTCAGGAAACACTGCCGACCATCAAGTTCCTCATCGAAAAAGGAGCGAAAGTCATCCTCGCCAGCCACTTGGGTCGCCCGAAAGGCCAGCGTGACCCGAAACAGAGCCTCGCGCCCGTCGCCCCAGCTCTCAGCGCCCTGATCGGCCAGCCGGTCGATTTCGCCAACGACTGCATTGGTGACGAGGCTAAGACCAAGGCGCTCGCGCTGGCCAACGGCGGTGTCCTTTTGCTCGAAAACACCCGTTTCCACGCGGGTGAAGAAAAGAACGACGCCACACTCGCGAAGGGCATGGCCGATCTCGCCGAGATCTTCGTGAACGACGCCTTCGGCTCCGCGCACCGTGCTCATAGCTCCACCGCAGGCATCGCGGATTACCTTCCTGCCGTTTCCGGCCTCCTCATGGAGAAGGAACTGACCTGGTTGCACGATGAACTCGAAAACCCCGAGCGTCCCTTCGTCGTCATCCTCGGTGGTGCGAAGGTCAGCGACAAAATCGGCGTCATCAATCGCCTGCTCGAAAAGGCCGACACCATCATCATCGGCGGCGGCATGGCCTACACTTTCCGCAAGCTCGTGCAGGGCATCTCCATCGGCAAAAGCCTATACAAACCCGAGTGGGAACCCATCGCGCAGGCGGCTCTCGACAAGGCCAAGGAGCGCGGCGTGAAGATCCTCATCCCCGTGGATGCGATGATCACCGACGCTTTTGACTTCGACGCGAAGAAGTTCGGCAACATCAAGTTCACCGCTGTCGGCGAAAGCATCCCGGACGGCTGGGAGGGCGTCGATATCGGCCCTGAGTCCGTGAAGCTCTTTAGCGAGGAAATTTCCAAGGCGAAGACCGTCATCTGGAACGGCCCGATGGGCGTGTTCGAGATCAAGGAGGCTTCCAAAGGCACCTTTGACATCGCCGAGGCCATGGCGGCCAATTCCAGCGCCAAAAACATCATCGGCGGCGGCGACAGCGTGAAAGCCGTCAAGAAAGCCAAGCTCGGCGACAAAATGACCTTCATCTCCACCGGCGGCGGTGCCAGCCTCGAACTGCTCGAAGGCAAAGTCTTGCCCGGCGTTGCCTGCTTGAAGGAAAAATAAACGACCCGTTACTGTTTCCAACTATTTCAAAAACCACCCCCATGCCCATCGCTCACTTCCGCAAACCGATCATCGCCGCCAACTGGAAAATGCACATGACTCCGCAGGAGACGGATGACTTTCTCCGTGCCTTCGCCCGTCTCGTGCCTGGCAAGGTGCCTGTGCAGATCGTCGTGGCCCCGCCGTTCGTCAGTCTGGAACGCGCGAACAACGCGCTCGTGACAGCTCGTGAGCAGAGTGTGGAACTGGCCGCGCAAAATATGAGCGCCCAGCCTGCCGGTGCCTTCACCGGCGAAATCAGCGCCCGCATGGTCAAGGAATGCGGCTGCCGTCATGTCATTCTCGGCCACAGCGAGCGCCGCAGCCTCTATGGTGAGACGAGCGCCATTGTGAATGCCAAGGTGCTCGCCGCGCTCGAAGCGCGCCTTCACCCCATCCTGTGCATCGGCGAAACACTGGCCGAGCGCGATGGTGGTCAGATCGAGCAGGTGCTTGAGAGCCAGCTCCGCGAATCTCTGGCCGAAGTCGGCCCGCGCCGCATCCTCGATTGCGTCATCGCCTACGAACCCGTATGGGCCATCGGCACCGGCCGCACTGCCAGCCCGGAGCAGGCGCAGGAGGCCCATGCCTTCACCCGCAAGGTGCTGGGCGACATGTTTGGCGCTGATGTGGCCGTGAAAATCCGCATCCAATACGGCGGCAGCGTGAAGCCTAACAACATGGCCGAGCTGATCAGCCAGCCCGACGTGGACGGTGCTCTCGTGGGCGGTGCCAGCATGGAAACCGGTTCCTTCTGGGAAATTTGCCGTGCCGCCATCGATTGGGCGAACGCCAACGCGTAGCGGATTCCGCCACATTTTCCTGCGGGAAGATTTAGGTCTTGCTAAAATCAGGACTTTCCAGGCAGAATCCTACATATGCGCAAGGTTCTCCTCCCGATCCTCTTGTTCATTCTGCAGACGGCAGTGCTGTCGGCGCAGAATGGGCCTTTCTGGAAAGCTGGCGCAAGCCACGTGGACATCACGCCGGATTACCCGGTCCGGCTCAGCGGCTACGGCAACCGCACCACGGAGTTTGAGAAAGTGGCGCAGCGTCTCCACGCGAATGCCCTGGCCTTGCAATGGAAGGAGGATGCCCCGGCCATCATCGTCACCGTCGATAACTGCGGCGTGCCTTCGACCGTGCGCGCCGAGGTGCTCAAACGCCTCGCCGCCCTCGGTAAAACCATCGCCGACGAGCGCTTCACCCTGCATTCCACCCACACCCATTGCGCGCCGATGCTCAAGGGCGTGCTGCCCTTCCTCTTTGGCGCTGATCTCCCCGCCGACCAGCAGCAGCGCGTGGAAAGGTACACGGAGGAACTCACCGTGGAAATCGTCCAGGCCGTTGCCGAAGCCTTGGGGAAAATGGAGCCTGCCCGCCTCGACTGGAGCAGCGGCAAGGTTTATTTCGCCTTTAACCGTCGGCTGAAGACCGAAACCGGCTTTCAGAACGCGCAGAACTTCAACGGCCCCACCGACCGCGCCCTGCCCGTCCTGCGTGTGAAAAGCGCCGACGGCAAAAAACTCATCGCCACGCACGCCAGTTACGCCTGCCACTGCACCACGCTTAATTTTAACGAGGTCCATGGTGACTGGGCAGGGCGTGCGCACGAGGAAATGGAGCTGCGCTTCCCTGGAGCCGTGTGTCTCATTGCCATCGGCTGTGGTGCGGATCAGAACCCGTATCCGCGCTATGAGATCGGACGCGCAAGCCAGCATGGCGTCAGCATCGCGAAGGAAATAGTGCGTCTCATCAATCTGCCCATGCATGCCGTCACCGGCCCGCTCAACTGCGCAAACAAAGAAGTCATGCTGCCCTTTGAAAAAGTGCCCGCTGCAGACGAATGGAAGGCGAAGGCTGCTGACACCAACAAATGGAAGGCATATCACGCCAGGAAGCATCTCGCCCTGCTCGAGCGTGGCGTGAAACTCCCGTCCGCGCTGCCCTACACGATTCAAGTGTGGCATTACGGCAAGGATTTGCTCACCATCAACCTGCCCGGTGAAGTCGTGGTGGACTACAGCCTGCGCTTCAAACGCGAGTTCGACCCCGCGCGCACCTGGGTCAACGGCTACAGCAACGACGTGCCTTGTTACATCCCCTCGCAGCGTGTGTGGGAAGAAGGCGGCTACGAAGCTGCAGACGCCATGATTTATTACGGCCGCCCCACACGTTTTGCTTCCGGCATCGAAGGCATCATCGCCAGCACGGTGAAAACGCTCGTGCCGGAGGAGTTTGTCTCACGCCGCATGCAGAATCCGGCGGCGCCTTTGTCCGAGAGCGTCAAGATCAAGAAGTAAGCCGCAGTACGCGGAGACACTCACGGCCCTCACGCCCTGGATAAGCGGTCTCAGGCACGTGGCTCTCGATGATTTCGAAGCGCTGCGCGAACAGGGCGGTCAATTCATCCAGCGAGATGCCAAACGGCGGCCCTGTTTCGCCAGGGTCCATCTCCGGGTTGATGAAAAACACACCGATGAGCCGTCCGCCCGGCTTCAACAGTGAAACTGCCGCGTCTCGATAACGCCCGCGCCACTCCGGCGGCAGTGCGCACAGGCAGGTGTGCTCCACGATGGCGTCAAACTGGCCGCTGAACTCAAACAGATCGCCACACACAAAGCGCTCCGCCATCTGCGGATAGCGTTCCTTCGCCTGCGCGATCGCCGTGGGCGCGATGTCGAGGCCATGCGCGTCGATTCCCAGCGAAACGAGGTGCGCCACGTCATGTCCCACGCCGCATCCCGGCACCAGAACACGTCCTGTGAGCTTGTTCCGCACCAGCCATTCCACCAGCGGTGGTGAAGGCAGCCCTTTGTCCCACGGGGTGAAATTTTCCTGGTAGGCCTGATCCCAGTTGGTGATGTTCATGGGGCCGGTTTTTCCTTCTGATGCTTGATCACGCCCTCCAGCGTCGTCTGCCCGGCATCACCCGTGCTGGTGACCTTGCTCTCGAGGACGTCCCTGGCCTCGCCCTTGAACGAATCGATGATGGTGATGGCGCTCTGGCCGCCGCCGGTGATGGCCTTGAGCTCGAGCGTGAGGTTCGCCTCGGAGGCACGAGCTTCAAATCGCAGCATCTGCGCACCGTCCGCGCCGCTGATCGTCGCATCATAGCTGTCCGCGCCCTCGTTGTAGATGATCGCCCATTTGAACGGCTGTGTGTCGCCGTTGATCGTGCGTGTGCCTTCGATGAGGAAGGCGTTGTCGCCGTCGGGCTTGCCGGTCCACTCCTCTTTGATCGTGATGACGTTGTTCTCGCCCTTCAGCTCGCCCTCGGCCGTCCATGTGCCGATGTAATGCTTGAAGACCGGATGTGTGCCGAGGTCTTTAGCAGACAGGTTGGCGCAAATCAGCGCGCAGATCGTGGTGAGGAGCGTTTTCATCCGATGATGTCGTGAATGACTTTGCCATAACTGATCGGCACGTCGCGGCCGATCACGTCTTTGACCATTGTTTCGGAGTGCATGCCGAGCAGGTGATACATCGTGGCCGCGAGATCATCGGGCTTCACCGGCTTGTCGGCGGGATGCTCGCCGTTCTTGTCAGACGCGCCATGCACAAAACCGCGCTTCACACCGCCGCCGGCGAGCAGCGCGGTGTAGCACTGCGGCCAGTGATCACGGGAGATGTTCTTGTTGATCTTCGGCGTGCGCCCAAACTCACCGACCCACACGACGAGCGTCTCGTCCAGCAGACCGCGTTCATCGAGATCGGTCAAAAAAGTCGGCAGCGTCTGCTCGGTGATCGGCAGATGATACTTTTCAATGATCGGGAACATGCGCGTGTCATTGAACCCGTGTGTGTCCCAGCCGCCCTCGGTCGTGCTTTGCCCGCCGATGCCTTGGGAAAAATTGACCGTCACAAACTTCACGCCTGCTTCCACAAGACGTCGCGCCATAAGCAGGCTCTGGCCATAGGGCGAGCGGCCATACGCATCGCGCACCTTGTCCGGCTCCTTCGTGAGGTCGAAGGCAGCGCGCAGCTTCTCGCTGTGCAGCATCGACAAAGCTTTGTCGTAATAGCTTTCGATGCCACGCGCCTCGGCGGAGAAATCGAGCATCCTCGTCTGTGAATCGACGAGCTTTTGCAGCTCTCGCCGTGCATTCAGACGCTCAAAACTCACACCGCTTGGCAAACTCAGCTCCGGCAGCGCAAAGTCCGGCGCGTTCGGATCGCGCAGCACGATGAAGGGATCATGCTCCTTGCCCAGAAAGCTCGCGCGTTGTCCCGGCGTCACGGAGCCGTCACTCACAATGTAAGGAAAGGTCGTCGCAGTCGGAATTTCGCCTTTCAATGGAGCCAGGGCATCCACGACCGACGAATAGGCCGGAAACAGATCCGGCGAATCCTTGAGCCGCTGGTCATCACTCGGCGGCGCATGGCCGCTCAACGCGTAGTAGCCCGCGCTGTTGTGATTTTTCATCGTGTGATGCACGGAGCGGACCAGCGTGACCTTGTCCATCACCTTCGCCGTTTTCGGCAGTTTCTCCGAGACCCAGATGCCATCCGCGCTCGACTTGATCGGCTTGTGAAAACCACGAATGCCCTCAGGAGCATCCGGTTTCATGTCAAAGGTCTCCAGATGGCTCGGCCCGCCCCACTGGAAGCAAAAGATGACCGACTTCGCCTTCGCCACGAGCTTTTCCAGCGGCTGATGCTCCGCCGCCCACAGAAAGCGCGGCATCGTCAGCCCGAACATCCCCAAACCGCCTGCGGAGAGCAGTTGGCGGCGGCTGAGGGGCGAACATGCGCCTGTGGGATTGAAACGAGGGGACATGTGTGAGATCAAACGTGGTGCAGCATGGCGCTATTTCCTCGCGATACCAGCAGGCGGATTGACATCCGACGGCGCGGTTGTTTGCTTCGCCCTCATGAGCAGCGATCCTTCGGCACGTCGTCCTTTGAAGTCGCGCAGCACGGCTTGGGCTCAGTTTTTTTCGCGTGGAATGCTGCGTCTCGGATTAAAGCCGAACACCGTTTCCCTGTTGGGGATTGTTTGCGCGGCTGTCGGCGGCGGGGCGGCGTTGATGGCGGTCCGGTCGGATTCGGCGTGGCTCTTCTGGCTCATCGCGGCCGTAGGAGTTCAGCTCCGCTTGTTCTGCAACATGATGGACGGCCTGCTCGCGGTTGAAGGCGGTCTCAAATCGGCCACGGGCGAGCTTTTCAATGAGATCCCCGACCGCATCGACGACGCCTTCATCCTGGTGCCGCTGGGATACGCCGGAGGCACGGAGTGGAGCATCGCGCTAGGCTGGGCGGCGATGGGCGGCTCGGTGTTGACCGCCTATGTTCGTGCCCTCGGCGCCAGCATCACCGGCAAGCACGATTTCTGCGGACCGATGGCGAAACCGCACCGGATGTTCACGGTGACGCTGGGCTGCCTGGGAATGCTGACGCTGGACCTGATGCAGGTCGCACTCCCGCTGCTGACCTGGACCATTGCTGTCATCAATGCAGGTATCGTTATTACCGTCTGGCGGCGTGTCAGTCATCTGGCAAAAGTCCTTCACCAAAGACCCTCATGAACTCCGAACGCCTCCAATTCACCACCGACGACGGTCTCGCCCTTCATTACAAAGCCTGGAACGTCCAGGGAACCACAAAGGCGCTGGTGCTGCTGCATCGCGGCCATGAGCATGCAGACCGTTGGGATACGGTGATTCCTTCTCTCTCAATGCCGGACACAGCGATCTATGCCTGGGAGGCACGCGGCCATGGCCTTTCGCCGGGAAGGCGAGGGCATGCGGCAGGTTTTATGGAGTATGTGCGCGATCTCGACACGTTTTTCCATCACCTGCAAAAAGCGCACGGCTTGACGCCGGAACGCACCGTGGTGGTGGCACACAGCGTTGGCGGAGTCGTGGCGGCGGCCTGGGTGCATGACTTTGCACCGCGCATTGCCGGCCTCGTGCTCGCCACGCCAGCGCTGGAGGTGAATCTGATCGTTCCGGGTGCTCTCACGAGCATCCGAGTGATGCAGAAGCTCAAATCCGACGCCACGATCAAGAGCTACGTCCGCGGCTCCTGGCTCACCCGCGATCTGAGCGCAGCCTCCGCTTACGATGCCGACAAACTCATCTCCAAGGACATCTCGGCCAAAATCCTTGTCGATCTCTTCGACACCGCGCAGCGCGTGATCAGCGACGCGGAGGTCATGGACCGGCCGCTGCTGCTTTTTTCCGCCGGTGCGGACAAAGTGGTGAAACGCGAGGCCATCGACGCGCTCTACACCAACTACGGCTGCGAGCAAAAAACGCATCTCACGCTCAAAGGCGCGCGCCATGCCATCTTCCACGATCTATGCCGCGATGAAGTCTGCGGCGCGATCAAACGCTTCGCCGAGCGCTGCATCGCCAATTTCACGCCTCCACGCCTGGAGGCCGATTTGACGCATCCGGCCACGAATGCGGAGTTTGCGAGCCTGAAGAAGCCGCTGCCATCCCCCTCGCTGCGAGGGCTTTCATTCATTTTCCAGCGCGCCGCTCTCGGCACGACCGGCAGACTCAGCCAGGGCATCCGCATCGGTCATGCGACGGGTTTCGACTCCGGCGAATCGCTCGATTACGTCTATGACAACAAGCCGCGCGGCAACCTGCTCGTCGGCAAGGTCATCGATTACTTTTACCTCAACGCCATCGGCTGGCGCGGAATCCGCCAGCGGCGCGCGTGCATGAATCAGGCGCTGCGCTTTGCGGTGAAGCAAGTTCGAGAGGCTGGCATGCCCTTGCAGCTCATGGACATCGCCGGCGGAGCGGGGCGCTACTTGCTGGACGTGCTCGACGAGCCCGATCTGAAAATCCTGTGCCGCGACTGGAGCGAATCCGCATTGGCACGAGGTCGTGAGTCCGCGCAGCAAATGGGTCTCAGCGAACGCATCACGCATCTGCGTGGTGATGCCTTCGACGAGCAATCGCTGGCCACCGTCGAGCCGAAGCCATCCATCGCCGTCGTGTCCGGCTTGTATGAGTTGTTTCCAGAGAACGACAAACTCCAGCGCTCGTTGCGTGGTTTGTTCAGCGCGGTGAATCCGGGCGGCTGGCTCATCTACACTGGCCAGCCATGGCATCCGCAGGTGGAAATGATCGCCCGCACGCTCACCAACCGCGACGGCCAATACTGGATCATGCGCCGCCGCCCGCAGGGTGAGATGGACGCGCTCGTCGAGCAGGCAGGCTTCAAAAAAGAGAAGCAGTGGATCGACGATTTCGGCATCTTCACCGTCAGCATCGCCCGCAAACCTGCATGAACCGCGCTCCCCGCGAACCCGGCCTGTTCTGGCCCGCGATTTGGCGGCTCGCGCTCGCGGGTGCCACGTTTGTGATCGTGTACAGCGGCTGCAATCACTTCACCGCCACACGCGGTGATGTGCCGACGCTGATGTTCGAATGGGAGCGGCACATCCCCTTCGTGCGCGAGCTGGTGGTGCCGTATTGGTCGCTTGATCTGTTTTTCTGCGGCGCGTTTTTTCTCTGCGGCAGCAAGCTGGAGCTGAATCTGCTCACCAAGCGCCTCATCGCCGTCACCGTGCTCAGCGGTGTGTGTTACCTGCTGTTTCCACTGAAACTTGCCCTGCCCAGGCCGGAGCCCGTGGGCTGGACCGCGCCGCTGTTTCATGCGCTCTACTTCAACGACCTGCCCTACAACCTCGCGCCCTCGCTGCACATCAGCCTGCGCTCGTTGGTGTGGGTGTTTTACGGCGCGCATCTCACCGGCCGGCTGCGCACGGCGGTGAAAGTGTGGTTCATCCTCATCGGTCTCTCGACGCTGCTCGTCTGGCAGCATCATCTCGTCGATGTGGCGGGCGGTTTCGTCATGGGCTGGGCCATCGCGGCCATCTTTCCCGATTCTCGGCAGCTTGGGCCCCGGAATCCTTCCTCAAAATATGCGCTGCGCTACGGCATCGGTGCGGTGGCATGCACGGCGCTGAGTTTTGGCTCCATCTTCTTCGTCTGGCCCGCCGTGGCGTGCGGGATTATGGCGCTGGCCTATGCCACGGGCCAGTCGCGACTGTTGGGCAAAGAAAACGGCACGCTCTCGCCTTCCGCCGAGTGGTGCCTGCTGCCGGTGCTCATCGCGACGGCGCAAATTCAGCGCAAGTGGCTCCAACGGAAGCCCGGATGGCATGAAGTCACACCCGGCGTGCTCTTCGGCCGCAAAGTTACCGCCAAAGAAGCCGCGGCACTCGTCCAGGGAGGCGATCTGGCCGTGCTGGACCTCACCGCCGAAACCAACGCGCCCGTGGCCTTCCGCGAGCATGCGCATTATCACAATCTGCCGCTGCTCGATCTCGTTCCGCTCAAACCAGAGCACATCACCGCCGCGTTGAACATCATCCGCGAACAGCGGGCCGCAGGCCGCCGCGTCTTCATGCATTGCCAGCTCGGCTTGCAGCGTTCCGCGCTCATCGCCGCGCACTGGCTGGTGGAAAATGGCGAAGCGGAGAGCTTGGAGGCCGCCAAGAGCAAGATTCGCGCACTGGAACCCAGCGTGGTCATTTAGAGCGCTTGCCCTCGTGAATCGTCCGGCTAATCAAGCATCATGCCCAACCTTACCGCCCCCATCGGATTCAAAGAATGGTCCTTCGTCTGCGATGCCCTCGTGCAAGGCAAGCTCAGCATCATTTTGCGCAAAGGCGGCATTCACGAGGGCCGTGGCGGCTTCGAGTGGAAGCACCGCGAGTTCTTCCTGTTCCCGACGTGGTTTCACAACCAGGCCGAGAAGCTGAGCTGGACGCCCGAGAACACCCAGCGTGCCTTCCCACCGGAAGAAGAACGTCAAACGGTGGACATCGACGGCTGCGCCACGCTAGAACAGGTCTGGAAAGTCACCGACTGGGACAAGGTCGCCGCATTGGCCCCGCTGCACATCTGGAACGAGGACGTGGTGAAGGAGCGCTTCATTTACGACGACGAAAGCTGCCTGCATGTCGCTCTCGTCCGTGCCTACAAGCTCCCGCAACTCTGGCACTTCGCGTATGCGAAGAGCTACGGCGGCTGCCGCTCCTGGATCACGCTGCCGGAGGAAGGCCTGCCCATGGCCGCCGCCGCGACGCCTGCACTGAGTAATGAGGCGTTTGCCGAGGTGTCGGCGAAGTTGAAAGCGATCCTGGGCTAGCGTTATGCTGCCGGAATGAATCCAAGCCTGTCGTTACTTGTGCTTCGAGCCAGCGAACCAGAAAAGCTGGCGATATTCTATGCCCATTTGGGGATGCAGTTCGTTAAACATCGGCATGGCAGTGGGCCGGAACATTTCTCGTCCGAACTCGGCAATTTCGGCTTCGAGATCTATCCACTGAAGCCTGGCGAAACGCCCACGACAGCACGCGGCTTGGATTCACCGTGGATTCAGTGGAGAAAGCATTCTCGACATTGGTTCAAGCTGGAGCGAAGGCCGTAGTGAAACCCACATTGAGTGAGTGGGGTTTGCGGGCGGTGGTTGATGATTCCGAGGGGCATCGCTGTGAATTAACCGAGCGGAAATCCAATGCCGGCATATCGTCGGCTCTTCATGATTCCTGAAATGGACGCCATCCGCCCAACCCATGTCGAGGTGAACCTCGGCACCCTCGCGCAGAATTTTGCTGCGATCCGGGCGCATGTCGGCAAGGCGACGGTTATGCCCGTGGTGAAGGCGAATGCGTATGGGCATGGCATCGTGGAGGTGGCTGGCCATTTGGAGGCGCATGGGGCGACGTGTTTTGGCGTGGCGTTGTTGGAGGAGGCGGTCGCGTTACGGCAGGCGGGCATCGCGGTGCCGATTCTCGTGTTTGGCGGCGTGGCGACGCGGCAAATTCCGCAGTTCATCGCGCATGAGTTGATGATGACCGCATCGTCCATCGACAAGCTGCGGCAGATTGATGAGTCGGCGGCTGCGGCGAAGGTGATGGCGCGGGTGCATTTGAAGATCGACACGGGCATGGAGCGCATTGGCGTGCATTGGTACAGCGCGGAGAAGCTGCTGGAGGCCAGTTTGGGCTTCACGAATGTCGAGGTGGCCGGGATTTACTCACACTTCGCCAGTTCAGACGCGGCGGACCTTGCAGGAGCACGAGAGCAACTCGCGCGATTCCTCGAAGTGCTCGAATTTTATCCAAAACGCGGCCTGCCGCCGCCACAGCGGCACATCGCGAACTCCGGCGGCATTTTGCAGCTCCCTGAGAGCCATCTCGATCTCGTGCGGCCGGGGATCATGCTGTATGGTGTTTATCCATCGCGTGAAACGAAGCAAACAGTCGCGGTAAGGCCGGCGCTGAGCTGGAACTCGCAGGTGGTGTATTTCAAAGTCGTGCAACCTGGCAATCCAGTGAGCTACGGCGGCACTTGGAGCAGCGATCATCCCGTGCGCGTCGTCACGGTGCCGGTGGGCTATGGCGACGGCTATTTTCGGGTGCTGTCGAATCGCGGCCAAGTGCTCATTCGAGGTCAGCGGCATTCAATCGTGGGCCGCGTGTGCATGGACCAGTTCATGGTAAATTTGGAGTGGGGAACCGCCTACAATGGCGATATGGTGACGATCATTGGCACGGATGGTGGGGAGACGATCACTGCTCAAGATGTGGCCGACTGCGCGGGAACGATTCCGTATGAGGTGCTGACGAACATCAATGCGCGTGTGCCGCGCGTGTATGTTTAATGCCTTGCATTCGACGGGTGATGGACGCAACGAAGGGGTGGGGCGCGATGGCGTGTTCCTCCTCATTCATGAACCTCATCATCTTCGACCTCGAAACGACCGGCTTGTTACCCTCCCAGCATGAGATCATCCAGATCGCGGCAATGAAGGTACAGCACGGACGTTGGGATGCAGGCGAGTATTTTGACAGCTATGTGCGACCTGAGAACCACATACCCTCGTTCATCACGAAGCTGACGGGGATCACGCAGGCTCAAGTCGCGGATGCGCCGTCGCCGGTGGACGTTTTGATGCAGTTCTCCCGCTTCGTGGGTCAGAATGCGACATTGATCGCGCACAACGGCCTGCGCTTTGACATGCGCTTCATCGCCGAGAACTGCATGCGTCACGGCATCCCGGTGCGCGAGACGAGTGCATTGGATTCGCGGTCGTTCTCACGCAAAATCTGGGGCGGCAAAGGCGGCCATGGCCTGGACGCGGTGCTAAGCCGCTTAGGTCTCTCAAGCGAGGGCGTAGTGCGTCACGATGCGCGTGGCGATGTGCAACTGCTGGCGCAGGCAGTACGGCAGATGTGGACACGGCTGACGCCTAGCTTCCAAGAATGTCCGGTGGATTGCTCCGTGGGCGTGATTCCGGCGCTGGTCTGAACCGCACACGGAGTGTGCGGACCACTTCGCTCAAACGGCCAGGATCAACTTCTCGTGAATGCGGGAGACGACCATGTCGGCGATGGGGCCGTTGCCGAGTTTGGCGAGGGCGTCGGCGAGGAAGCCTTCGACGATGAGCTTGCGGCTTTCGCCGTCGGTGATGCCGCGGGCTTTGAGGTAGAAAAGTTCTTCGTCGCTGATGGGGCCGCTGGTGGCACCGTGGCTGCATTTGACCTGGTCAGCGTTGATTTCGAGGCCGGGGAGGCTCGTGGCTTCGGCTTCGTCGCTGTTGAGGAGGTTGCGGCAGGTCTGGTAGGCGTCGGTGAAGTGCGCCTCTTTATCGACGGTGATGAGGCCGCTAAAAATGGAGCGCGATTTGCCGTAGAGCGCGTTTTTGTAAAGAAGGTTACTGGTGGCGTGCGGGGCCTTGTGGTTTTGCAGCGTGCGTTGATCGACGATTTGATCGCCGGTGGGCAAGGCGACGCTGAGCATGTCGCTGTGAGAGCCTTCGCCGAGGAGATCGCTGACGCTTTCGCTGCGGCTGAACTCGGCGCCGAGCTGGACCTGGAAGTTTTTCACCTGCGCATCGCGTGCGGTGACGGTGCTGGAGAGATGCATGGCTTGCGCCTTCTCGCCCAGTTCCTGGCAGGCGATGTAACGGATGCGGCTGCCTTTGCCGGCGACGAGATCGGCTACGGCGAGGCTGAGGCCGGTCTCGGCCTTCCAAGTGCGGTAGTGATCGACGACGGTGACATCGGCGTTGTCCTCGGTGACGATGAGCGTGTGCGGGAAAATGGCGGCATGCTCGGCGGCGATCCAATGGAAGATTTCGATGGGTTGCTCAATGGCGATGCCTTTGGGCACCAGAATGACGAGTCCGGCCCGAACGTGCGCCAGATGCAGTGCGGCGAACTTGGCGGAGCCGAGCGTCATCTCGCGCTGCATGAAGTGCTGTTGGAGAAGTGCGGCTTGGGATTGCAGCGCTTCTTCGAATGGCAGGCAGATCACACCGGCGGGCAATCTGTCGGTCTCGGCAACGACGAGACGGTCATTGACGAAGACAAAGCGTGCGGCGGTTTCGGCGAGGCCTGACGATGCGGCAACGGCTTCGGCTTCAATGTGCTCATTGGCAGCCGCAGCGGGCTGGTAGGTGCTCAATGCGATCTTTTTGGCGTTGGAGTAGCGCCAGGCTTCGTCCTTGAGGCCGGGGACCGGTAGGGATTGGAAGTTGCTCCATGCGGCAGCGGATTTTTCGAGGAACCAAGCGGGCGCAGCAGACGTTTCGCGAGCAGGAGCAATGATTTCGAGTCCGGCAGGTGGCGCGGCGACAGGAGCGGCTTCGGAAGGCATGGAGGAGGTCTGGGGAACTGGAGCGAGAGTGGGCATGCGTGCGAACAATGGCGATTGCTTGAAGATAGTGGCTCGTCGTGAGCGTTAGCCGACACTGCCCTCCATTTCGAGGTCAATGAGGCGTTTGAGTTCGACGCTGTATTCCATCGGGAATTCCTTCGCGAGGTCGTTGATGAAGCCGTTGACGGACAAGCTCATCGCTTCGGCTTCGCTGAGGCCGCGCTGCATGAGGTAGAAGATTTGATCGGCGCTGACCTGGCTGACGCTGGCTTCGTGCTGCGTGGAGTGCTGGTTGCCACGGACGCTGATGGCGGGGTAGGTGTCGGTGCGGCTGTTGGTGTTGATGAGCAGGGCGTCGCACTCGGTGTTGTTTTTGCAGCCTTTGAGATGCTTCGGGATGTGAACGAGACCGCGATACGTGGCGCGGCCCTGGCCGATGGAGATGGATTTGCTGATGACGTTGCTGGTGGTGTCATCGGCGGCATGGACCATTTTCGCGCCGGTGTCCTGATGCTGGCCGCTGTTGGCGAGGGCGATGCTGATGACTTCGCCACGGGCGCGTTTGCCCTTCATGATGACGCCGGGGTATTTCATGGTGAGGCGGCTGCCGATGTTGCAGTCGATCCATTTCACGACGGCGTCTTCATGCGCGATGCCGCGCTTGGTGACGAGGTTGAAGACGTTGCTGCTCCAGTTCTGCACGGTGACGTACTGAATCTTGGCACCTTTGAGGGCGACGAGTTCGACGACGGCGCTGTGCAGGGTGGCGGTCTCGAACTTCGGCGCGGTGCAGCCCTCCATGTACATCACTTCCGCGCCTTCATCGGCGATGATGAGGGTGCGCTCAAACTGGCCGAACTGCTCGCTGTTGATGCGGAAGTAGGCCTGGAGCGGGTGTTTCACCTTCACGCCGGGCGGGACGTAGATGAATGAACCGCCGGAGAAGACGGCGCTGTTGAGCGCGGAGAATTTGTTGTCGCCGGTGGGGATGACTTTGCCGAACCACTTCTTGAAGATCTCGGGGTGTTCTTTGAGTCCCTCGCTGCTGTTGACGAAGATGACGCCCTGCTCGGCGACGGCGGCTTTGATGTTTGAGTAAGCGGCCTCGCTGTCGTATTGCGCTTCGACACCGGCGAGGAATTTGCGTTCCTGCTCGGGGATGCCGAGACGATCAAAAGTCTTCTTCACGTCCTCAGGCACATCGTCCCAGGAGCGCTTCGGCTTCTGGCCGTCGCTGAGGTAGTAACGGAATTCGTCAAACTTGATGTTTTCCAAATCCTTCGTGGCCCAATGCGTGGGCATGGGTTTGTCGAGGAAGACCTTGAGCGCCTTTTTGCGGAACTCGCGAATCCAGTCGGGATCACCCTTCACATCGCTGATGTAGTCGATCGTTTTTTCGGTGACGCCGAAGCCGGAGTCGAACTTGTTGCGCTCGGGGAAGGTGAAATCGCCAACGTTATCGACCTTGATGTCGGAGATGTCGTTATCGACGGGTTCTGGGGCGGTGACCATGATGTTAAAATTTGGCGGGTTTCAGGTTCAAAGTTTCAAGTTGGGGCTTAGCCAACCTTCGAATGCTTGGTTTTGGCGGCGAGGAGGTCGAGGAAGCGGTTGTAGTCGGCTTCAGAGGTGAAGGCGGTCTTGGGGAGCCAGTGAAACATGAGGCGCTGGAGGTAGATGAGCGCTCCCTCGGGAGTGGTCTTTGATTCAAAAACTTGGTTCCAAGAAAGCGCGCTTTCAAGACCAGGTGCCTTCAAGGAAAATCCCTCCTCACCAAACACAAACTTGATTTTCTCACCACAAGCCGGGCTGCTCCTGATAGACTTTTCCATGATGCGTCGCTCCAAAACCAGCACCAGCACAGCGAATACCGCAATCCCCAGTAAAATACCGCCCACTGTACGATCTACCCCTGCGGAATAGACAAGTTGATAAAGCCCGACCACAGCTACCAAGGGCAGCATCCACTTTGTGGCTTTCTGCCATCCATGGGCACACTTATGCCAACGATAAGCCACGCGCATGGATGGCACATCAAAGACTGTCTGGACTGTAATCTCTTCGTTCATTGATTCAGTTATGCGGCAGCGGCGAGAGGCTCCTCATGGACCCAGTCGTAGCCCTTGGCTTCGAGTTCGAGAGCGAGCTCTTTGCCGCCGCTTTTGACGATGCGGCCGTCTTTGAGGACGTGGACGATGTCGGGCTGGATGTAGTTCAGGAGGCGCTGGTAATGCGTGATGACGAGGAAGCCGCGGTTCTCGCTGCGCATGGCGTTCACGCCGCGGGAGACGATTTTCAGCGCGTCGATGTCGAGGCCGGAGTCGGTTTCGTCGAGGATGGCGTATTTGGGCTCCAGCATCATGAGCTGGAGGATTTCGTTGCGCTTCTTTTCACCGCCGGAGAAGCCTTCATTGACGCTGCGGCTGGTGAAGCTGCGGTCCATTTCGAGGGCGTCCATGCGGGCATACATCTGCTTGTAAAACTTCACGGCGTCGATGTCCTCGCCCTTCGGCAGGCGGGCCTTCAAGGAGGCGCGGAGGAAGTTGGCGTTGCTGACGCCGGGGATCTCGTGCGGGTATTGGAAGGCGAGGAAGAGGCCGGCGCGGCTGCGGGCATCGACGGCCATGTCGAGAATGTTTTGCCCATCGAGCAACACTTTGCCGCTGGTGACTTCGTAGTCGCTGTGGCCGCAGAGGACTTTGCTCAGCGTGCTCTTGCCGGAGCCGTTCGGGCCCATGACCGCGTGGACTTCACCGGGGTTGATCGTGAGGGTGAGGCCTTTGAGGATTTCGCGGCCGGGGATCTGGGCGTGGAGGTCTTTAATCTCGAGTGACATGTGGGTGCTTGGGGGGAGGAAATTAAGATTTGGCGGCGCAGGTCTGGCAGGTGCCGTGGATGGCGAGGTCGGTGCGGGTGACTTTGGTGCCAGCAGGGAGATTCCAGAACTTGGCGGGGTCGAAGTCGGCGTTGGGATGCGCGTCGATGACTTTGCCGCAGGTTTCGCAGTGGAAATGGACGTGCTCGTGGAGGTTCGCACAGTAGCGGGACTGACCGCGCTCGAGGTGGACGAGCTTGATCAGGCCGTGGGTGGTCAGGTGCTCCAGGCAGTTGTAAACCGTGGCAAGCGACATGCCTGGGCTGCGACTTTTCACGCGGTCCAAGATGTCGTAGGCCGTCGGGTGGTCGGTGGAGGCAGCGAGAATGTCGAAAACCTCGCGGCGGTGGGGTGTCAGACGCACGTCAGCACCCAGCACGGCGAGACGGCAGTCCAAACCGGAGGCTTTGGCAGGAGATCGTGGGGTAGAGGGGGGCATAGCGATTTAGAATTAGAATGATTCTAACTGCATTGGAAACGCCTCTTTGGCAAGTGGCGGATGCCTTTCCTTGGAAAAAACTTTCCTCCCAGTCACGCCAAATCCCCCACAGCGTGCTACAGCCTCCGGCATGACCCGCACCCAAACCGAAGACCTCCCCTGGACCGCGCAAAACTCCCCCAAGGGCAAGTATGGCATCCAGCGCCGCAGTGTCTCGCAGGGGGCAGGCGGCCAGAAGGACATCGGCACCTGGGGCGGCGGCCACCCCTTTGACCTCGAAATCCACCGCATCCCGGCTGGAAAGATCAATTTCCCGCTCCACGAGCACGCCGCCCAGTGGGAGGCCTATTACATCCTCTCCGGCAGCGGCAAGGTGCGCACGCCGAAGGGCAAGGAGGCCATCCAAGCCAGTGACTACCTCGTCTTCCCACCCGGCGAGGCGCACCAGCTCATCAACACCGGCTCCGAAGACCTCACCTACATCGTCGTCGCCGATCAGCCACAGGCCGATGTCATCCACTACCCCGATTCCGGCAAATGGATGGTCAAACCGCAGCGCAAGGTCTTCGAAATGGCCGAGGCCGACTACTTCAAGGACGAGGAGTGAGCCAATCCGCGCGCAAGCATTCTGATTTCACGATCACGAAACACAGGCATGCTGCGACATGAAACCATCCATCCTCGCCACTTGTGCTTTAGTTGCACTGCTCGCCAGTTGCCGCACCACGCCCACGCATCCAGCCGAAGACCAGGTTTTCGCCCCAGTACGCACCGTCCTCGAAACCAACTGCGTCCATTGCCACGGCGACAACCGCCTCTCCACCATGCCGCCAATCAACGACTCGCATGCGCTTGCGAAGCTGATCGGCACGAACTGGATCGTCCCCGGCAAACCCGAAATGAGCCGTTTCTTCCAGGTCGTCATTTTCCCGGACACCATCCCCGGTGCCATGCCGCCCAGCGGTCATGCCATCAGCAAGAACGATGTCCAAATTCTGCGTAGTTGGATTCAATCCGGTGCGGCGGTGCCAACGGGAGCGAACATCAAGTTCACCCCACGCGGCGCAATGCCACGCTCGATTTAGCTACGCTTTCGGGCGTTCGCGTCCGCGCGCCAGCTCTCGCAGCAGTTCGAGCTGGATCTCCTGCACTTCCATCAGTCGCGTCGCGTGCTGGTGTAGCAGGTAGTCCATCTTTTCGTGCAGGTGCCGGATCTCGAGCTCCGCCTTCAGATTCACCTTGTAGTCACCTTCGGCGCGCTGCCGGTCACGCGCCTCCAGACGATTCTGGCTCATCATGATCACCGGTGCCTGCAGCGAGGCCAGAAACGACAGCAGCAGGTTCAGCAGGATGAAGGGAAACGGATCAAATGGCCGCGTCAGCAACAGCCCGGCGTTCACCACGATCCACAGCATCAAAAAGCCGCAGAACGTGAGGATGAACGTCCAACTCCCGCCGAAATCCGCAATCTTGTCCGCCAGCCGCTGGCCAAACGTCAGATGCTGAATCTCCTCATCTGCCGACAGCGGTCGCTCGCTCAGCACCTCTTGCTTGTGCAGGCTCTCCACGACTTCCTCATCGAGCTTGGTCAGATCGCCGACCTGTTTCTCCAGCAGCGTGCGCACATACTCCAGCCGCGCCGCATTCACCGCCTCCATGCTCAGCAGCGACCCATCCTTCAGCTCCGGATGCCGCTCCCGCAGCGTCTGCGCGATGCTCGGCTGCAACGCCCGCAGCGGCACCAGTTTGGACACCGGCAATGATTGTCCGGTGACAGCGCAACTGCCTTGGCCTTGAGCCTGCGTTCGTGACGGTTCCATGCCCGACAATACATCA
The DNA here is from genome assembly GCF_034366625.1 of Prosthecobacter sp. Taxonomy (NCBI): domain Bacteria; kingdom Pseudomonadati; phylum Verrucomicrobiota; class Verrucomicrobiia; order Verrucomicrobiales; family Verrucomicrobiaceae; genus Prosthecobacter; species Prosthecobacter sp. Next base: position 356,472 of record NZ_JAXMIH010000008.1, read on the forward strand.
CCGGCACATTCGTCATTCGGAATTCGTCATTCGCCATTTTCCGCCTACCCTTCGCGCCCGCTTCGCCTCATGCCGCACATCAGTTATCCGCCCGATCTTCCCATCACGCCGCGTCGTGACGAGATCGTCGCGGCCATTCGGCAAAACCAGGTCGTCATCCTCGCGGGCGAAACGGGTTCTGGAAAGACGACACAGCTTCCGAAGATGTGCCTCGAAGCGCTGCATGATGTGCGCGGCCAGATAGGCTGCACGCAGCCGCGTCGTGTGGCGGCGATGAGTGTGTCCAAACGTGTCGCCGAGGAGCTGAATGTCCCCTGGGGCCGTGAAGTCGGCTGCAAGATGCGGTTCAGTGACGACACGAGCCGCGACACGCGCATCAAGTTCATGACCGACGGCATCCTGCTGGCCGAAATCCAGAGCGATCCCATGCTGCGGGCCTATTCCGTGCTCATTCTCGATGAAGCGCACGAGCGCTCGCTGAACATCGACTTCCTGCTCGGTTATCTCGTCGGTTTGCTCAAAAAGCGGCCCGATCTCAAACTCATCGTCACCTCCGCCACCATCGACACCGAGGCGTTTTCCGCCGCGTTCGGTGGTGCGCCGATCATCGAGGTCTCGGGGCGGCTTTACCCGGTCGAGATTCGCTATGCGCCGCTCGTCACCGAGGAAGACGACTTCGGCTTCATCGACGGTGCCGTCTCCGCCGTCGAAAATGCGCTCATCGAGACCGATGACGGCGATGTGCTCGTCTTCATGCCCACCGAGCGTGACATCCGCGACACGCGCGATTTGCTCGATGGCCGACTCGGCGCAGGATTCGAAGTGCTCGCGCTCTATGGCCGCATGGCCTCCGCCGAGCAGCAGCGCATCTTCTCGCCGGGCCGCAAACGTCGCGTCGTCATCGCCACGAACGTCGCGGAAACGTCCATCACCATCCCGCGCATTCGCTACGTCATCGATACCGGCCTCGCCCGCATCAGCCGCTACAATCCGCGCACGCGCACCAAGCGCCTGCCGGTCGAGGCCGTGTCACAAAGCAGCGCGAACCAGCGTGCGGGCCGCGCCGGCCGTGTGCAGGATGGCATCTGCATCCGCCTTTACTCGCAGGAGGATTTTGAAAAGCGCGACCGCTTCACCATGCCGGAAATCCAGCGGGCGAACCTCGCCGAAGTCATCCTGCGCATGAAAGCCTTCAAGCTCGGCGAGATCGAGGACTTCCCCTTCCTCAATCCGCCCGTCAGCGCCTCCATCCGCGCCGGTTACGACCTGCTGCACGAACTCGGCTCGCTCAACGAAACGCACGAGCTCACGCCCCTCGGCCGCGAACTCGCCCGCCTGCCTCTTGATCCCACGCTCGGACGCATGCTCTTGCAGGCACGCATTGAGAAAGCCTTGCCCGAACTGCTCATCATCGCCGCCGGTTTGAGCATTCCCGATCCACGCGAGCGCCCCGAGGAAAAACGCGAACTCGCCAACGCCGCGCACAAAGCCTTCGCCGCGCCCGAATCCGACTTCCTCACGCTGCTCAAGATCTGGAACGCCTGCCCTGAAACCACCGGCAAATCACGCAACGCACTGCGAAAGTTCTGCAAATCCAACTTCCTCTCCTTCACCCGCATGCAGGAGTGGCGCGATGTCTGGAACCAGCTCTGCGACTGCTTCAGGGATGACTTGAGAAGAAGTTCTCCCGCAGATTCAGAAAACCCACAGATTGGTAATGAAAATCAATCTGCGGGTTCTCTGAATCTGTGGGAAAAACAATCCGATGCCATCCACCGCTGCATCCTCGCCGCGCAGCTCGGCCACATCGCGATGAAGGAGGAACGCAATCTCTACAAGGCTGCTGGCAATCGCGAAGTGACCGTCTTCCCAGGCTCAAATCTTTACGAACGCCGCGAGAAGAACAGCAAGGGCAAACCCGGCCAGGACAAAGGCCGCCAGCCGCCGTGGATCGTCGCGGGCGAGATCGTGCAGACCACGCAGCTCTTTGCGCGCACCCTTGCGAAGATCGATCCGAACTGGATCGCCGAACTCGGCGCGCATCTTTGCACGCACAAATACAGCGAGCCGCATTGGAACCTCAAATCCGGCCGTGTGCTCGTCACGCAGCGCACGCTTATTCACGGACTAGAGGTGAAGCGCCAGCACATCGACTTCCTCAAGGTCGATGCCGTTGCCGCCACGCAGATGTTCATTCGTGCCGCGCTCATCGACAACCAGGAGGTGCCCATCACGCTGCGCTTCTACGCGCACAACAACCAGCTTCGGCAGAAGATCGAGACCATGCTCACCCGCGTGCGCAACAACCGCGTCTATGCCATCGAGGAGCGCCTGTTCCGCTTCTACGACCAGCGCATTAAAAACGTCTCGTCCATTCACGATCTCAACCGCGTCGTCAAAGAGCACCTCGACGAGCAACCCAACTTCCTCTGCGCCACCGAGGCCGATCTCACCGCTGGCGAGGACTTCGAGTGCGACCTCCAGCAGTTCCCCGACAAAGTTTCGCTCGGCAACACCGCGTTGCCCGTCACCTATAACTACAAACCCGGCGAAGAGCACGACGGCGTCACCGTGCAAGTCCCCGCGCAACTCGCTGGTCATCTCACCAGCGGCCAGGTGCAGTGGATGGTGCCCGGAAATCGCGAAGAACTCGCCAACGTCATGCTGCGTGCGCTTCCAAAAGTCATCCGCCGCCAGTTGATGCCCATCGACCCCAAAGGACGCGAAATCGCCGCCGCCTTCGATCCTGGACGCGATGACTTCCTCACCGCGCTCGCCGACTTCATCACGCGTCGCTACCGCATCCACGTCCGCGCCGAAGACTGGCCGCCGCAAAGCCTGCCCGCGCACTTGCAGCCGCGCGTTGAAGTGCTCGATCCCAAAAACAACAGCGTCATCGCCTCCAGCCGCGATCTCGACACCATTCGCACTAGCGTGCAAAAGCAGGACGTGCGTTCCGATGCCTGGGATAAGCTTTTGCCACGCGTCGAACGCTTCGCGCTCAAATCCTGGTCCTTCGGCGACCTTCCCGAGACCATTCTCGTCGAAGAACTCAACGGCACGCCCATCCTCGGTTATCTCGGCCTCGTGCTCCGCGAGGGCGAGATCGACGTCCGCCTCTTCCGCACCCAAGCCGAAGCCGCACGCGGCACCCCGCCTGCCATTCGTCAGCTCGCCGAGAACACGCTCTCCAAAGACCTCGCCTGGCTCCCCAAAGAACTCCGCAGCATCAGTGCACCGGCTTCGAAGACCCAACAACCCGCCAGCTTCCAAGCAGCCCTCTCCCAGCTCGCCACACCCATCGCTGCTGCCACGCCAGCCTCCAATCTCAGTACCCAAGCCCACGAGCACATCCTCGCCCACATGCTGCGCCTGCAGCCCGTCTTCCCGCTCACCGAGAAACGCTTCTTCACCCTCTGCGAAACCGTCCGTCGTGATCTCCCCGTCGTCACCCATCGCGTGAAGACCCTCTTCACCCAGATCCACGACCAGCGCGCCAAACTCCTCGCCTCCGCCAAACGCTACCCCGGCCTCGAACAAGACCTCGCCCGCCTCATTCCCACCGACCTCCTCGCCACCACGCCCCACGAGCAGCTTCAGCATCTCCCGCGCTACTTAAAAGCCATCCAGATTCGCAACGAGCGCTGCCTCGCCAATCCCGCCAAGGACATCGAGAAATACAACCTCATCGCCGATTTCGACGGCTGGCAATCCCACGTCCCCAAATCCCAGCACGAAACCTTCCGCTGGATGATGGAAGAGTATCGTGTGCAGGTTTTTGCTCAGGAGCTTGGGACCGCACAGCCGGTGAGCGTGAAGCGGCTGGAGGCTCTGTGGGTGTGACAAGACTTGCGAATACTGGGAATGAAGATGACTTTCATCCATGCTTAGGATCGCCTTTCTCTTTTTGGCATGCTCCGCTCTAACATCCGGCTTGTTAGCGCAGGACAACAAAAACAAGCACGTCGAAACGCTCTCCGAGCTGAAGGGTGTTTACTCCGCAGACTTCAATCACGATGGCTCCGTTGTTGTGACGCATGGACCTGACAGCAGGATTGGCTTGTGGAGCACGGCGACTGGTGCAGCGATTCAAGGCGATCTCAACAGCGAAAACGAATGCATCCATTATTTGCTGGATCGCGACCACAAGGTCTTTGTGGCGATATACAAGCAGCACAAACCCGTGGTGTATGATGCGACCACAGGCTTGGCGTTGTCGCCTGCGCTGGACGTCGAAAGTATCGGGCCATGGGCTGACAAAGGCGCATTTTCTCCTGATTTAACATCTTTGGTGTTCTTTGATGACTCTCACACGCCTCATGTGCTGGATGTGCTCAGCGGAAGAAATCTCAAGAGCCTCCACGGCGAGACCAAGCCGAGTGACGACACCGAAAGCAGTCTGCGGACAAAGTTCACCGCTGATGGTGCCTATTGCTTCATCATGGACACTCATGGAGTGGTCACGCGCTATGAAACCAAGAGCTGGAAACCAGTCGGCACAGCACTGTCACATCCTTATCGTGAAGGCTACTCTTACGGCTTCAGCACTTCGGACGACAGCAGTCTTGCCGTCACGCATGATGGTCCTGGCGAAAACGGCCCCAAGGGCCATTTGCAGCTTTGGGATGTTTCGAACGGGAAGCCAATAGGCAAGAGCTTCGAGGCGCAGAATGGCCTGACTGGCAGATTTCTGCCTGACAACCGGCTTTTGATCTCGCCCGGACGAGGAAAAGCGACGGTGCATGAGATTCCGTCTTTGAAGAAGCTGTATGAGCTTCGGCAGCATGATGATGTGGAGGGGCCGAGAGTTGCCGTCTCCCAGGATAAGAAACGATTGTTGTGCTGGGGATATGACGGTTCGCTAGACTGTTGTGATGTGGATGATGGAAAGTATTTGGGCGGCTTTCACAGCAAGGCGCAGATTCGAGACGTTCTTCTCTCCAATGATCTCAGCCACTGCCATGTCGTGCTCGACAACACGAGCTTCATGCAGCTTGGTTACCACGATTGGTATCTGATCAAACTGAGCCTGCCAGATCTCAAAACTGTGAAGTCAATCCGTGTGCTTGACTGGCTCTCCGATGCCAAAGTTTCGTCAAACGGCTTGCGACTGATGGTGCGGCAGGGGTGGTCAGGCCGAGAAAAGGTTCGAATCTTTGATGGGCAGACGCTGGAAGAAATCCAATGGCTCCGAGCAGCGGATGTCCGATAACGAAGCGCCGGAAGACTGATGCCCAGTTTGAAGTTCGCTAACTGGACGGATTGATCTCCCAAGCCCAAAGGGCTTGCGTCATGCAGCCCAGGGTTCGCAGAACCCTGGGTCTCCAAACAAAACACCCTTCATCTCAAGGGCGAACCCCAACGGGGTTCCGTCCATCATCGCTACGCCATAAAGCCCTTTCTCACCGCGTTTGTCTGCCAATGAAACTCACTGTCTTACTCGCCGTTTTCGCGTTCACCTCCCTCCACGCCGCCCCGTCCCTCATCCTCCATCACGGCAAGGTCATCACCGTCGATCAAGCCTTCCGCATCGCCGAAGCCGTCGCCATCGACGCGAATGGACGCATCACCGCCGTGGGCACGAACGATGAAGTCCTCGCGCTGAAGGCTGATTCCACGCAATTGCTCGATCTCGGCGGCAAAACGCTGCTGCCCGGCCTCATGGACTCGCATGTGCATCCCGGCGCGGCGATGACGGAGTTCGATCATGAGATTCCGACGATGGAAACCATCGCCGACGTGCTCGCCTACATCGCCACACGCGTCAAAGCCTCGCAGCCCGGCGAACTCATCCTCGTGCGCCAGATTTTCATCACCCGTCTCGAAGAAAAGCGCTATCCCACCCGCGCTGAACTCGACCGCATCGCGCCGAACAATCCCGTCGTCTTCTCCACCGGCCCGGACTCGATGCTCAACAGTCTCGCGCTCAAGCTCGGCGGTTACAGTCGCGATTTCAAAGTGCCGGAAGGCAGCGCGGGCAAGATGGAAACCGATCCCGCCACCGGCGAGCCCACCGGTTTACTACGCAGCCTCGGCCACAACGTCAAAGCGCCCTCCTCCGCCAAATCACCCACTGCCGACGACACGTATCGCCGCACCGTCGAACTCTTCCGCGATTACAACGCCGTCGGCCTCACCACCGTCGCGGATCGCGATTCCAGCCTGAAGAGTGTCGAGAATTACGAGAAGATGCTCGCGAAAGGCGATCTCACCGTGCGCATGCGCGTCTCGCCCGGCATTCCCAGCATGAGCCTCTGGCCTGCGTGTGAAAAGGCCATCGACGAAGTCGTGCAGCATCCGCGCACCAAGCCCGACCCCATGCTGCAAATCACCGGCACGAAGGTGTATCTTGATGGTGGCATGCTCACCGGCAGCGCGTGGATGATCGATCCCTGGGGCATCAGCGAAGCCTACGGCATCAGCGATCCACAATACCGTGGCGTGCAGAAGATCACCGCCGACCGCCTCAAGCAACTCGTCGAGAAAGTCACCGCCGCCGGACTGCAATTCACCGCGCACAGCGTCGGCGATGCCGCCGTGCAGCTCCTCATCGACACCTACGAGGACGTGAACCAGCGCCACAGCGTCCGTGCCGCGCGCAGCAGTGTCACCCATTGCAACTTCATGCACCCCGACTCCATCGCCAAGGCCGCCAAACTCGGCGTCTGCATCGACTTGCAGCCCATCTGGCTGCACATGGACGGCCGCACGCTCACGCACCATTTCGGCGACGAGCGCATGGCCCGCTTCCAGCCGTTGCGCGCCTGCTTCGATCAAAAAGTCATCGTTGGTGGCGGCAGCGATCACATGCAGAAGATCGGCTCCTTCCGCAGCATCAATCCCTACAACCCCTGGCTCGGCATGTGGACCGCCATCACCCGCAAAGCCCGCAAACTCGACAAGCCCGTCCACATCGAGAACGCCCTCACACGCGAAGAAGCGCTACGCCTCTACACCACCAACAACGCCTTCCTCCTCAAAAACGAACAGCACACCGGCAGCCTCGAAACCGGCAAGCTCGCCGACATGATTCTCATCGATCGCGATCCACTGACGTGTCCCATCGACGATCTCGTGCAGACCCAGGTGCTCAAGACGTGGCTCGGTGGCAAGATCGTGTTTGAAAAGCACTGATCCGAGATCCCGGAGGGATCAAAGCAGGTAGCCAGGGGTAAACTCGCGCAGCGAGTGCCACCCCTGGAACACACGAACACATCTCCCTCTCTCAAGGTCGCATGCCGGAGGTATGCAAGCAGCGTTCTTCAACCCAGCACTCACGCCACCACCTCGATCCGGCTCGTCCCACCCGCACCGCGAATCACCCGCACCTGCGTCGTCAGCCGCTCCTTGAGCAGATCGACATGCGAGATCAAACCGATCGTCTTCCCGCGTGACCGCAGATTCTCCAGCGCGCTCAACGCGATCTCCAGCGTCTCCGAATCCAACGTCCCGAAACCTTCATCAATGAACAGCGAGTCGATGGGATGATGCCTGCTCGCCAACTCGCTCAGCCCAAGCGCCAGCGCCAAGCTCGCTAGGAAACTCTCGCCGCCGGAGAGGCTCTCCATCGGCCGATCCACGTTCGCCTGATACAGATCAACGATCCGCAGGTCCAGCTCATCACCCGGTGCCGCCATCAGACGATAGCGTTCCGCCAGCACCTTTAAATGCTCATTCGCTAAGCCGATGAGCTGCCGCAACGTGAGCGACTGAGCAAAGCGCGAGAACTTCGCGCCATCCGCCGAGCCGATCAGCTCCTTCAACCGGCCCCAGCGCAGCGCCTCGGTCTCGGCGGCTTGCAGCTCGGCTCCACCGGCCTCGCGACGCTTTCGCGCCTCGTCATCATTCTTCACCTGCTGTTCCAGCGAGCCGACTTCGGTGCGTTTGGTCGCGAATTCATCGTTCAAGCGCTTCGCTGCTGTCTCCAGCTCGTTCAAAGCCTCCACGCTGAGCACCGCTTGCGCTTCAAACGGCACTCGACGAAGTTCGAGTTGCTCCAGCTTCGCCTTCGTCGCCGCGATCTGCGTTTGCAGGGTGTTCAGCTTCGTCTCCGCCTCACGCCAGGCTTTCTCCGCCGTCGAAACGCGGGCTTCATGCTGGTGACGATCCTCGCTGAGCGATTGGCCGCCCAGCAACTCGTTCAACTTCGCCTTCAACTCGTCCGACTTGCCTCGCAGCATCACGCCTTCGGCCTTCAGCTCATCGAGCCGCTTCGTCTTCGACGCCTCATCCGCCTTCGCGAGTTGGATCGCGCCTTCGAGCTTCTGCCGATCGCTGAGTTTCTGCGCGGCCTCCTGCTGCTTCTTCGCAAAGACACCCGCCCGCTTGTCCAGCGCATCGATTTCGCGCTCCGCATCGTTCGGCGAAGCAAAGTAGTCCAGTTGCTGCGCAACTGGGGAGGGGACCAGTTGCACAGCAACTGGACTACTTGTCACTGCGCTCCGCTTCTTCGCTTCCTCCGTGCGCCACCCCTCCAACACTCCATCCGTCGGAGCGTCCAGCTCCACGACACTCTTTCGCATCTCCACCACCCGCTTCGTCTCCGCACCCACCTCCGCCTCCACCTTCGCCAGATCACGTTCCAGCGTCGCCAGATCGCGGTTCGCCTTCTCGCATTGCTTCTCCAGCGTCGTGAGCAGCTTTCGCGCGGTTTGAAGCTGCGATTCAAAACTCGCGCTGCTCGTCGCGAACGGATGCTCTTTGGCTCCGCATAACGGACAAGGCTCCCCCGCCTTCAAATCATGCCGGTGCTCGTCAAACCCGGCCACCAGCTCCGCCTGCCGCGTCACCTCGCGTTGGGCTTCGAGAGCCTTCGCGAGCCGCTCCAGCTCGGCGCGATCGGTTTTCGCCTTCGCGGTGCTTTCCGCCGCTTTTTTCGCCAACGCCGCCGCCTGCGTTTCCGCCTCGGTGATCTTCAAATGCAGCGTTTGCGCCTCCGCATGACGCTTCCGGCCTTCAGCCAGCTTTTCAAAGGCCGTGCGCCATTCGCGGACGGCCACGCGCAGTTTCGGCAAACGCTCCGCCAGCTCCGCATCGCCCGCGTTTTGCTTCAGCCAAGCTTCCAGCTCCTCAGCAGCCTTATCATGAGCTTCCAAGGCTTTCTGAGCCGCAGCGCTTCGCGCAACGGCTTCTTTCTTGTCCTTGTTCCATATCTCATAAGTCGCGCGACTCTCGCCGAGCTGCTTTTCGAGCTGATCGCTCTGCGCCGCCAAACCGGCGGCCTGTTCCCACACCGGCTCGCGTTGCGTGCGCTGCTGCTTCGCCTCATCGGCAAGCGCCTTGGTCTTGGAAACCTCTGCGGTGGCCTCCACCTGCGATTTTTTGAGCTGCTGCTCCGTCTCGGCGAGCTTCGTGAGTTCGGCGACGATGGACGCGTGCTCGCGTTGATCGTGCCATTGCTTCGTCGCGGCCTGGCTTTCGGTGGTGAGGCGTTCGGCGGTCGTGCGGGTCTCGGTGAGGTCGGTTTCCAGCTTCGTGCGTGCCTCGTCATCCAGCATCGTCACCGCGCCGAGACTGGCTTTGAGCTGCTTCACCTGCTCGTCCTTCTGGCGATGTGTCTCGTAGGCCAGCACGGACAGATCGCTGTAGATCTCGGTGCCCGTGATCTTCTCCAGCAGCTCCGCCCGCTCATTCGGCTTCGCCTTCAAAAACGCCGCGAACTGTCCCTGCGCGAGCAGCACGGAGCGCATGAAGCGGTTGTAATCCAGTCCGGTGAGCGATTCGATCAGCGGATCGACCTCGCGACCCTTGTCGGCGAGGATCTCGCCCGTCGTGGCATCCGCCAGCGTGCGCTGCACAGGTTTGAGATTGCCCGTCTTCGTCTTCCCCAGCCGCCACGTCGCGCGGAGCTTGCGCCCGCCCGTCTCAAAGTCCACTTCGGCAAAACACTCCGCCGTATGTCGGCTCATCATCTCATCCGCCTTGTCATTCCCGTAACGCGCCGCGCGGCCATACAGCGCCAGTGTCATAGCATCCAGCAACGTCGATTTCCCCGCGCCCGTCGGCCCCGTGATCAAGAACACGCCCGCCGCGCTCAACGGAGCCGCATCAAACCGCACCTCATGCGTCCCGCTGAGCGAGTTGAGGTTCTGGAGTCGGACGGCGAGGAGGCGCATGGCTGAGATCAGAAAGAGGGCTATTCGGCTCTTTCGCGTTCGTATTCGGCACGATAGCCTGCTAGCACATCAATGGACTGCTTGAGCAGTAACTTTCCGCCTCGACGAGCAAACCGAAGGAAAGTGCCATCAATCTCAACCGACCACTTTCCGCTCGGTGTCATCGAAGGATCGAGTATGTCCCATTTCCCTGCCGAATCCGCCAAACGATGTGGATCGCGTTCAGGCATAGATTTCGCCACGAACGTTCCATCGAGATTGAACTGGATCAAACACTCTACAAAAGCTGGACTGCCTGCGCTCTTAAGGAATCCGTCAGGCAGCTTTTTGCATTTCCACAACCCAACAAGCTCTGTTGCAGCGGGTTTCGATGTCACGGAGTCATCACACGAAGTCAATATCATCAAGAGTGAAGCGCAGAGCAGTTTGGCGATGGATGTCCGTTTCATAAAGTCTTTGAATTACAGTATCACTTTCTCCTCCCTCAACGCCAGCAGCTCATCAAACACGGCGGTGAGTTCGTCGCCTTCGATCTGCTTTTCCTGGAGCAGTTCGCGGAAGACGTCGCGGGGCTGGAGGTCGTGGAGGGTGGGGGCGGTGGATTGCCAGGGGGCGGTTTCGGAGACGGGGAGGTCGGCGAGGACTTTCAATACCTCGAATCGGCCAACAGCGGCTTCGCGGACTTGGCGGTCGAGATCGGGCTCGGGGGCATCGAGCTTCACGGTGACTTCGGCCCAAGCTGTGGCGGGCACGTTGGCGAGATCGGCGGCGAGGGTGGCGCGGTTTGCTTTCACGCGGACGAGGGCGCGGGTGGTGGGGATGGGAAGAAGTTTTACACCGCAGAGAGGGGGAGAACGCAGAGATGTTTTTTTTGAAGAAGAACTCTGCGTTCTCCCCCTCTCTGCGGTGCAAGCCTCTGGCTCTGTGTCGATGATGACGACGGACTTCGCATCGGCGGCCTCGGAGAAGCTGAGGGGGATGGGGGAGCCGCTGTAGCGGATGGTTTCATTGCTGGCGACCTTTTGCGGGCGATGAAGGTGACCGAGGGCGGTGTAGCCGAAGCCGTCGAAGATGTCCGCGCCGACGGAGCCGAGGTTGCCGATGTGGATGTCGCGCTCGCTGTCGCTGGTGGTGGCACCGAGGACGGTGAGGTGGCCCATGGCGATGACGGGGCGGCCGTTCGCGATCTCGCGGCAGGCGGCGAGCTGCGCGGCGTAGTGGGCGCGGATGGCGGCGCGGACTTGCTCATGCACAGTGGCGAGTGTTTCACCAGGGGCAGCCTGGCGGAGGTCGCGCTCGCGCAGGAAGGGCACGGCGGCGACGACCGCGCCGCCGAGATCGACGACGTTGTCACCGGCGTGGCCGAAGACATGGACCTCGAAGCGGCGGAGCAGCTCGCGCGGGGCGTTGAGGTGGGAGGCGGAGTCGTGGTTGCCGCCGGTGATGACGGCCTTCACCGTTTGGAGGTCGGCGAGGCGCTTCAGGAAATCGAAGTAGAGCGCGACGGCATCCTGCGGCGGGTTCGCGGCGTCGAAGACATCGCCACTGAGCAGCAGCGCGTCGATTTTTTCGCTGCGCAGCGTGTCGATGAGCCAGTCAAGAAAGGCGACTTGCTCCGGCAGGCGGTCACGCTCGACGAGTCGAGCGCCGAGATGCCAGTCTGCGGTGTGGAGGATGCGCATGCGCCGTGAACTAGGCGGGAATGCCTCAGTGCGCAATGATCGGCAGCAGCAGGCACGCTGCGCTGGCTGGATCAGTTTCGGTTCAGCAGCTTCTTCACCTCATCTTCGGAGTAGGCGCTCTTCTTTCCGCCTTTGTCACCGTAGTTCTCGATGATGAGGGGGGCCTCGGGCGTGCCTTTGGAGCGGGTGAGGGCGGAGCCGGTTTTGAAGATGTTGTCGCCACTGTTGAAGGTGGAGCCGCCATCACGGGACTGCTGGCCGCCGAGACGGGACTGGCTCGTTTTGAAGGCGCCATCCATGCCGGAAGGTTGTTTGTCTCCCAGCGCGTAGGTCATGTCAGCGCCTCGTGCCTGCGATTTGCCGAACCCGCTCTGGTTGGTCTTGAACTGCTTCTGCCCGGCATACGCATCGCCGCCGTTGAAGCTTTTGGAGTGATGCATCTGCTTCTGAAAATAAGCGCCCGCAGAACCGCCCTTCGCCGTTTTGGGATCGGTGATGTATTTCTCAAACGAACTGCGCTGACTGGCGTCCGGTTTCAGCATGGCACGCTGCGAGAGCTTCATCTCCGAGGGAGCTATGTTCTTCTTCTTCGTGCTGGAGCACTGGCACAGCACAAGGCCTGCGCTGACGCAGATCAGAAGTCGCACGGGCTGGTTCATGGCTGGGGGGTGGTTTTGGCGGAGGGCTGACGTGTGAGGAAGAGGATTTCCTTCTTCACCGCACCAGGCAGATGGAACTTCGGCAACTCCGTCTCGATGCCCGCTAGTTTGCCCCAGCTTTGGTAGAGTTCAAAGATCAGTTTCGCGGACTCGTTCGGCATCGCCCAGTTCATGCGCATGAGGAATGCCTCCGCAGTGTCAAACTCACGCTGGCGGACGAGGAATCGTGCATGCGCGGCGAACAACTCCGGCTGCAAGGCCGCGGTGCCTTCCAAGCGTTGGAGAGCCGCGGCGAACAGCTCGCTGGCGAGACCTGCATGGCCGGTGTCCTCAAAGGCGCGTGCCCAATCCACGGTCTGCGCGCCGCCGGGGAAGGGGAGGCGGAAGGTCTCGCTGAAAAGCTCCTGCACCGTCGCTTCATCGTTCAGTGCATGCGCCACACGCACAGCGAGCGGCAGTTTGCGCCCCTGCTCGCGCAAGGTGGGGATGCCCGCCACGATCTCGCACGCATCCCAGGCCCAGGCGGCACGGCCTGCGGCCAGCATGGCTTCGGCGGCGAGTTCGATGCAGAGCCGGTCTTTTTCCTCAACCTTCTGCCAGGCGTGAATGAAATCAGCCTGCGCGGTGGCGGGCAGTTTCGCGGAGAAGGCGCTCAAGGCCAGCGCCGCGAGAGGACGGTCCGCGCCTGCACGCGCCTCGGTGCGCAGGATGGCAGCCCAGCCTGCGGCGTGTTTGCCGGACGACTGCGTTCGCAGCCACGCATGCATGTCCTTGAGCGTGTCACGATCCCGTGTTGAAGCGCGGAACAACGCGGCAATCTGCGCGCGTCCCCGCTCCGGTGCCCAGTTGGCGTCCACGGCGAGCACCTTGAGCAGTTCCAGCCGCAGGGTGAAACGCTCATGATCACCTTTGATCGTGCGGTCGGCCTGTGTGAGCAGATTGAGCGCCTCGGCGGCCCGGTTCTGCGTGCGCAGTCCTGTGGCGAGCGCCACCACGCAGGGCAGCGATTTGCGTTCGACACACAGCGTCATCAGGTCACGCACGTCATTCCAGTCACCCGTGGACGTGGCGATCTGGCAGCGCAGCTTCAGCACCTCCTGCGCCACGGGATCGAGCGGCTCCGCCAGCGGCACCTCACGCAGTACTTTCAAAGCGGCCTGAGGCTGCGCGAGGCGTTGCAGGATCTGCCCGCGATGCAAACTCGCCTCGATGTCGAGATCGGTGCCGGCCTGATCATTCGCCACGTAAGCGGCGTGCAGGCGGTCCCACGCGGAGAGCGCGGCCTTGTCGTCCTGCATGCGCTCCAGCAGCAAGCCCAGCTCACGCAGGTAGGAGATCTCGTGCGGGCGGCGGCGCTCGAGCACCTGTGAGAACTGCTCGCGGAAGCCCTGGCGGCGCAACTCGTCCACGTTGAAATCACGCGCGAGGAACAGCGCGTATTTTTCGCGCAGCGTGTCATCGCCAGGTTGTGGCGGCTTGAGCGGCGGCTCGGCCAGCAGCAGCTTGAGCGCAAAGCTCAGCCCGGGTTCGATCTCCATCGCGTTCTCACAGACGCGCAGCATCCAGATGGCGTAATCGGGATTCGAAGGCGCACGATCCGGCAGCATGCTGTACACGCTGATCGCCTCGCGGGCCATGCCCACGGTCTCCAGCCGGCTGCCGAGATTTCCCAACGTGTCCACCGAGTGCTCAGTGCGCAGATCCACCGCCGCCAGATGCTCGCGGATCAGCCGTTTCCGCGTGGGATAATCAACTTCGCGCAGCCTGCCGAGCAGCTCGCTGATGCGCCATTCGCCGAACTCTGAATCCGAGCGCGGGCCGAGCATTGTAGCGCCGTATTTTCGAGTGAGGGTGGCGTTCGCGCTGTTCACTACGCCGCCGAGGCCCTGCTGGATCATGAGCGCCTGGATCTCCCGCGTTTCCTCCCACAGGCTGCGCAGATGCAGCGGCTCTTCATATCGCGACGATGCCTGCGGGACCAGGCTGCCCTTCGACTCCACCATGTCGCGCTGTGCCACGAACGGACCTGAAAGGAACCGCCCCAGCGTCTCGGCACCTTTAAGTTCCGCGCCCGCCAGGCCCGCCACGGCGGCTTTGCGGATCGAAGTCATCGCAGAAGGCCGCGTGCGTTGCAGTCTGCTCCAGGCATCACGCAGCGCCTCCTCGCGTTCCTGCTCCGAGCCTGCCATGCGGCTCAGTGACGTGAGACTCAGCAAAAAGGGATCGTAGGTCGTGCGATAGTTTTCCGCCGCCACCGGGCCGCGCACCGCCGCGTCCAGGTAGCGCCGCGCCAGATCCCAGCGCTCCGCGCTTTCCGCGATGCGTGCGAGGAACAGCGAGTAATCCATCTCCATCTCGGGCGAGTTGCGCGGCAGGCTCTCGCCCAAGGCCAGCGCCTCGTCGTAGCGCTGCTTGTCCTGCAGCTTGCGCGTCAGTTCCACGATCACCGCGTTGCGCAGCACACGTGACTCACCCAGCACGCGCAGGTCCTCCGCACGGTAGCGGAAGTCCGTCACATCCGCCAGCATCGAAACACACGCCTGCAATGTCTCGGCGCGCGCTTTCAACACTTCGGGCGACCATCCCTTCTCACCCGCCCATTGCACCGCCTCTGCCATCCCACGGCTGCGCAGTGACAACCAGACCATGGAAAACTGCGCCTCCAGCGTGCTCGTGTCTGGCAGCACCTTCTTCAGCACGACGCGAAACTCCACGCCCGCGCCTGCATAATACAGAGCCCACAGTTTTTCCACGACGTTGGCCTTCGCATCCTCGCTCCACTGCTTGATCCACGTGCTCAAACCGTCGCCGCCATGCGCGCTTCGCAGCTTTGCCAGCTCCTCGATCGCACGCAGCCGCACCAGCGCCGCATCCTCCGGCAGCTCGGCAAATTCCGCGCGCGGCTGGCCCAGGAATGCGCGCAGCGTGTCCAGTTCCTTGCGATCCAGGCCCGGCGCGAAATCCAGCAGCGACACCAGATCACCCGTGGTCACGCCACTGCCCGTGCGCCGTGTGTCCGTCAGTGGCAACGGCGCGCGCACGCCGCTCATCGGATAGCTGCGCGACTTCACCGGCGCGGCCAGCACCGCCTGCAATTGCCGCTCTGCTTCCGCCTCATCTGCGAAACGCAGGCACTTCAGCGCCAGCCGCAGCAGCGCACGTCCATCCCACGCCCTCACCCGCGCCATCTGCTCATACACACGACGCTCCGCCTCGTCCTGCCCGGTGGTTTGATAATACTTCGCCAGTTCCTCCAGCGCCGAGGCATCTTGTGCGAAGCGGCTCTCCAGCCGACGGCGCACACGATCCGCCTCCGCGATCTGAAACGTCTGCTCCAGCAGTTCCACCAGCCGTCGAGTTTCCGCCGCCACCTCCTTCGGCGGGGCCGCCGCCGCGATCTGTTTTTGAAAATAAACCGCCGACTTCACATCCGCCACCTTCAGCGCCGCATCACGCAATTGATCCAGCGAAAACGGCGTGTCCGGGGCCGTGTAATACGCCTGCTTCATGCTCGCGAACGCCTTCACGTGATCCCCGCCGCGCTCAAACACCTGCGCCAGCGCCTCATGGTAGAAACCGTCGAACGGATGCCGCTGCACACGCTCCAGCAGCGCGCGCTCCAGCAGCTTCAGGCGGTCACGCGCCACGCTCGGGGCCAATTCGCCGCCGCTCGCGTCCGAAAACGTCAGCCGGTCGATGCAGCGCCGCAGCACCTCGCGCCGACGCTTCACATCTGTCTCACGCTCGAGAATCTGCGCCTGCACCTCCACATGCTCCGGGATGCGATGCTGCCGCAACAAAATGTCCGCGTAACTCTCCAGCAGCGGCATCGCCGCCGGGCCTTCCACACGTTTCACCGCCTGCTTCCACAGTGCCAGCGCATCCTCAGGACGCCGTTGCAGGAAATAAATCTGCGTCAGCGCCGAGAGAAGCTGTCCTGACTCTGGAAACTCGCGATGCACAAGCTCCAGCAGCTTCGCCGCCTCGACGCCCGGCCGGGGCAGCGGCGTGTTGCTCTTCCAGCCGGGGTTGCTCGTCTCCGCATCCGCTCGGCGTTCCGACTCCATCAGCAGTTCCGCCAGCCGCAGCGTGTAACGAATGCGTCCTGAGACATCCAAGTCCGACAAGCGACGCAACTGCCGCTCCATCAAGGCCGCGTTCTCATCCGCCTGCGCCAGATCCAGCTTCAATTGCTCCGCCATCAGCGACACCGGGCGCTCCTTCTTCGTCACCGGATCATACTCCAACCGGTGCAGCAGGTCATACGCGTCCTCGAACTGACCGATCCGCAGCGCCCACCAAAAACCGCGAAACCCGGCTGCTTGGGCTTCCTTCGATTTGAAGTCGCTGTTCTTCGCCGTCGCGATCAGTTTCTGTGCAAACTCCATCACACGCTCCGGCAGCTTCTCTCGCTTAGGCCCTTCGCCTTCATCACTGGCAAAACCCGTGCCGGTGAACGCATCCGGCAGTTTGAATTCCCCGCTCGTCACCGGTTTGGCCGCCGCTTTTTGATCGCCCATCAAAATGGAAAGAAGGCGTTCATCCACATCCACGCGCTCCTCGTCCGTCGTGCTCGCATGCCAGGCTTTTTCCACCCATTCAGCCGCCTCTTCATTCTCACCCTGCTCTGCAAGCAGTTCCGCCAGCCGCAGCCATGCTTCACGGCCCGCGCTTGGCTTGGAAACCGCCTCACGCGCCAGGATGATCGCGCTGTCGAGGTTGTTGCTCGCGGCGAGGAAGGATGACGCGTCGCTCAGCCGTTTCTGCCGCTCCTCCTCCGTTGCCGCGCCGTTGGTGAATTCGCGCAGCAGCTTGTCCTCTGCCACCACATCGCGCCGCGCGCGGAAAAACGCCGCCAGATCGAAGACCGCCTCGGCCTTCTGCGGATCACGCGTCACACGGGCACGCAGGATTTTCTCGATCACCGCGTCCAGTGCCCGCGTCTGCGCAAACACGAGAACCTGCTTCTCCACATCCAGATTGTCCTGCATTTCGAGCAGGCTGATCAGCCGTTTCACCGCGCTTTCCGCATCACCACCGCGCAAATCCGCCTCGCAGCGCAGCAGCACGATCGCCGTAAGGTCGCTGCCATCATTTTTGAGCCGTTCATCCAGCAGTTTCGCTGCTTCCACGGCTCCTTCGTGATCCAGCAGCGCCCGCACCAGCTCCCAGCGGTAATTCTCCACCTGCGGCACCGTCTTCACCAGCTCGCGCAGCCAGCGCAGATGCTCGTCCAGATCGACCGTGAACTCAAAAAAACGTGCCGCGTCGAACAACGCCTGCTCCGAGGGCGGTGTGGCTTTCGCCGTCGTCACCAGCGCCTTCTGCAAATCCTCCAGCGCCCCAAACCGCTCATGCAGCCGCACCCGGCGGCGAAAGAAGTCGAGATAACGACCATCACGGAAATGCAGCAGCGCCAGACCGTCTTTGAGTGCCTGGTCCGCCTTCGGAAACTGGTCCGCGTGCTCGTAGATGCGCGCCAGATCGTACAGCGCGTCCAGTTTGCGCTGGGGGTCTTTTTGATCCGCCAGGGCAGAGAAGAAACTTGCCGCCCGCTCTGGAAACCCGGCCTGCAATAGCAACTGCGCCACCTGCCGTGCCAGCTCGATGTCCTGCGGCTTCAATTGAGCAGCACGCTCATACGCATCCGCCGCCTCGGCGTTCTTGCCGCCCGCCAGCGCCATGCCACCCAGCTCGATCCACATCAGCGGTCCCTGCGGATCATCGGGTGACACCAGTTCCGCCGCCTTCTTGATCAGCGTGAACGCCGTCGCAGGATCAGACAGCTCACGCGCCACCGCCGCGCGTGATTGCAGCAAGGTCAGGTTCTTTCCATCCGCCTTGAGCAGTTCGTCATACAGCTTCGCCGCCTGCTTCAAATCACCGCTGCGCCGGATCAGATGCGCCTCCACCAGCTTCACCGCCGGAAAGTTCGACGACTTCGCCTGCTTCGAGACGTTTTCGACGAGCAGCTTCGTCGCGTCGTGTTTCTCGTACAGCGTCCACAGCAAATCCAGGACGCGGCCGTATTCCGGCTGCTGAACGAGAAGCGACAGATACTCGTTTGCCAGCCGCGTCTCGCGCTCCGACCACGCCTTGTCCGCCGTTTGCGCATGAACGTTCAGTGCCAATGCCAGCGCCAGCGTCCCCACAAGACGCCTGAATCCCATCAACTGGCCTGCGATGCACGGCATAAACTTCACCCTTCGATCATAAACGCCTTTGCCACCAGAGCCAAGGGGCAAGAACTTGTCGGAGCGGTCACTGCAGGTGCTTCGCGAACTCCGGCTCCACCTTGCGCAATTCCTCGGCAATGATCTTCGCGATGATCGCCGCTCCATGCTCGTTCAGGTGGGCACCGTCGGTTCCGTTTGTGTAGACCCCGCCTTTTTTGGAAGGCGGATTGAAGGCGGCTGACCGGAAGGGGCCGAGCTGGTTGTGCAAAGCGACGCTGCGGGTGAAAAGATCGACGAGCGGAATTTCCCGCTCGGCGGCGACTTTCGCGGCAGCGTCGGCCCAGGGCTTCAGCTCGCCGCGAATTTTGTCCTTGCTGAAGGTCCGGCGGGTGAGCGAGGTGATGAGGATGGGTTTCGCGCCGATGGCGCGGGCTTCCGCAATGTAGCGGATCAAATTCTGGCGGTAAGTCGTCGCGGGGTCGGTTGCGTGGTTCGGCCCTTTGCCGGGCATGTCGTTGTGACCGAACTGGATGAGGACGTAGGCGGGTTTGGCGTCGATGACCTTCTTCCAATTGCCGGAGTCGCGGAAACTTTTGCTGCTCTGGCCGCCGTCGGCGAAATTGATGCATTCAGCATAGGGACCCAGCAGTTTCGTGAAAGCAGCGCCCCAACCGGCTCTGTCGGTGACGGTGCCGTCACCGACGAGAGCGACACGTGTTTTGGTTTCGGCGGTGTGGCCGATCGTGAAACTGAAAAGGGCAGCGAGAAGGCAATGGCGAAGCATGGGCGAGTTAACGCCCGATCTTCTGCCATCTCGCACGGCGGATGCTGCGGCCCATGTGGAGCCAGTCCTGCTCGAAATCAGTGGTGGTGTAGAAGAAAGCGTCGTCGGGCCAGTCGAGGCGGATGAACTGATGCGTGCGTGACTCGAAACTGGCGAGGGCGTCTTCGAAGTAAGGCTGATCGTCGGTCTTGAGGAGGAATTCACCGTCGGGGATGAGGATGCGATGCAATCCATCCAGGAACTCGCTTTGATTCACGAGGCGGCGCGACGCGTGGCTCTTCTTCGGCCACGGGTCGGGACAGAGCAGGTGCAGGCGGCTCACGCTCGCAGTCGGCAACAGCCAGCCGACGGTGTAGGCACTTTCGAGGCGCATGATACGGGCGTTCGGGAGCTGCATGCGCTCGATTTTGCGCATGGTTTTATCCACACGGCCGAGCATGCGCTCCACACCGAGGAAATCGCACTCAGGATGCTGCGCGGCCATGCCGGTGATGAAGGTGCCGTCACCGCAACCGAGGTCGATCTCGAGCGGGCGGGTGGGGTCGGGGAAGATCTCGGCGGGAGTGAGTTCGCGGAAGTAATCGGGCGGGGTGAAAAGGGCGGGCATTCAGGGTACGTTGTTCATGTTTCAGCGTGAGAGAAAGTTTTTGTCACGCTGAAGCGTGAACAACGTACCATGCGGCATGTATCGTTGGCGAAGACTTTCAGAGGAAGATCGCGCTGGGTTGCTTCAATGGCGGCAGCAGTTGAGGCGACCGTGGCATAGTCCGCCGCACTTCGTGGAGGGACCGGCATTGTTTCACCTGACGGCGGCATGTTATGAGCATGCGGATGTGATCGGCGCATCGTTGGAGCGCATGCGTCAGTTCTCCGAGGCTCTGTTGCAGACGCTGGAGGAACTCAAAGCCGTGGTTCATGCCTGGTGCGTGCTGCCCAATCATTATCACCTGTTGCTGAAGGTGCCTGAATTGAAGGATGTGATCGCCTCGCTCGGACGTCTGCATGGCCGTACCTCGCATGCCTGGAACGGTGAGGATAATCTGCGGGGAAGAAAAGTTTGGTCCGCACCTGCCGACCGACTCATTCGCAACGACGATCATTTCTGGGCCACGATGAACTACATCCACCATAACCCAGTGAAGCATGGGTATGTGGAGCAGTGGCAGGACTGGCCGTTTGGCAGTGCGGAGAGCTTTTTGGAAGATGTCGGGCGTGAAGAGGCGCTTCGTATTTGGAGGGCCTATCCCGTGCTGGATTACGGGAAGGGCTGGGATGATTGAGGTACGTTGTTCACGCTTCAGCGTGAGAACGCTCTCATCACGCTGACGCGTGAACAACGTACTCATTCCACCACCATCTCACCTTTCATCACCAGCCAGTGGCCGGGGAAGGTGCAGATGTAGGGGTAGCTGCCTTTGGCGGAGGGAGCGGTGAAGCGGAGGGTCTCGCTGTCGCCTTGATTGAGCATCTTGGTCTTGTGCAGGATCTTCGGGCTGTCGGGGATGAAGCCTTTGGCGAGGCCGTCGGGCGTTTTGGCCATTTCGTTGCCGGCCATGCCAACTTCATCGGCGGCACCGGGCTGGACGATGAGGAGGTTGTGCGGGGTGACGTCGGGATTTTCGAAAACGAGTTTCACGGGAGCGCCGGGCTTCACCTTGAACTCGCGCAGGTCGTAGAGCAGGCGCTCGGGGATGGTCTTGATAGTGAGGGTTTGCAGGCCGGGCTGGGCGTCGAAGGGATCGGGCTTCTCGGCCTTCTTCTTTTTGGCGAGCTGCGCAGGTTTCTTCGGCTCGCTGTCTTCGAGGAATTTTACCAACTCGGGATGCTGCTGCATGAAGGCAGCGTTGCCCTTCCAAAGCGGCTGCAGCGTGTGGCTGTCGAGCGAGGTGCGCAGCGCGTAAGTGAGATAGCTGTCCATCGGATGCTTCAGGAGGTCGAGTGCGGCATCCAAGGCCTCCGGCGTGCCGATGTAACTCGCCGCGATGGCTGCTTCGAGGCGGACGAGACCGCTGGGGTCGTTCGAGGCAGTTGTTAGAAGAAGATGAGGCCAATTGATAAAGTCTCTCAGATGCCTGATATGGCGAGTAGCAGCAGCGCGAGCTAATGGACTTGCCATCTCCTTGAGAAGCCGATTCATAGGCGAGGTCGTCAGTTCAAGCGCTTTGATTGGAAATGGCCCGGTTCGGTAAACCTCCAGAAAGCCACTCCACCCAAGCGCCCACATCAACTCGGTTTGAAGATGTTCATTTGCGAGGTCGTCTTCTGATCGCTTGTTCAACCAGTCTTTGGTCGCGTTCACTGTTTGATAAGCTGGTTGTCTCTCCCGCAACTCCACCTTCGCGCGATACCGAGTGCGGTAGTTCTCGCTTTTCAGCAGGTCGAGCAGTTCGGGGATGCTCGCACCGGCGATCTTTGGCGCTTCTTCGAGCTTTTGATTCTTCGCGGTGATGCGCCAGATGCGACCGCTCTTTTTGTCGCGGCGGGTGTCGCGGAGGGAGTATTGCATGTGGCCTTTGACGGGGTTGTACCAGTCGGCGACGTACATCGCGCCGTCGGGGCCTTGCTGGATGTCCACGGGGATGAAGCTGAGGTTCGTGCTCTGGAAGACGATGCCGACTTTCTTTTCTTCGAAGTGCGTGTCGTGCTCCACCCACTCGTGCAGCTCGACTTCGTTGGTGGGCTTGTAGCGGACGCGCATGAAGTGTTTTTTGTCGCGCAGGTCTTTGGGCCAGTGGCTGCTGGTGAGGAATTCCTGGCCGCAGGTGCCGCTGTAGGCGGGGAAGTAGTTGCCGGCGGGGATGTGGATGTCGGGGTAGGGCGGATTGAGCGCATGGACGGCGCTGGCGAAGACGGGATGGCTGCCGACGTGGAAGCCCCAGTCGTCGAAGGTGATGCCCCAGGGGTTCGTGCTCATGTAACTGCCAAAGGCGAGCAGGCGGCCGGTGGCGGGCGTGTAGCGGAAGAAGCTGCTCTCGCGGGCGCGGACGGGGCCGTAGGGCGTCTCGACCTGGCTGTGATGGAAGATGCTCTCGCGGAAGATGAGATCGCCCTCGGGGCTCCAGACGAAGTCGTGCAGCGCGTGGTGGCTGTCCTCGGTGCCGAAGCCGGTGAGGAGTTTTTCGCGGTGGTCGGCCTTGCCGTCGCCATCGGTGTCTTTGAGGAAGGTCAGGTGCGGCTGGTCGGAGACGAAGACGCCGCCGTTGCCGAACTCGAAGCTGAGCGGGATAGCGAGTTTGTCCGCCCACACCCTGCATTTGTCCGCGCGGTGGTCGCCGTTGGTGTCTTCGAGGATGAGGATCTTGTCCTGCGGGGCCTCGCCGGGCATGATTTGCGGGTAGGTGGTGCTCGTGCTGACCCACAGGCGGCCTTTGGCATCAAAGCGGATGGCGATGGGCTTCACGAAGAGGTCCGGGAAGTCTTCTTCGGAGGCGAAGAGGCTGACTTCGAAGCGGGGGTCAATCTTGAAGGCGGCGAGTTCAGCGGCGGGGGAGAGCCATTCGTTGATGGGACGGTCGCCGGTGATCACAGGAAGGGGGGTATCGTCCACAGATTTCGCAGATTGGAGCTTGGATTTTAAATCTGCTGAATCTGTGAAATCTGCGGATGTCCAGATGAGGCGGTCGCGGGCTTCGGTCATCTGGAGCAGCTTCTTCAACTCGCCGGGGAAGTTCACCACGCCATACGGCTCCATGCGGCCGCCTTTGATGTAGAAGTAGTTCAGCGGGCGGTAGTGCTGGAAGAATTTGTTTTCCTTCTCCACCACCGCCGCGCGGACGGCTTCGTTAAGCTTGGGGGCGGTTTCCTGCGTGAGCTGGTTGTAGAGTCGTTCGCCGAAAGCGAGATAGCCTTCGACATTCAAATGGACGCCGTTGGTCGTTTTGGGTGCCAAATCGGTGAAAACATCCGCAAAGCCGACGCCTTCGGCTTTCGCCACTTTTTTCATCGCCTCGGTGTAGAGTTTGATCTGGGCATTGAGATGCTCATGCGGCTTCTCAGCGGCTGTCGGAGACACTAGTACGATCTGCGGCGCGGTCTTGCCGTTGTAGCGATGGCTCTTCAACTCGATGAGGAAGGCTTTCAGCAGCGTCTCAAACTCCGCGACACTCTTCTCGCCCTTGAACGACTCGTTGAAGCCAAAGGCGGCGAGGATGACATCCGCTTTATGCTCGGTGAGGTGCTGATTGAGATCGCCAAAGCCGTCAGGGCGGGGGCGCAGGGCCACTTCATCGGCGGACCAAGATAGATTGCGCACGATGAGCTTTTCTTTGGCGAAACGCTGGTGCAGGAGCGCCTCGAACTGGCCGTAATCGCGCATACGGTCGAAGAGGGAGTTGCCGATGAGGGCGATGCGGGTGCCTGGCTTCAACTCCAGCGGAAGCTGGGACAAAGCGGAGAGCCAAGGGCCAAGGGCGAAGAGAAGGAGAAGGCGCTTCATGGAGTGGATGGCCATTCCCGCATGAAACGGAGAAACCGGACGGGAAATGAGCGAAGCGTGAACGGTTCGCGAAGCGCATGGCTTTCCTTGAGCGTTGAGGCGGGCTGTTTAAAGTGTGCACGCCGACTTTCCCCAACCACCATGCCGATCTTCGAGTTCTACTGCCCCGACAACAACAAGCTGTATTCGTTCCTGGCACGTTCGCTGGCGTATCGCGAGAAGGTGCCGACTTGCCCGGATGGCGAAGGTTTGAAAATGGAGAAGCGAGTGTCGCGCTTCGCGGTGATCGGCCAGGCGAAGGAAGACACGGCGGATGATCCCTTTGCAGGCATGGATGAAACGAAGATGGAGAGCTTCATGGCGGACATGGAGCGAGAGATGGGCGGTATGGACGAGGAGAACCCCGATCCGCGCCAGCTCGGCCATTTCATGCGCAAGATGACGGACATGATGGGCGACAAAACTCCGCCCGAACTCCGCGAAATGGTGCGCCGCCTCGAATCCGGCGAAGACCCCGAGAAGCTGGAGCAGGAATTCGGTGGTATGGATGAGGGCGAAGCAGGTGACGCCCTGTTCACACAGATGCTCAAACGTGCCAAAGCCTCGCGCAAAGAACCCGTGCGTGACCCAAAGCTCTATGAGATGCGGGATTTTGTGAAGGAGTGAGCCTGTGGCAAAGGCTGCGGCTACTTGATCTCGAACATCACGTTCACCGGCGTGTCGCTGCGGCTGAAATCGCCGCGTTCCCAGCGCAGACGGGTGTTTTCCCATTGCCAGGCGTCGTTTTGTTCGGGCGTGGCCGTGTCTTTTCCATCCGTCGGGATGCGTCCGGCGGGCAGTTCGAGATCGAGAAGGTGCGGGGAGATCATGACAGCAGCAGTTCGAGTTTGGCCCAGATTTCGGCGTTGCCAAATTTTTCACACAGTGTCCGCAGTCCGTCATGATCTAACGCCGCCGGGTTCAGCCGCATGAGTGAGATAATGTCCGTGCTGTCCTTGGCGAGACGTTCGGGATTGTTTTTGATGGCATGCAGCTTGAGCGCCGCAATCCCCGCCACGGAAGGCACCCGCAACACCGCAGAACCGATCTGCATCGTCACGCAGTCATTGTCGAGCGAATCAAAGGTGGACGCGCCCACGAACATCAAATCCACATCCTCCGCTTCCATGGATGAATGCTTCCAGCGTGAGAAAATCTCCGTCTCTGCCTCCTTGCGATAGCCGATGGATGTGAGCAGACGCTCCATCACGGGGATGTCGTGAGTGGCAATCAGAAAGTCCACGTCCTTGGTGTTGCGCACATAGCCGTGAGCCTCCAACGACCTGCCGCCAATCAGCATGAACTTTAACTCACCCCGGCGTTGGGCACGGGAAAGGTATTCGGCGAGCGACTGCATGGCGAAGGCTAATCGGAGGTCATGTCACGCTCAAGCCGCTTGTCTGGCACTGCCATTCACCGCCCCACCGATACCGCGCCCATCGCTGGCACCATGATTTCATCGCCGGACTTGAGCGGTGTGCTGGTGCTGAGGCGGTTGATTTCGCGGATACGGTCCGGTGTGGTGCTGAACTGCGTGGCGATGCTCTCGATGGTGTCCGAACGATCGACACGGTAGGCGAGAATGCCGCGGTGGGAGTCAGCGGTGCTGGCGTCGGGTTTGGCTGGAGCTGCAGGAGAGGGGGCGGGAGTGGGTGCTGTCGCTGGTGCGAGTCCGGAGGCAGGCGGCGGCGGAGCGCTGGGAACGCCGAAGCCTGGCAGCGGAACGGTGTCAGACGATTCAGGCTGTGGCGGCGGAGTCGATTTGGACGAGGCTACGCTGCTGGTGCGGCCGGGGATTTTCAGACGCTGACCGACGAAGATCTTGTTCACGTCCTTGATGTTGTTTGCACTGGCCAGTGTGACGGTGGTCATCTTGTGCTTGATGGCGATGCCCTTGAGGCTGTCGTTTTTCTTCACCGTGTAATACGCGGAGGTGCTAACCGGCGCGGGAGAGCTGCCTGGAGTCGAGGGCTTGTAACTCACTTGGGTAGTTGGGGAGCTGAGGCGATGCGGCGAGGGAATGAGCAGCGTCTGGCCGACATGCACTTCCTCTTCAGTCATGCGGTTGAGCTGCTGGATCTCGCCCACGCTGACACGATGCGTGGAGGCGATGCGCCAGAGCGTGTCACCGGGTCTGGCAATGTAGGTGGTATGTGCGGCGAGGTCGGTGCCGCCGGCGTAGCGACTTCCGGAGCTGCTTTTACCACCTCGTTTGATGCTGCTCACATCGCGTTCCAGATCGCCCAGGCGGAGGTTTTGCACCTTGTCGCTGTCGCGCAGCTTCGCCACCTGGCTGCTCAGATCACCCGTGGGGCCATAGACCTTCGGTGGAGGCGGCGGGCCTGCGGTGGATTTTTTTGAAGAAGACGATGTCTTGGTGCTAGGCTTCGTGGCGGCAGGTTTGGAAATCGCAGTCCGGGGGGCGGTGCCATAGCCCGGAGGTGGTGGGTAAGTGTACCCGGGAGGCGGCGGATAGGTGCCAGGGTAGCTAGGATAGGTAGCTGGAGCCTGTACGGCGGCGGCAGACTGGCGTGTGGTCCTTGATGTTTGTTTCGGCGCTCCAGCAGCCGGGTAGCCGGGAGGCGGTGGGGCTGTGTAGTTGTAGGAAACCTGTGCCGAGAGCGGCAGGGCAGTTCCCCAAAAAGCGACGAGGTAACTCAGCACACGGGAGGAGGCAGGCAGCGTTTTCATATGGCTATTGTAGAAAATTCGGTTGTTAATTCAAACAAATATTTTATATAAGTGAATATAATTTTGAAATTTCGCCATTTTATCGCCCTGACAGCCCAAACCCTCGTCGCTTTCGCGGCGCTGGGCGGCAGTGCTGCCTCCCTCGTCTGGCTGGAGCGCCAAAACACCGCCCTCTCGATTCCCGCCCTGCCTCGCTGGGATGAAACCGCGCCACTGATCATCGTGGATGCCGGCCACGGTGGGCACGACGGCGGGGCTGTGGCCAACGACATCATTGAAAAAAATCTCGCCCTCGACCTCACCCGCCGGGTGAAGCGCGAGCTCGAAGCTGCCGGACTGCGCGTGCGCACCACCCGCGACACCGATGTCTTCCTGCCGCTCGAAGATCGCGCCGCTCTCGCCGCGAAACACGAGGCCGCCGCCTTTGTCAGCGTGCATCTCAACACAGACGGAGCTGGCAGCGACGCGGAGGGCATCGAGACCTACTTTGCCGACGCAGCACCGCTTTCTGCCCGCCAGTTCGCTTCCAGACCTGCCAACAGCGCCGATTTTGCCGCCGCCGTGCAACGCATGGTCTGCTCGACAACGAAAGCGCAAAATCGCGGCACGAAGGCCCGCAGTTACGCCGTCGTCGCCCAGGCTCCGTGCCCCGCCGTGCTGGTGGAATGCGGATTCATCACCAGCGACAGCGAAGCCGCGAAGCTGAAACACGAATCTTACCGCGATCAGGTCGCTCAAGGCATCGCCAAGGGCGTGGCGCTCTTTTTGCAGGCGCAACCATCGCGTCCCAGCCTCATCGCCACGGCGGTGAAGTGAAATTGCGCGGGACAAACCACCGCTCCCCGGCGTAAATCCACTCGCCTTGCCTGCTTCTCCCGACAGCACTGTTTCGCCGACACGTCGCACGCTTTACGCGCTGGCATTGCTCGCGCTCGCCACCGCAGTGTTTTACACGCTGTTTTCCAGCGTGGCTTACCGGTGGAACTGGGATGGCGTGTGGCTTTACCGCCAGCAGTTCGGCTACGGCTGGCTCATGACGATGGGCCTATCGCTCATCGCCATGATCGTCAGCGTCGCACTCGGTTTTCTGCTCATGCTCGGCCGCCGCTCGCCGTGGGAGCCGGTGCGCATGCTCTGCGGCGGTGTGGTGGAGCTGGTGCGCGGATCACCGCTGCTCGTGCAGTTGCTCATCGGTCATTACATCATCGCGAACGCCCTGCGCATCGACCAGCCCGTGTTCACCGGCATCATCCTGCTCGGCTGCTTTGAAGGCGCGTATCTGGCCGAGATTTTCCGTGGTGCGGTCGAAAGCATCAGCGCCTCGCAGCTTGAGGCCGCGCGTGCCGTCGGCTTCGACAAAGTACAAACCTACCGCTTCGTCATCATCCCGCAGGCATTGCGCCGTGCTTTGCCCGGCACTACCGGCCAGCTCGTCTCGCTCATCAAAGACTCCTCGCTGCTCTCCGTCATCGGCATCGAGGAACTCGTGCAGAAGGTGAAAATCATGAACGCCGCCACCTACAAGCCGCTGGAGGGCTTTCTCCCGCTCGCGCTGGCTTATTTGATCGTCACCCTGCCCCTGTCTTACCTCGCGCGTCGTCTTGAGAGGAGGTTCGCGTATGAAACTTGAAACGCAGACCGTGACGAAGCGCTACGGTGCCCACGCCGCGCTCGATGGTGCCTCATTCACCACGGGCGATGAAGCGCGCGTCATCGCACTGCTCGGCCCCTCCGGCGGCGGCAAATCTACACTGCTGCGTGTGCTTGGCAGTCTGCTCGTTCCGGACGAAGGGAGCGTCAAAATCGACGCACGTACACTGCCGCATGATGAGAATGGTGCCTTGATCGAGCGGCGGGCTAACGGCTTCGTCTTCCAGGGCTACAATCTCTTCCCGCACCTCACCGCGCTGCAAAACATCACGCTGCCGCTGCGCGAGGTGCATGGCATGTCCGAAACGCAGGCCACGCAGCGCGCTCTGGAACTGCTGCATCGCCTCGGACTCGAAGGTCACGAGCACAAATGTCCCAGCCAGCTCTCCGGCGGCCAGCAGCAGCGTTCTGCCATCGCCCGCGCCCTCGCGCCGAAGCCTAGACTGCTGCTCCTCGACGAACCCACCTCAGCGCTCGACCCCGTCATGACCGGCGAGGTGCTCGATGTCATCCGCGAACTCGCCGAGGCCGGGCAGAGCATCATCCTCGCCACGCACGAGATCAGCTTTGCCCGCAAAGTCGCCGACTGGGTCGTCTTCCTCGCGGCGGGGAAGGTTCAGGAATCCTCATCTGCTTCAGACTTTTTCACCAAACCGCAAACCGAGCTGGCTCAGCAGTATCTGGAAGGCTTGTCGAAGTATCGGTGACGAAGGGGACGAGTTCGGCTGTCCAAACCGCCAGCTTCTCAGTTGTTGAGCGCCGAGGTCGTTTCGGTGGGAGCGGGCGGCGGCTGGTCACCGCTTTTGACGACTTCGACGAGGCGTTTCACGCCGTCACGGGCCAGTTCGCTGGGGGGATGCATGCGCTTGGCCTTGAGATACCAGGAAAGGGCGGAGCCGACCTGCTTTTTCTCTTCGTGCTGACGGCCGTGCTCGATGGCGCTGACGAAGTCGCTGGCCTTCACGCCGAGGTCGGCGCGGAGTTTGGTGAGTTCAGGATCGTCAGGAAACTGACGCGCTTCTTTCTCCACCATCTCCCACGCCTGGGCGGGACTGCTGCGGGCGGTTTCGGAGGCCCCATGAATGATCATGTTCACGCGGTTCATGTCCACGAGCACTTTTTTGAGCTGTTCCTGACGCGCGGAATCGTTGATGGAGGCGGCGAGGAAGCGTGCCTGGTCGTTGAAGACCTGGCGGTAGTTCCGCTGGCTGACGAGGCGGTCGAAGTCCATGAGCGCCTGGGCCTGGATGTCGGAGTTCTGGCCGACCATGTTGGAAAGCTCACGCAGTTTCGGATTGGTGGGCCAGATTTCGGCGGCGGCCTTGATCTCGGTGGCGTAGCCGTTTTGATCTCCCTTCACAGCGGCGGCACGGGCGGCCTGAAGGCGCATGTCGCTGATGGTCTTGGCGGTTTCGATGGCGGCCTGCGGCTTGGCGTAGTCGAAGTCCTTCGCGGCGGTCCTGAGCTTGACCACGACCTTTTCCGCTTCGCCGTAGTCCTTCATTTCGAGGAAGGAGAGGAGCTGGTTCGAGTCGCGCACAAAGTCGAGCACCTTGAGTTTCTCACTCATGGGCAGGCGGCGCACGCGTGGCAGGTATTCGCCGATGCCGAAGGCCTCCATGAGGCGGTTGCCGGCGCTATAAAGATCCTGGCGCAAAGAGAGCTGCTCAAAGGCGACGAGCGCTTCATCCACACTGCGGATGGCTTCGAGCGAGAGACCGTCGATCATGCTGACGGTGGGTGGCACCCCGAAACTGCTGGAGAGCGCCTTCTGCACATCGCTGTCCTTGTCGAGCTGGAGTACGCTGTCGCCATCCCTGAACAAATTGGGGTAGAAGCGGCAGGCGATCACTGCGTGCTCGAAACGACGCTGAAGAAACATCTGGATGATGAGCGCCTGGAACTGCGTCTTGCTGGTGATCTCGGAAAGACCCATGGCGGTCTCGTTCATCTTCATGCGGGCCTCGATCTCGGCGATGCCCTTGATGTAGCCGGAGGTGCGGCCGACGGTGGCGCTGTTCATCTGGGCGGTTTGATTGGCCTGTTGCTGGCCTTGGCCACCTTTGCTGGCACCGCTGTTGCTGCTGCCACCCGGAGGAGCCAGTTGGTTATTGTTCAAGCCCATCTCGGCGTTCCATTCAAGCTGCTTGCGGCGGTCGAGCATGGCGTTGTTGGCGAGCTTGCGCTCGTTCACACGCTTCTGCGAGGTCCACACGTCCCAGATGGAGTTGGCGATGGCGTTGCAGAGGCCGCCGTCGATTTTGGCCGTGCCGGCCTCTGGCAGCAGGGCGAAGGCCTTCATCAATTCGGGCGCGGGTTTGTGCGTGGGGGCGAGCAGTTCCAAAATCTGCGCCATCACATCGCGGTAGGCCTGGTCTTCGGCGTTTTTGGCCTCGGGCGTGGTGAGATAGACCTCGAAGCGCGAGCGCATCACGCGGTTGTTGCTGATGTTCCAGAGCTTGCCGTCCCAGGAGACGTTTTCGCTGCCGGGATCGACCGCAGGCGCGAGGCCGCCGAGCATCTGCGCGTCACTTTTTTTCTCCCCGCCCGTGGCGGTGTTGTTGGAAGGCGGCGCGGCGGTTCCTCCTGGCGCACCTGGCAGCACTTGGGCGCAGACGGGCGATAATCCGGCAAGAACGAGGGTGAGAATGATCCGCTTCATGGTGGGGATGGGATTACGATTTGATGAGTTCGAGCACTTCGAGCACGCCGGTTTCCAGCACGCGCACCTTGAGAACATAGCGCTGGCCGCGCTGAATGTTGGAACCTTTGTAGTCCGGCGGCACCCAGACAGGTACGAAGGTGTTGCCGGTGCCGTCGCTGACCTGCACGCTGAAGAGACGGCCGTCGGCGCTGCGCCAGTTGTCGAGCCGGTCATCGACGATGCCTTCGACCTTGTATTCGTTGCCGCTCAAGGCCGTGGCATTTTCCATGAACTCGTTGGAGTTGAGTTCGGTGATGCCGGTCATCGGATCGGTGGTGCGGTTCATCAAGGCATAACCACCGCCACCGATGACAGCGAGGATGACGATCAATCCCAGCCAGTGGGCGGGGCGGACTCCAGATTGGGCACGGCGAGGCATTGGCTGATGGGGAGGAGAGGGTGGGGAGAACGGGCGGGGCGGCCAAAAATCGACGACAATTGCTGGCTGTCCAATCCAAGATGGAGCAGCTTGCATCCGTGAACGACTCCGCCAGAACCAGTATCCGTACTTATCGCGATTCGTTTCAAGGAATCGGCTGCCGTACCGGCTGCATGATTCATCTGGCGCTCATGGGGTTGCTCGCCGTGGCGGCGTTGGCGTGGGCCATCAAAATTCGCGCCTGGGAGCTGAGCGTGACTTTCGAGATGCCGGCGGAGAAAAAAGTGGAAGAGCCGCCGCCTGAGACCGGAAAAAAATGATTTTCAGGTCATTCACGGCGCATCAGGATGTCCTTGGATGCTGCCGGTGATGCGCACCGGCGTCCCGAGCCGTGCATGCTCCCAGATGACCCGCTGCGGCTCCGCAGGCGTGCGGATGCAGCCCTTGCTGGAAAGCTCGCCCGGCTTGAACTCGCCGTGATGAATGCCCACGCCGGGCCAGGTCAGACGCAGCCAGTGTCTCATCTCGTAGCCCTCGTATTCAGTGCCGGCCGGCGGTGGCCCCTGATGCTCCCAAGTGCGCCAGACGATGACCTCGCGCGTGTCCGGCTTCACGAACTTGCCGTAACGGTTCGAGAACTTCGTCGGCAGTTTCTCCAGCACCTTAAAATCACCCGTGGGTGTTGGGTTGCCATGCCTGCCGGTGGAAATCTGCGTCACCACCACCGGTGCCTGGTCCGCGTTCAACAGGCGCATTTCCTGTCTGGTCAGATCAATTTCGATCCGCGCTGACCCTGGCTTCAACGTGCCGACAAGAACCTCATCGATATGATAGACCGGCTGTGGTGCCACAGGGGGCCGCGGCTTGCGTTGCAGCAGCGTGCAACTGGACATGAACAGGCTCCCGACGAGCAGAATGCGCAGCCACATGGATGTGAGTTAAAAGCGCGTGGAATTTTCCCGGCCGTCCTTCTTCGTCACATCTTCTTCCTCAATGTCGAAAAACTTCCCGGCCACGCCCCACGCCAGGTCGGTGCGCGGCAGGATGCCATCACCACCAATATAGTAGCGGCTGAAGATGAAGAAATTCTCGCGATGCACGCCGGTGCTGGTGCCGGCGGAGAAGATCGCCGCCACTTTCAGGCTCAGCGAACCGGCGATGCCGTACTTCTGCTGCATGTGGGAGCGGAACTCGGCCTCGTTAGGATTGGTGAGGGCCAGAACGACGAGCAGCGCGATGAGGAGGAAGATGATGAGTCTCATGGTGTGGTCTTGGTTGGAGTGGCAGGTGGCGTGGCTGGGGGATTCGTTTCGGCTCCGGCACGTTTCCATTGGAACGAGCCCGGCGTGGCACCAGGTACTTCAATCCACTCGCCGGTGTTGGCCTGTTGCGTGCGCAGCCGCCACTGCTCGCTCTCGATCTCGTGCAGCGGCCGGTTGGATTCCTTCGCCTTCCGGCGCATGAGCTGCATGCGGTCCTCGTTTTCAGCGGCCACGGCCTTTTGCATCTGTGGCCCCCAGTCGCCTGCAGGGACTTCGCGGACCAGCAGCAGGCCGCGATGATCCTCGCCCACGAGCTGGTTGTTTTTCAGTGTCTGGATCTCCTCCATGCGGTTGCGCAGCCGCTGCGTGGCCTCGCTGGCGCTTTTTGCGGCTTCTTTGTCCAGCGGCTCATCACCACGATACTGGTAAATGTCGAGGCGCATGTTCAGGTTCACCTCCAGCGGCTTCGGCGTGGTGAGCGGGATCGCGGGCAGTTGCTTGCAGGCGCTCAAGATGAGAGCCCCAAACACCATTGGCAGCCGGCTCAGTTCACTCCACTGCATCGGCGGCCTCCTGTTTGCGCGGTTCCTCTTTCCAGCGGTGGTCATAGACATTCACATCAAAGTTACGCGCCCCGTAGGGGCCGGTGAACCGCAGGTGGCCGCGGCCCTCACGTCCGTAGAAACGTGCTTTGCTATCGACGCTCTCATACTCAAAGTCACGCAGCGTTTCCAGCCCGATGCGGGTTATTTGGTCGCTGAGGCTGCCCGTCAGCGCCTTCGGCAGGGCGGCGATCATGTCATTGAGCGCCGCGATGCTGAACTTTCCGCGCGAGTGGTTTTTGAACTCCGCATCCGCCTGGTAAAGCTCGTTCCTGTTCCCGGTGGCGATGATTTTTCCCTCCACCACGCCATTGAGCAAAAAATAGCGGGGAAACATCACCGTCGTCACCGGCCCCAGGTTCACTCCCACGCCCGAAACCCAGCCGTCCCAGGTGTAAACATCGTCCAGATAGATGTCGAACGCCCCGTTCACATAGCCGCTGTAGGACTCGCCGCCGAACGTGCCATAGATGCCGTGCGCGTCGTAGGTCACGCTCAGGTGCGCCTTTTCGATGTGGAGCTGCTTCCAGCGCACCTGCTCCACCGTGAAGGTCTCGGTCAGGTTGTTGTTCCGGTCCTTTATCGGCAGGTTGAAGCGTACCTGGCCCTTCATGCCGCGAAACTCCAGCTTCAGGTCCGCCAGCGTGTAATCATCCGTCGGAATGTCGAACACCGCGTCGAGCTGGCCGCTTTCCAGTTTGGACGTGAAACTGAACGGAAACGGCTTGCTGAAGCCTTTCAATGGCACGCCCTTCGGTGCAAGCACCAGCCGTCCTTCAGTCACCGCCAGTGTGTCCACATGCCAGCCCGGCGTTGCGGGCTTCGGCGGTCGCGGCGGTCCGGCAGTGGCGTCTGCCTTCGGCGGTTCGCCCTTCATGATCTTGCGGTAGTTTTCCACATACCAGAACAAATCCTCGCCCACATACAGCAGCGGCGAGACGATCTCCACGCGGTCGATGCGGCGGTGCAGCAGGCCGTCCAGCGTGTAGTTCACATGAATCATGTCCATCTCCGCCACCGTGCGCAGCGGCTCGTGTGGTGACGGGATGCGCAGCCGCGTCAGCACGATGCGCTGCGGCTCCACGTTCTCCGCCAGGCCGTCCAGATCGAGCGGCGTCTCGTTCGCATGGAACGTCACATCAAAGCGTACCGGCGGCAGGCCGGGCGCGATGCTCATCAGCGTCACGCCCATCTTTTCCACCTCGATTTTTCCGGCCGTCCAGCGTGCCGCCGCCGCATTCGCTTTTTCCTCCACCACCGCCGCCTGGCCGCTGAACAGCGTCATCAACGCCTCTCCCACCTCGATCTGGCCGCCTGCCAGTTTCAAGCTTTCCACCCGCCGCGTGCGCCACATCTCCGGCAGCGCCGCCACCGCCTCCACATTCTCCAGGCTCAGCACCGGCAGATTCGCCCGCTTCGGGATGCGCACCCGCACGTCCTCGATGTGCAGACGCTGCTTCGTGGCCTCCGTGCTCACATGAAACCGCGTCGAGGCCTCCACGCGCTCCGCCAGCTTCATCGCCATATCCACCGCGCCGTCTTGGATCGCCAGATGGCCAAACTGCAGCCGCTGCCACCACACCGGCTCCGGATTGTTCGGCAGCGGCTTCACTGGCTCCGCCACGACCTTGTCAAACCATGGCCCGTTTTCCGGCGTCAGCTCCAGATGCGGCCCCGCCAGCACCAGCGACTCCACCTGCCACAGCTCACGCAGCTTGTCGGGCACCGCCTCCAGTCCGGCGCTTTCCACCGAGATGAAAGGACGCGGCTTCAGGTTTGGATCGAGCCGTCCCCAGTACAGCGCCAGCTTCGCCAGCGCCAGTTTCTGTTTCACCGCCGACCGTACACCATCCGAGGCGATCTCCAGCGCCTCCAGCTTCGTGCTCCAGCCAAACTCTCCCGCCACCGGGCTCAGCTCCGTCGGCGACAGCCTCACCTTGCCATCCCGCACTTCCAGCTCGTCCACCTGCATCTTCCACGCAGACGCCTGCTTCGATTCATCCTTCGGCAGCAGCGCGGCTTCCAGCTCACGCGTCCACTCGATCTCCGGTTTCACCACCAGCCCCTTCTGCACATGCCAGAGGCCGTTCAAATCCTGCGACATCTTCAAATCGACCGCCTCGGCCTTCACCATGCCCGCGCCGGTCTGCGGCTGGATCCGCAGGTTCTTCAAGCGCACCTCATGCGTGCCGCCGGCGATCAGTCCGGCGCTCGAAAGCCGCGCATCGCGCCCTTCCCACTCCACTTGAACCTCGCCACGCAGCGGCGGCAGCTTGGCGCTCAGCGCCGGGCTGAACTCCTTGAGCCAGTCCAGATCGATGTTGCCGCCATGCAGCGAAAGCTTCTTCAACTCGATGGTGTCCTCACGCATCACCGATTCGAGATGCACGCTGACAAACACCGGCTTCCCGTGCCATTCCGCCTGCTTCAAGTCCGTGATCACCGTTTGAAACGAAGGCGACTTGCTGCCGCCCATCTCCAGCGCCTCCACCTTTTGCGTCACGATCACGCTGAACACCGGCTTCCACCCGGCATCGCGCACCACGAACTTCGTCGGCGCCAGATCCACCACCTCCAGACGCCAGCGGCGTGATGAACCGGCTGCCGTGCCTGCTGGGGACAGTGCGGACGGTGCGGATGGCAGCAACCACGCCAAAGGCACATCCACTGTGGTGCCTTCCGCCTTCAAGCCGCCCAGATTTCCTGAGCGCAACTGGCTCCAGCTCGGCCGCCATTCCAGATGATCCACTGTCGCGACGCGTTGCGCGCTGGGCGTGTGCAGCGTGCTCACCTCCCGCACATGCAGCGCCCCGTCCTCCCAGTCCAGCTTCACGATCTGCACCCGCACATCACCGCCGAGCCGCAGCAGCACGGCATTCACCAGCAGCACGCGCTCCTTCCAGGCCCAGTAACCCAGCGCGGCGGCCATCACGATGGCGATCAGGCTCAAACGCCACAACCATCGCCACCAGCGGCGGCGTTTGGGTGGTTGGGAGTCTGGTTTCACGAGGTGTTAAGGAAGGCGGGAAAGCAGGAAATGAAAGGCATGGCTTCCGGCCTTCCTTGTTCGCCTGCCCTCATTTTTTGCCTGTGATCAGCCGCGCTCCCTGCGCCCGGGTGAAATACGACCACACCCAGATCATGAAGACGGAGACGCGGTTGCGGAAGCTCATGAGGAAGATCAGATGCACGAAGACCCAGGCCAGCCACGCGGGCAGGCCGCTGAATTTCGCGAAGTTCACATCCGCCACCGCGCGATGCCGGCCAATCGTCGCCATGCTGCCGCGATCCCAGTAGGCGAAGGGTTTGAGTGGCCGCCCCTCGATCTGCGCCAGAATATTGCGCACCGCATGCGCCCCCTGCTGCATCGCCACCGGTGAGACGCCGGGCAGCGGCTTCTTGTCCTTGCCGAGGCACAGCGCCGTGTCGCCGATGACATAAATGTGCGGCGCGTCCGGCAGTTGCAGCGTCTCGCTGATCTGAATACGCCCGGCGCGGTCAAACGTGCCCGGCAGTGCTTTCACCAACGGCGACGCGGCATTGCCTGCGGCCCAGATCACCGTGCGTGCATGGATGAAGCCATCATTGGTTCTCACGCCCTCCGCGTTGATGTCCTGCACGCTCACGCCGAGTCGCACCGTGACCTTCAGATGCCGTAGCTGCTCCTCCGCCTTGCGTGAAAGCTCCGCGTCAAACACCGGCAGCACACGCTCCGCCGCGTCGAGCAAAATGACCTGCGCCTCACGCGGATCGATGCGCCGGAAGTCGCGCAGCATCGTCTCACGCGCGATTTCCGAGATCGCCCCGGCCATTTCGACTCCGGTGGGGCCTGCGCCGACGATGACAAACGTCAGCAGCCGCTCACGCTCGACCGGATCACTTTCCGCCTCGGCCTTTTCAAACGCCAGCAGCAGGCGGCGGCGGATGTCGAGCGCGTCTTCGAGCGTTTTGAGGCCCGGCGCGAACGCCTCCCACTCCGGGTGGCCGAAATAACCATGCCGCGCGCCGGTGGCGACGATGAGGTAATCAAACGGCACGCTGCGTCCGCCTGCGAGCACACGCTTCTGTTCCAGATCAAAGCCCGTCACATTCGCCATCAGCACTTCGATGTTTTCATGCCGCCGCAGAATACTGCGCACCGGCTGCGCGATGTTCGCGGGCGAGAGTCCCGCTGTGGCGACCTGATACAGCAGCGGTTGAAACAGATGATGGTTCTCCCGATCCAGCACCGTGACCTGCACCGGCTGACCGCCCAGCGCCTTCGCTGCCGCCAGTCCGCCGAATCCAGCGCCGATGATCACCACGCGCGGTTGGTTGGAAGAGTCGGTGTTCATGGCGGTCATCGTAGCACGATTACGTCGGCAGGACACAACACGGCTGCAATCTCCTCGTGAATGGCGACGTTGAACGCCGCCATGATCCGTCTTCTCCTTCTCTCCCTCCTCGGTGCCTTGAGTGTTCACGCCGAACTGGCCGGCAAGCGCCCGAACATCATCTTCCTGCTCACCGACGACCAGGGCTACGGCGACATGAGCTGCCACGGCAATCCCGTGCTCAAGACGCCGAACATGGACCGCCTCAATGCCGAGGGCGTCCACTTTGAGGATTTCTGCGTCAGCCCCACCTGCGCTCCGACACGCTCCGCGCTGCTCACCGGTCGCCACGAATTCAAAAACGGCATCACGCACACCATCCTCGAACGCGAACGCCTCACGCCGCAGGCCACCACGCTGGCGCAGGTGCTGAAAACGGCGGGCTACACCACCGGCATCTTCGGCAAATGGCATCTCGGTGACGAACCCGACTACTGGCCCAGCGCGCGCGGCTTTGACGAATCGTTCACCCACGGTGCCGGTGGCATCGGCCAGAGCTATCCCGGCAGTTGCGGCGATGCGCCGGGCAACAAGTACTTCGACCCCGCCATCCTGCACAACGGCACCTTCGAGAAGACGAAAGGCTACTGCACCGATGTGTTCTTCGCGCAGGCGAAAAAGTGGATCGAAAGCGTGAAGGGCAAGCAGCCCTTCTACTGCCACATCGCCACCAACGCCCCGCACGGCCCCTACATCGCGCGCCCCGAGGACAAGGCGCTGTTCGACGGCAAGGTCGAGGGCGATGACGCCGCCAGCTTCTTCGGCATGCTGCACAACATCGACGAAAATCTCGGCCTGCTGCTCGCCAAGCTGAAGGAATGGGGCATCGAGAACGACACGCTCGTCATCTTCATGAACGACAACGGCGGCACCGCCGGGGTGAAGACCTACAACGCCGGACTCCGTGCCGCCAAAGGCTCGCCATGGATGGGCGGCATCAAGGCCAGCAGCCTCTGGCGCTGGCCCGGCACGCTCAAGTCCGCACCCGTCACCAAGCTCACCGCCCACATCGACTTCTTCCCCACCCTCGCCGAACTCGCCGGTGCCAGGCTCACCGATGACGTGAAAGCTCAGGTCGAAGGCCGCAGCCTCGTCCCGCTGCTTGAAAATCCGAACGCCGAATGGGCCGACCGCCAGCTCTTCACCCACGTCGGCCGCTGGCCGAAGGACGCCGATCCGCAGAAATACCAGTTCACCAATTGCAGCGTCCGCATGAGCCGCTGGCATCTCGTCAACGCCAACGCCGCCCGCGGCGGCCCCGCCAAAAACAACGCCAAAGGCAAGAAGGCCAAAGCCGCGCCCAAAGCACCCGCTGGCACCGCCTCCAAAGACGCCAACGCCATCGTGCGCGCCGGACCCGAGCCCATGCCCGCCTCCTGGCAGCTCTTTGACCTCCAGGCCGACCCCGGCGAACAAACCGACCTCGCCGTCGCGAATCCCGACATCGTAAAACAACTCGCCACCGCCTACGACCAATGGTGGGACAGCGTCCAGCCGCTGCTCGTGAACGAAAAAGCCCCGCTCGCCGCCGAGAACCCGTTCAAGACGCTGTATCAAAAGCAGTTTGGGGGGAAGTGAGCTGGGCCTCCGGTCGTAGGCTAGGAGTGTCCGGCGCTCAACGCTCCGTCAATGTCATGGCCTCCTTCGCCGGATTTCCCGGCTGATTGGGGTGGCTGCGCAGGCCGCGAGACGTTCGCCCGGACCGCAACGCGGTCCCGTCACGGGGGATGCGATGCCGTAGAGACATTCGGGTGACGGAACCTCGTTGAGGTTCCTGATCCGGTGGGGATCGTAGGCGGCGCGGTTCCCAGGAGAGCGCTCGCTGGCGCTCGGCACTCCTGGGCTGCATGACGAAAACCCGTTGGGCTTTACCTGAGCGCGATGGATTAGGCTTGCAGGCAGGGTTGTTGATTTTTTTCAACCTGACTTCGATTCCCCTGAATTAACATGGAACTCGCGCGACAATTGTTGCGCCTTCATCAGCGATGCCTTGGGAAGTTTGGCCTCGATTTCATCCCTCAATTCGGCTGCCATTGGAAGACTCGCTGCCGCTAAGTTTGCCCATTTGTAAGCCAATACAAAGTCCCTTGGGACACCTTGCCCATCGCGGTAGCACACTCCGAGATTGTTTTGCGCACCCGCATGCCCCTGTTCTGCGGCCATGCGATACCACTTCACCTTCTCCTCAGCATCCTTGGGCACCCCCTCACCATCGCGGTAGCACACTCCGAGATTGTATTGCGCATTCGCATAGCCCTGTTCAGCGGCCTTGCGATACCATTTCACTGCCTCCTCAGCATCCTTGGGCACTCCGACACCTTTGCCGGAGCTCATTCCGAGATTGTATTGCGCACTTGCCAGCCCCTGTTCAGCGGCCATGCGAAACCACCTCACGGCCTCCTCAGCGTCCTTGGGCACTCCTTCCCCTTGGTCGTAGCGCACGCCGAGGCTGCATTGTGCATTCGCCAGCCCCTGTTCAGCGGCCTTGCGAAACCACCTCACGGCCTGCTCAGCGTCCTTGGACACTCCCTGACCATTGAGGTAGCAAACTCCGAGTTGGGATTGCGCATTCGCATAGCCCTGTTCAGCGGCCTTGCGATACCACTTCACTGCCTCCTCAGCATTCTTGGGCACTCCATCTCCATTGGAGCAGCGGACACCTAGACTAAATTGCGCATTCGCATTTCCCTGTTCAGCGGCCTTACGGTACCACTTCACCGCCTCCTCAACATTCTTGGGCACTCCTTCCCCTTTGGTGTAGTGAACGCCGAGATTGTATTGCGCAATCGCATGTCCCTGTTCAGCGGCTTGGCGAAACCACTTCACTGCCTCCTCGACATCCTTGGGCACTCCTTCTCCTTTGGTGCAGCGGACTCCCAGACTGCATTGCGCCTTCGCATATCCCTGTTCAGCGGCCTTGCGACACCACTTCACCGCCTCCCCGACATCCTTGGGAACTCCATCCCCGTTAGCATAGTGCACGCCGAGATTGTATTGCGCCTTCGCATATCCCTGCTCAGCAGCCTTGCGATACCACTTCACTGCCTCAATGGCATCCTCGCACACTCCCTCCCCTCGGGCATAACGCTCGCCAAATTCAAATTGCTCTTCCGCATCGCCATTCTCAAAAATAGCCCTGAGATATCCTCGACTTGGAAGCGGATCTGAGTCCATGCAAGAGCACTAGGCATAACGTGTGTCGTCACAACGAGAAAACTTAAAGTAATTGGCCGAGCAGACTGCATCACAGCCGAAACACATTTTCACCGCCCTCTCATGGCTGTTCCGCGCCCGGAATCTTGCTTCGATCTCACGTCACCGCTTTCAGCGCTGCCGGGTTCGGGCCGAGCACATGAGTACGACTGGTGCTCCGTCTACACCTTGAAACAACACCCCTACGACGAAAAAATGGAACTCCGAGACATTCGGGTGACGGAACCTCGCTAAGGTTCATGATCCTGCGGGGTTCGTGGGTGACGCGGTTCCCAGGAGAGCGCTGCATGACGAAAGCCCGCTGGGCTTTGGGAAATGTTAAGATGCAGTATCAATTTGAAACCCGCCCGGCTCTAGCTTCATCGGCGGGCAGTGGATGCCTCTTGCTTTGCAGATATGTTCGATCAGTCGTTGGTTTCGAGGCTCGATCTTGGCTCCTAACAGCACACGAGCTGGTTTTGGCATTTGGATCGGGTGTGCGCTACCCTCAAATTTTCCTGAAAAGGCTGTATTCCAGGTGATCAACCTCCACTCACGCTCATATCTCCAGTAAATTGCCTTCATGCAGGCCGCTGCAACTCTCCAAAACAGATTGGCCTTGGTGCGGTTCAGGAAAACCCCGTCGGTGTCAGGCAGTCCATCCCGGTAGTCCACCGGAAAGAAGGCGGTACGCTGATCGGCTGAAAATGCCTCGATGTCATACTCGATGACGAATCCGCGATGATAGTCGGCATAGTGGCTCCACATGAGGATGGATGTCGCGTCCTCACTGAAGCAACATATTCGTACACTATCCCTCATCTCGTCGCGCATGGCTTCTTGCTGCCGCCTCCATACTTCCTCTACTATCTGATCTTTGTTTGTCTGATGAAGGGGGCTTTGCGCCAAAAGCGCACGCATGAGAGCATCAAGGGGTTTCGGACTCGAAAGAATTTCTTGCTTGGTTTTGGAGTCGAACTCCGCATCAAGATTCTGTTTCTGCCAAATTACCTCTATGGCATCAGGTGTCATGATGCTTGCTTCCAAACGCTCGAAATTGATCGCGAA
This sequence comes from Prosthecobacter sp., assembly GCF_034366625.1. NCBI lineage: Bacteria > Pseudomonadati > Verrucomicrobiota > Verrucomicrobiia > Verrucomicrobiales > Verrucomicrobiaceae > Prosthecobacter > Prosthecobacter sp. The sequence goes on from NZ_JAXMIH010000008.1 coordinate 398,283, forward strand.
ACCGCTGTCATACGGATCATTAAAGGTCAGCGGAGAAGCCATCCACTCCTCACCTGCCAACAAGCTGGCAACATGATTCACGTTGGATGCTGATCGGTAGCGATAAAGAAACTTGGGAAGATACCGGTCAATTTCCGACTGAATTTCCTCCAGATGATCTGTGAATACGTAGTTTCCATCAAGGCGGTCAATGACAGCACGTTTCCATGCTGAGCTGTTCTCAAAAGACGGGTTCTTTTTCATGCCTCCACGAAACCACAGGTAAGCGATAAGGAGAAAGGCACTTTATCGTCGCCCCAACTTTTCAATCCGCCTTACGCAAGCAGTGGGCTGTAGATCTCTCTGCTTGTGATTGTGGATTGCGGAACACGGACTGGTTAGTCCTTACTCGCTCACGGCAGCCGCAGATGCCTAGCAGATAGCGCATGCCAATCTCCTGAGACCGATATTGAGACATTGGCTCCGAAACGAAAAACCTTCCGTTTGACGCCATTCGGTAAACGGATCACCCTTTCCCATGACGGTTTCTGATTTATCCCCGGATGCTCTGGCACGGCTGGAGGCCAAGTTGGTGGCGGACCTGGAGATGGTCCGCAAGGTGCGGGCGCTGCTGGAGGAGCATCGGCCCTTGCTGGCGACCACCCCGGCACCGGTGAGCGTGAGTGCGGCTCCCGCGTCGCCGATTCAAAGTCCGGCCCCGGCGGAGAAGCGGAAGTCGTCCGAGGAGATCTTCCTGGAGTGCCTGGTGCAGATGCCGGAAGGCGGTTTCGCCCCGCAGGACTTCAAGCGTGCCATTTACAAGGTCACACGCAACTTCCCGGAGACCAGCACGGTGAAGACCTTTCTCAACCGCATGATCCGGCAGGGGAAGGTCATCATTGCCGAAGCGAGGACGGGCCGGAACGGCAGTCTTTACCGCTGCACCATTCCCCGTCCCGTTCCGGCCGAAACACCGCCTGCTAGCGCTGATTCCCCAGCCGTTTCCGCTGAATTTTCGCCCGCTAAAACGGAATAAGGGCACTTTCCGCCCCATTTACCGGCGTTCCAGTCCCTTTTCCGGGTAGGATGAGCCGTTTATCCGGCTGAATCAGCCGATTAGTGGACGGAACAAACCAATTAACCTGCTGGCTAATCCATTCATCCGCCTGAAGAAACTGTTTAACCTCCGCATGAATCCATTTAACCGGCGCTGTAAACCGATTAGTGCGGTGGGGGAACGGTTTATTGCGCTGCATAAACGGCTTCTTCCGCCGGTTAAACGGTTTAATCCGCAGGATAAACGGGCCATTGCTGCCGCTAAATGGACGAATCCTGCCGGTAAACGGCTCGGTGGTGCCCTCAAACGGCATATTCCAGCGCACCGCCTCGGAAGGATGAGAGGCCTCGCTCCTTGGAAGCGGCGGCGATCTCCTACCCTCACGCATGCACCCAGAAGCCCGTGGTGTATTTGGGGGACTTCCACCATGCTGAGGCTTTGGTGACGTAGTTGTGGTTGGTGCTGCCGGCCTGGCTCTCGAGCGGGACCACGACGTGGCCTGCGGCGTCCCGTTTGGCCTGCTTGCCGGGGATTTCGGGCACGACGGCGGTGATGTGGCCGTGCCCCTGGCTGTTCTTGGCGACGATGATGGAGACGCCGCCGGTGTTCGCGCTGCTCTGCAGCTCGTCGAGATCATGCGCGGCAGTCCAGCCGAACTGGCCGCCCCAGTCGCGGAACCACTGGTAGAGCATGTTGGCGGTGAGTTCATCGACGGTGTCCTCATACTTGATGACGACGGTGTGGCCGAGCGTGAGTTCATGGATGCCCTTCTGCGTCCACCACACACGCGGGATGTAGCACTGCGCGAGGCAGGCGTAGTCGTAGGCGTAGATGTTGCAGTAGGTGTTCTTGCTGTCCGGCAGATGACGCACGGATTTTTCGGGATTGAGCCAGGCGATGACGGCCGCGAGTTCGGCGGCACGTTTGGCCGGGGTGTTGCCGCTGCGCAGAGGTGCGCCGGGTTCGTTGAGCTTCCAGATGCGGCCCGAGGTCTCGGCGCGTTTCACCGGCCGGTTGTTCGGGTTCGGGAAATGCACTTCGACCACGCCTGCGGCGGTGGCTGGTGGCGGTGGAGGAGGCGCGGCTGGAGAAACTGGCGCGGGATTCGGCGCCACGACGGAGGCGACGGGACTGAGCAAACCGGCGGCCATGAAACCCGTCCGCGTCTTGCCACCTTCATCCACCGACACCTCCCACCAATCCTTCTTGGCAGACTCACGAACAAAACGTACCAGCGTGCCCTGCGCGTAAGCGGCGATCTTGTTCTTGTTGCCCGCTGAGTCAGGCGATGAACGCAGCCAGAGACCCGAATTTGCCGCGATGCGAAACAGCGCTCCCGCACCGGCTGGCGCGGCGCCCACCGGCGGAGCGACGGGTTTGGCGGCAGGTACTTCCTCGATCACCGGAATGGCGGGCGGAGCGACGAGATCAAACTTGTCGAGGAAAGACCATTTGCTGCCATGCACCCAGCCTTCTCCCACGGCGAGCGTGCCTTTGCGGTTCGCGACATCCCATTGCCAGGCGGGAAGGGCCTTCTGCGCCCGCAGAATCGCGAAGATGAACAGACGGATGATCTGCAGCTCCGCCGAGGCGAGAATTCCCCGCCAGAGAGGCACGTTCTTTTTCGCATCCGCATAACCGCTGGTCTTTTTGGGGCAGGAGTCAACCCACAGCAGCGCCTTGGCGACGGCGGCGGCGGGACTGGTGCCAATGTAGGCATCGACCACCGCGGCCGTCACGCCTTTGAGGCTGCCGTTCTGTGCGGCGACATCGAAGAACAACGCAAACTCCTGGAAGCTGCCGTTGCCCTTCCAATCCTTCACCCAGGTGTCCGTGAGCGCGCCTTCATGGGCCTCCGCATGTTCGCGCTGTTTCACCACCATTTTGGCGCTCTTCCAAAACGCGGCGAGCTCGCTCTTGTAAGGCTCGAGAACACGCCCGTGCTTGTCGCTCCACTTCACCACGATGGCCATGCCGTTGGCAATGCTGGCGTTGATGACCTTGACGTACTCGCCGCCTTTCTTGGGCATCAGCGCCAGCAGTTCGGCGGTGCCATGGGCCTTGATGTAGTTTTTGACCACGGCCTGCTGATCGCCCGCCTTGATGGTCTTGCCCAACTGCCCGCAGGTGAGGCCCTCGCCATCGAAGTTGCCCGTGATGTTGGCCCAAGGATCAGAACCTTCGAAGCCACCGGTGATCAGCATCGCTCTTTCCAGGAATTGCGTGTTCATGCCGGGATTAACACCAAAAGTGCCGGCATCAGTCGAGTTCAATTTTTCGCACCTTGCCGCAGGCATCTCCTGAATCGTTCGGCCTCAATGTCTTGCCAGCCTCAAAAAAATACGGGGCGTCCGGCAACGGACGCCCCGCAAATCGCGATTTGAATTCAACCCAAGCAGCCGGGTTTCCCCGTTGTCGGGCGTGCGGTGGCTCAGAGGTACTCGTTCACGAGATTCTCCATCATCTCCTGACGGCCGCTGCCGAGCAAAGGCTCGCCATTGGCGAGGACGTGGGCTTCGAGTTCGGCGAAACCGACTTCGCCCTTCTCGATCTTCGCACCGATGCCGGTGTCGAAGGTGGCGTAGCGCTGCTTGATGAAGGTGTTGATGCGACCGTCCTCGATCATCGCGTGGGCGACCTTGAGGCCGCGGGCGAAGGCGTCCATGCCGCCGATGTGGGCGTGGAAGAGATCGACGGGTTCGAAGGACTCGCGACGGCACTTGGCGTCGAAATTGAGACCGCCGGTGGTGAGGCCTCCCATGCGGAGGACTTCGAGCATGATCTCGGTGGTGAGATAGATGTTGGTCGGGAACTGGTCGGTGTCCCAGCCGATGAGCGTGTCGCCGGTGTTCGCATCGACGGAGCCGAGAGCGTTCGCGGCGATGGCGACCTGCATCTCATGACGCATGCTGTGGCCGGCAAGGGTGGCGTGATTGGTTTCGAGGTTGAGCTTGAAGTGGTCGAGCAGGTTGTGCTCGCGCAGGAAGTTCAAGCAGGCGGCTGCGTCGGAGTCGTACTGGTGCGTGGAGGGTTCACGCGGCTTCGGCTCGATGTAGAACTGGCCTTTGAAGCCGATCTTCTGCTTGTAATCGACGGCCATGTGCAGCAGGCGGGCGAGGTGGTCGATCTCGCGCTTCATGTCGGTGTTCCACAGCGTGGCGTAGCCTTCGCGGCCACCCCAGAAGGTGTAGCCTTCACCACCGAGGCGATGCGTGACGTCCATGGCCTTCTTCACCTGCGCGGCGGCATAGGCGAAGACGCCGGCGTTCGGACTGGTGGAGGCACCCTGGCAGTAACGCGCATGTGAGAAGAGACAAGCAGTGCCCCAGAGGAGCTTCTTGCCGGTCTGCTTCTGCGCTTTTTCGAGTTCGTCAGCGACGGCATCGAAGGCGGCGTTGCTTTCGGCGAGCGAGCCGAGTTCAGGCGCGACATCGCGATCATGGAAGCAGTAGTAATCGACGCCGAGCTTGTCCATGAACTCGAAGCAGGCCCACACGCGGCGCTGCGCGTTGGCGACGGAGTTGCTGCCGTCATCCCACGGACGCTGGGCGGTGCCGCCACCGAAGGGATCTGAGAGCGAATTGCGCATGGCATGCCAGTAGGCGACGCCGAAGCGCAGGTGGTCGCGCATCTTTTTGCCGCCCACGATTTCGTCGGCGTTGTAGTGCTTGAAGGCGAGCGGGTTGCGGCTCTTCGGTCCTTCGAACTGGATTTTCTGAATGTCTGGGAAGGCTTCGTTCATGGTAGGGCGTGCAAGGGAGGCGGAACAGGGCGGCGTGCAACTGGTTCGTCAGGACGCGGGCGGACAGTTTTTGGGCCGAAATGGACGCGGGGAGGCGAAGGCAGGCGATGGGTGATTCGGGTTTGCCGCAGAGGGGCAAAGAGGCAGAGAGCGCAGAGAGCGCAGAGTTTTATCGATTTAATCTCTGCGTCCTCTGCTCCTCCGCCTCTCTGCGGTGGATCCGAATGTCCTCACAGCGCCTTCTTGTTCGTCTCCTCCGCCAGCCAGACGGCCACCAACGTGATCACCGCCATGAAAATAAGATACAGCGCCACGGGCCATGGTTTGCCGCCGCTTTGATCCAGCAAGGCAGTGGCGATGAGCGGGGCGAGGCCGCCGGCGAGAGGTGAGGCAAGCTGATAACCGAGCGAAGCACCGCTGTAACGCACCCGTGTGCCGAACAGCTCCGAGAAGAACGCCGCCTGCGGGCCATACATCGCCGCGTGGCCGATGAGGCCGATGACGACGGCCAGCACAACGAGCACGGTTTGGCGTGATTCGATCATCCAGAAGAACGGAAACGTGAACAGCAGCAGAAAGAACGCGCCGCCAAGATAAACCGGCCGCCGTCCGACGCGATCTGACAGCGCCCCGAAGCACGGGATGACGACCAACTGCACGGCGGAGCCGATGAGCACGGCGTTGAGCAGCGTGACCTTCGGCATGCCGAGCTGCTGCGAGCCGTAGCTGAGCACGAGCACGGTGAAGATATAGAAGAAGGCGTTCTCGGCGAAGCGTGCGCCCATGGCGAGCAGCACGTTGCGCGGATGATCGCGCAGCACGGCCAGGATCGGCACCTTCGGGCCTGCATCTTCGGTTTTGGCCTGCGTGAAGACCGGGCTCTCAATGATCTTCAAACGAATGAACATGCCGACACCGAGCAACAGCACGCCGAGCAAAAATGGCACGCGCCAGCCCCAGGAGAGAAAGGCTTTTTCATCCATCGACGAGGCGAGCATGAAGACCGCATTGGCCAGCAGCAGTCCCACCGGCACACCGGCCTGCACCCAGCTCGCATAAAAGCCGCGGCGACCTTGAGCTCCGTGCTCCACGGCCATCAGCACCGCACCGCCCCACTCGCCGCCGACACCGAAGCCTTGAACAAAACGCAGAAGCACGAGCAGGATGGGGGCCCAGACACCGATCTGCGAGTATGTCGGCAGCAGGCCGATCAATACCGTCGCCACGCCCATGAGCATGAGCGTCGTCACCAGCATGGATTTACGGCCGATCTTGTCGCCAAAATGCCCGAACACGATGCCACCGACCGGCCGCGCGAAGAATCCGACCGCGTATGTCGCAAAGGCCGCCATCGTGCCGGCGAGCGGGTCGAAGTTCGGGAAGAACAGCTTGTTAAACACCAGCGCCGAGGCCGTGCCGTAGAGGAAAAAATCATACCACTCGATGGTGGTGCCGATGAAACTCGCGATGACAACGCGGCGGGTGCTGTTGGCGGTGGACATGGGAGACTACTTCGTTGCAGCAGCCTGCTTCGCCTTCGGCGTGAAGATTTTGCGATCCCAGTTCTTCGCGATCTGTTCCGGCGTGGTTTCGGATGAAACACCGCTCGAAGGCACGTCGAGTTTGGCGCTCCAGAGGATGCCGTTGAGCAGCAGGCGGCGTTGATTGCCCTCGGCCCAGTTCGCGTGAAGGTCGCAGCCGGTGAAGCCGAAACTGCGGCCACCATCGGGGCGGTCGTAACTCCATGCCACAGTCTCGGCACGGCCTGCATTGGCTTTGGCGGCATCGTTTTTGCGGCTGCTGTCGGGCATTGCGCATTGCAGCAGATGTGTGACGCCTTTTTCAGCGAAGTGGAGATTGTAGAGCCAGCCGTCTTTGAGCAGCGGGAAGGGCTTCACGCCGCTGTTGATGGGATGCGTGGGGATGCTGGTGAAATCGACATCCCAATGGCCACGGCAGCCGATGTCGCTCTGAAACGCGGCACCAAACATGGCCTTGAAGTCGGCGGCACGGTCCGGCTTGCAATCGACACCTTGATGCAAAAGGACGAAGCCCGTTCCTGCCTTCGCGAGAGATTGCATCTTCGCCCAGCGGGCGGGTTCGAGGAAGGAGTGCTTGTCGCCGCCGTCCATGAACAGCAGCACGCTGCGCGCGCCATCGAGCACCGCTTCGTTTTTCGGCCAGCCTTCGGCCACCATCACGGGTGCGACACCGGGCACGGCCTTCAGCCATTCCATCAAGAGCGCACAACCGGCGAAGTATTCATGCTGTCCGGGTTTGTTGCTCGGCGTGCCGGCAATGAGCACGATCTTCGCGGCCTTGGCGTCTGTGGGCGATTGCTCCAACGGCACCTGCTGTTGCTCTGCGGTGAGTTCGGCATGAAGAGAGGACGCGGCGAGCAGCGGGAGAAGCAGGGAGAGGAAGCGGGACATGATTTTCAGCGTGACGGGTTGGAGAGCGCAACACAAGACGAAAAGCCGCATGGCGCTCTTGCAGGTCAGTCGGAGTCCGTTGGATCATGGATGAACGATATTTCATGTGAGCTTCCAGAGGGTCACTTGTTTCATCGGTTCAAACCTGCGGCGCATCCAAACCAGCGCGGCGGTGTTTCAACGCCTCACCATGAAGATTCCAGCCCGCCTCCCCGCCTTCGCCGCGCTGTTCCTCGGCGCGCTTTCGTTGTTCGGCCAGACCACCGACGTCCCCATCGACTGGGACAAGGCCAAACAACTCCACCAGCGCGACGGTGCCGGTGAAACGCTCACGCCGGACGAAAAGACCTACCTCGACAAAGCGCGTGCGGCGCTCGCCAAAGGTCAGGGGCCTGGTTCCCAGGGCCAGCCCGCCAGCCCCGGAGCCGATGGCATCGACTGGCCGAAGGCGCAGCAGCTTTTCCAGCGTTCGCAACGTGGCGAGAAGCTCAACGAGGAAGACCAGAAGTATCTCGACAAAGCCTTGGAAGCCCGCAAACGCGGCGGCAATCGTGGTGGAGGCGGTGGTGGCACCGGGAACCAGCGCAAGGCAGCGGAATCGCTCAAGCCGCTCAGCGACATGACTGCCGACGACAATTATGAGGGCGAAGACGGCGGCCTCTATGGCAAGGGCAGCAACGAACCGCCGGAAGCGCTCCAGAAAGCCGCCGCCGATGCGCTAGCACAGATCAAACCGCTCGATGCCGAGGGCAAGCCGTCCGACAGCGGCAAGATCGTGCTCGTTTCCATCAGCATGTCGAACGCCACGCAGGAGTTCTCGTTCTTCAAGCGCATCGCCGACGAGGACGCACGCAAATCGGGCAAGCTCACCATTGTCGATTGCGCGCAAGGCGGCCAGGCCATGGCGCAGTGGGTGCCGGAGGAGGCGCGGCCGTGGCAGGAGGCGATGAAGCGCATTCAAAACGCCGAAGTCACGCCGCAGCAGGTGCAGGTGGCCTGGGTGAAGCTGGCAAACGTCGGCCCCAGCGGTTCCAAGACCGAGCACCTCGCCAAACTCGAAGCCGACACCACCATCGTGCTGCAGAATGCGAAAAAGCGTTTCCCCAACCTTCGCATCGCCTACCTCGGCAGCCGCATCTGGGCCGGCAACGCCACCGGCGGCCTCAATCCCGAGCCGTATGCCTATGAAGGCGCCTTCGCCGTGCGCCATCTCATTCAGAAGCAGATCAGCGGGGATGAAGCGCTCACCTCCGCCAAATCACCCCTGCTGCTCTGGGGCCCCTACCTCTGGGCCGAGGGCGAGAAAGGCCGCAAGCTCGATGATTTGAAGTATGTCAAAGACGACTTCTCCGGCGACGGCGTGCATCCCAGCAATAGCGGTCGCGAAAAAGTGGCGAAGCTGCTGCTGGAGTTCTTCGCCACGAGTCCGCTCGCGAAGGGGTGGTTTATTGGGAAGTAGAGGTTGTAGAATGCAGAGATCCCGCCTTTTTAATGGTGGCCATCTGCACAGAGAATGAACAGCAACCGCCTTCACGATCACAAGTCATTCTTCAAATATGTGTCTGCGGACACGGCGAAGATTATTCTTTCGACTAGAAAGCTCCGATGGAGCATGCCAGCACTTTTTAATGATCCGTTCGACGTTCCCAAGGAACTGTTTGATGGAATTGACTCCGGTCGGCTCCACAGTGCAATCCTCAGTAAGATCGAATCCTTGATCGCAAACCCCGATCTGCCTTTCCCAGAACACCACACAGCAATGACAAAAGCGTTGCTGGCAGCCTTCTCCATGGCATCCGATGCTGAGAAAAGTGGGCTCTTAAATCAAGTTGGGTTGCTTGAGGCAGGAACAGGAAGCCAAGCTTTTAACAACATGCGGGAGCAGTGGAGGCTGATGTATGGCGAACAAAGAATTCTCTGTTTCTCTGAGCGTTGGGACTCCTCATCTATGTGGGACCGATATTCTGATGGTCATAAAGGCGCGTGTCTTGAGTTCGCTTGTATAGATCAACTCGACAGCGTTTGGCTCATGGCGAGACCCGTGAAATATACGGACGATCCATTGCACGTGAACACCCCCGAGGGGCTTGCTGGGCTGATGCTCTACAACATCGATTTTGCTGTGGCTAGAATCATCGAAGAATGCACACACACCAAAACCACGGACTGGGAAGCCGAGAAAGAGTGGAGAGTCGCTTCATGGAAGCTACAATGCGAAATTGGAGATCATTCTGACTATGGTTTTCTTCCGACAGAACTAGTTGGAGTCACTTTTGGTGCATGTACTTCGGGTGATCACCGAGCCGCTCTGACCAAACTCGTTCATGAGTGTTACCCACATGCCGAGCTTTGGCAGGCATCAATCGAAGGCGGGCGAAAACTTACACGCGTAAAAAGTTAGAGGAGAGCAAGCGGCCCGAATCCGCTCGGATGATGGTTGGCATTCCGATTTCCAAATACCAAACATGCAGATGAAAACCGTCGTTACGATCACCCTTGCGTCGCTCGGCCTGTGCTGCGGATACCCACTCGCCGCCGAAGCACCGAAGCCGACGCTCGCGAATGTCGCCTACGGCCCGCACGAATCGCAGAAGTTGGATTTCTACCAGGCCAAGTCGGGCCAACCGACGCCGCTGGTGTTTTTCATTCATGGCGGCGGGTGGTTGAACGGGGACAAGGCGGGCTTCAACAATGCGGGGCAGTATCTGCCCGCCGGCATTTCGGTCGTGTCGATCAACTATCGGCTGCTCCCGCAGGCGGAGGCGGACAAGGTGGTGCCGCCGGTGAAGGGACCGCTGCATGACGCGGCGCGGGCGTTGCAGTTCGTGCGCACGAAGGCCGCCGAGTGGAACATCGACAAGGAACGCATCGGCGCGAGTGGCAGTTCGGCGGGGGCGTGCAGCGCGCTCTGGCTCGCGTTTCATCCCGACATGGCCGATCCGCAGAGCGACGATCCGGTCGCGCGCGAATCCACACGGTTGTGGTGCGCGGCGGTCACGCGTGCGCAGACATCGCTCGACCCACGGCAGATGATCGAGTGGACGCCCAACAACACCTATGGGCCACATGCGTTCGGCTTTCGAGGTGATGTGGCAAAGAAACTGACGCCGTTCGATGAGTTCCTCGCGAAGCGGGACACCATCACGCCATGGATCGCGGAGTATTCGCCGTATGCGCTCGTCAGCGCGGATGATCCGCCAGTTTATCTGTTCTACGACACGCCGCCTGCGTTTGGGAAGCCGGAGAAAAACCCGGTGCACTCGGCAAACTTCGGCGTGGGACTGGCGGAGAAGCTCAAGAGCCTCGGCATTGAGCATGAACTGGTTTATCCGGGCGCAACCGACGTGAAGCATGCCGACGTGCGGCAGTATCTGATCGAGAAGCTCAAGGAGCCGAGCTTGCGGAAGTAGGCGAAGCTACGGCGGCGGAATGTCCAGATCCTTGCAGATCTTGCGGCACAGGAAGTCGTTGATCTCACGATGCCGTGGCACGGAGGTCGATTTGCGATTGCCGCGATGCACATAGACAGAGTGGTTGCCGCCTTCGCGCATGAACTCCGCGCCGTGGCGGTTCAAATGCGTGATCAAGTCACGCAGCTTCATGCCAGCGCGAAGGCAAACGGTTCACGACTCACGATTTCGCCCGCCAATGCCTCCTCAGCGAGCAGGCGGTTCGCTTCCAGCACCATCTCGACCGCTTCGGGCAGATTGGCGCGTGCTTCATCGAGCGTGGCACCCTGCGTGTTGGCTCCGGGCAGCTCCTCGACCCAGGCGATATAGCCTTCGGGGACTTGTTTGAAGACGGCGGTGAGTTTCATGCGGGGGAGTTTACCATACATCGTCCGCCTTGCAGCCATCTTTCCGCATCAAGCCCTGCCCGTCAGCCGCTTCCACAAGCCGCGCTCGGCCGCCTGGGTCTGCACCACGCTTTGCGGCCTGGACGGCGGTGGATTGGAAGAAGGACGGCGTGAATCATTCGGACGTGCGGAGGGGCCACGCGAATCGCGACGCTCGCCACCCTGGCCGCCTTGACCACCACGGCCGCCACCCTGACCACCCCGTCCTTGTTGTTGGCGAGGCTGGAAGGAGCGCTGATTGCGGCGTTCGGGCCGGTCATCGCTCATTGGCTGCGGGGCGGCGTTGTAGTTGAAGCCTTCGGCCTTCTTGCGCACGAGGCCGCGGTTGATGAAGCGCTCCAGTTTGCGCACGTCGTCCTGTTCATCCGGGGAAACAAAGCTGATCGCGTCGCCAATCGCGTGCGCACGGCCGGTGCGGCCAATGCGATGGACGTAATCCTCGACGATGTGCGGGAAATCGAAATTCACGACGTGCGAGATGCCGTCCACGTCGATGCCGCGTGCGGCGATGTCGGTGGCGACCAAAACACGCACCTTGCCGGTTTTGAAGTCGTCCAACGCACGCAGGCGCTGGTTTTGCGAACGATTGGCATGCAGCGTGGCGCACTTCACGCCGGTTTGTTCGAGCTTTTTGGCGATCTTGTCCGCACCGTGCTTCGTGCGGCTGAAGACGAGCACCATCTGCAGTTTGTCATCCTCAAGCAGATGCGAGAGCAGCGGCATTTTGAGGTGCTTATGCACTTCATAGACGAGCTGCGTCACCGTTTCGGCCGGATTGGCGCGTTTGCCGATCTGCACGATCTTCGGCGCGCGCTGGAACTCATGCGTGAGGCTTTCGATTTCCTTCGACAGTGTGGCGGAGAACATCAGCGTCTGGCGCTTCTTCGGCAGTTGCTGGAGGATGCGGCGGATGTCGGGCAGGAAGCCCATGTCGAGCATGCGGTCAGCTTCATCGAGCACGAGATATTCGAGCTGCGAAAAATCCGCGCAGCCCTGCCCCATCAAATCGAGCAAACGGCCAGGGCAGGCGACAACGATGTCGCTGCCGGCGCGCAGGGCGTCCTTCTGCGGCTTTTCGCCGACGCCGCCATAAACCTTCGCAATCTTCAGCGGCAGGTGCCGCGCGTAGGCCAGCACGTTTTCCTCGATCTGCGCCACGAGTTCGCGTGTGGGCGCGAGCACGAGCACACGAGTGCGGCGGCGCTGACCCTGCGGCACTGGATGCGCCGTCAGGCGCGTGAGGATCGGTAGCGTGAAGGCTGCGGTCTTGCCCGTGCCGGTCTGCGCGATGCCGATCACGTCCCCGCCCGCGATGACCACCGGAATGGCCGCCGACTGGATCGGCGTGGGTTCCGTGTAACCGGCTTCTTGAATGGCTTGGAGAATGTGGGGATCGAGACCGAGGGCTTTAAAGGGCATTGCACGCCCATACGCGTGCGTGAGGCAAGAAGCGAGGCGTTTAAGTGGTCCCATTGCGGCTACTTCCCCGCATCCGCCGCCCGCCACAGATACCACGCGGCCAGTGTGCGGTGCGGCTGCCAGCGCTCGGCCAGCAGGCGGAAGTCTTTCGGCTTGGGCATCTCATCGAGCTTCTTGGCGATGCGCCAGCCGTTGCGAACGCCGAAGTCGTCGCTGGGAAACACGTCCGGCCTGCCGAGGGTGAAGATGAGCAGCATCTCCACCGTCCAGCGGCCCACACCGCGCACTTCAACGAGGCGGGCGATCAGTTCCTCGTCACTGAGCTTCGTGGCGACCGCACGCGTGGGAATCTGGCCGCCGAGTGTCTTCGCCGCGATGTCACGGATGGCGAGCAGTTTGCCCATGGAGAATCCGCAGCCGCGAAGCGTGGTGTCGTCCGTGTCGATCACCTGTTCCGGCTTGGGGAAGCGCGTTTTCGGGAACAGCGCCTTGAAGCGGCGCAGGATCGCCTCCGCAGCATTCGCATGAAGCTGCTGGTGCACCACGGCGCTGACCAGCGCTTCGTAGGGCGAGCGTTTTTGCGGCGCAAGTGCGCACGGACCGTGCGCCTTGATCAGGCGGCGCATGACGGGGCAGCGTTTGGAGAGGCGGGCTTCGGCTTCGGAATGCATGGGAATGCGGCCATCCTGCCTGCTTCTGATTTGAGCACAAGCCCTAGGCAGATCATTTCGTCATCTCGCGAGATGACAGCTTCGCAGCAAATGTGTGATTGATTCGGCGCGGGAAATCGAGTTTGATGCCCGACTCCCGCAGCCAGGATCCTTAAACGCGCACATGGCAAAACTCACCTTTGTACTCGAAGATGGCCAGGAAATCGTGGTTCCCCTCGCGGAGCGTGTCACCCTTGGTCGGGCGGAAGACAATGATGTGGTCGTCGATGACGACCGCATCTCGAAGCGCCATGCCGAAGTGGTGCTCAACGCGGACGGCAGCATTCAGGTCTTTGATTCGAACTCCACCGCCGGCACTTTCGTCAATGGCGAGCGCGTGCGCAGCCACACTATCACCCATGGTGACCGGCTGGCCTTCGGGCCGCTGACCGCCGTCCTCGATCTCGAAGAGCACGCCGCCAACGGCAATGGTGCCAAGTCGCCGCCCGCGCCCGGCAAACTGGTGAAAGGTGGCAAAATCGGAGCACGCAAAAAAGGCAAGGGTGCTGGCAAAGACCTCGCTGCGGACCGGGCAACCGCCCTTCCCGCAGAAGAGATCCTGGCACGGCGGCAGGCCGAGCAGCAGGAAGCCGCCGACATGCTGGAGGAGACGAAAACGCGGCTGCAGGCCGAGGTGGACGCCGTGCAGAAGGAACTGCGGGACTGGCAGGAACGCTCCGAAGAGGAGCGAGGCGTGCTGGAGGAGACCAAAGCGCGGCTTCAGACCGAGATTGCCGCAGCGCAGAAGGAGTTTGGCGACTGGCAGCAGCGTGCCGAAAAAGAACGCAACATGCACAACAGCCGCGTGGAGACCCTGCGTTCTGCCGAAGAACGCCTTGTCCCCATGAAGGCCGCGGTGGAGCAGGCCGAAGCGGCGCATGACGAGTGGCTCAAGGCCATCAAGGCCCTTTCCGTCCAGCACGATGAGAGAATTGCCACCTTGCAACGCCTTGCGGTCCAGCATGACCAGAAAGCCGCTGATTTGCAGCTTCTCGCTGATGACGAGGCCACCGCAAGACGTGAGCTCGAAACTCTCGCCACGCACAGAGATCAGACGCTCGCCCATCTCCAGCAGGTCCGCACCGAGTGTGCGCGTGACGAGACCATCCTCGACGGTTTGCGCGGGCAGCTCGCCGAACTTGAAGAACGCTGCCAGGAAAGCAGAGAACTCGCCGAAGCTCGCGTGGACCAGGTGAAGGGGGCGGAAAAAAAGCTCGATCAGCTTTCCCAGCGCCGCGCCCAGACCGAAGCGCACATCAAGGAACTCAGCGGCACGGAGGAGCGGCTCGTGCAGGCCCTTGCCCGCTGCCGTGAATCTGAGGCAACCCAGGCCGCGCTCACCGCCGCCATTGCTGCGCTCGTTCAAGAGCAGCAGCGCTCCGAGGCCTTGCTCAAGGATCTCGAGTTTCGCATCGCCGCGTTGCAGGAAGACCACCGGCAGGCTTCCGCCGCCACTGGCGAGGCCCTCGCCACCCGGCAACACACGGAGGAGTCCCTGCATCGCATTCAGGGCGAACTCGCCGCATGCGAAAAGGATCTCGCCACCCGCAGCGCCGAGCTTGCCGCCGAAACGCAACACCTGGATGAAACGAAGACGCGTCGGGCTGAAATCGAGCAGCAATGCCAGGATCTCGCCGGCACTGAGCAAAAACTCGCCGGAGTGAGGCAACAGCTTGCGGCCGCCGAGAAACAGCTCGCGGAGGTGCGGGCCGCCATCAAGGCCTCCGAGTCGCAGATCGTCTGCTTGAAATCCTCCATCAAAGGTCTTGAAGGCGAGGAAGGTGCGGCGAAGGGCCGCATCGAAGTCTTGCACGCACGTGAGAAAGACCTGCGCGCCGAACTCTCCAAACTCGCCGCGTCCGAACGCAGCGAACGCGCGCGTTTTGAGGAGGTTCGCCAGCTCGCCGCCGAGGCGGAAAAGGAGCACGCCACGCAGGAACAGCAGCTCACCTCCAACATCGAGGCCTCCCGCAGCGATCTGGCGGATCTCGTCTCCAAGCTCACTCCGTTGCGCGAGTGGAAGGAGGCCATGGATCAGCTTTATGCGCGCCTCGCCACCCTGCCGCAGGATTCTCCCGAGGCGCGAGAGCTTTGGCACGAGATCGAAAAAGAAAAGTCCGGACTCCTCGACCTTATCACCACCGCACGCACCCAGGCGCGCGCCGGTGTGCCCGAAGCGTCCCGCTCCAACGCACGCCCTGCCGTCCCGGTGAAAACCGACAGGCCTCGTACGGCCACCGGCAGTGTACTGCTTCCCGGCACTGCGCAGGAAACGACGCTTCGGTCGCGCCTCACTCACCTGCGCGAAAGCGTGCAGCGCGAGGAGTCCCGTCTCGAGCAACTGCGCCTCGAACGCACCCGTCATGAAACGCACCCGCGCCCCAGCCCCGCCGCCGATGCCATGATGCGCGAGCAAAGCCGGCACCTTGAAAGCAAAATTCGCCAGGAAGAGGAGCGCCACCACGCGTTGCTGCGCAATATGGAAGCCTCCCAGGCCGAGGAGGAAAAGCGGCGTGAAAGACTCGCCGACATGGAGCGAAAGCTCGCCGAAATGCGCGCCGACATCACCGAAGCCGAGCGCCAGCGCAGCAGCCTGCGACAGCAGGCGGACCTCGCCCAGACCGAACTTAAAAACTACGAAGCCGCCCTCGACCGCGTGATGAAGAAGACGAAGGAGTGATGCTCCACAGCACGCCGCCACGACCGTTCCCTGCATCATTTCACGAACGAAACAAAAGCCTGATTGATTCCACGCTCGTAATCGTCATTGCTGGCGCGGTTACCAGCGGTAAAAACTCCCCCATGGCAAAACTCACCTTTGTTCTCGAAGACGGACAGGAAGTGGTGGTTCCCCTCACGGAACGCATCACCATTGGTCGTGCCGAGGACAATGACGTCGTGGTGGACGACGAACGCATCTCGATGCAGCATGCCGAGCTGCTGCAGAACGCGGATGGCAGCATCCAGGTCTTCGATTTGAAGTCCGGCGCCGGCACCTTCGTCAACGGGGAGCGCAAGCTGAGCTGTACTCTCCTTCATGGCGACAATCTCGCCTTCGGTCCGCTGACCGCGCGGCTTGATCTGGAGGATCTGGACACATCCACGACGCAGGTTTCCGCACCACCAGAGAGCACGCCTGCAACTCCATCGCCCGACGCTGCAGACGCGGAAACAATCGCTCAACTGGAAGCGGAGAAAGAACGCCTGAAAGCCGAGGTGGATGCCATTGAAAATGAACTGCGCGACTGGGAGAAACGTGCTGAAAAGGAACGCGCCCTGCACCTCGCCCGCATCGAATCACTCCGCGCCGAGGAAGAACAGCTTTCTCCGCTGAGGACCGCCGTGCAGCAGGCCGAATCCGCCCACCACGAATGGATCGAGGCCATCCAGACGCTTTCCAGCCAGCATGAGAAACAATCTGCTGCCACGCAGCTTCTGGCAGACCAGCATCAGGAAAAAACGACATTGCTCCGGCAACTTGCCGCCGAAGCCGCCGCCGCCCAGCAGGAGATCGAAGATCTCACCGTGCAAAGGGATCAGGCGCGTGACCACCTCAAGCAGGTGCGTGATGAGTGCGAGCAGGACGAGGCGGTGCTGAACTCTCTGCGCCAGCAGATCATCGAGCATGAGACACGCATTCAGGAGGAGGAGGCCAAGCACGCCACGCTTGCCACCGCCAGTACCGCGCTTGGCGCCAAGCAGCAGCGCGCCGAGGCCGCCGTCAAAGATCTCGAATCCCTTCTCATGACCTTGGAGCAGGGCAACGCTGCCGCCGAAGGCTCGCTGCTCCGTGCGCAGGCCGACCTGGCCGCTCGTGAAAAAGATCTCGCTGCCCGCAGCACCGAACTCGCCGCTGAAAACCGGAGACTCGAGGAAACCAAGACGCGGCGTGCTGAAATCGAGCAGCAGTGCCAGGAACTCGCTGACACGAAGCAGCAACTTGCTGATGCCAGACAACGTCTTGCCGCCGTTGAGCAGCGCTATCGGGACGTGCAGACCAACGCCGACCAGGGAGGAGGACCTCAAATCGCCGCGCGGAAGACTGCCAAAGGAGACGCGCCCAAGTCTGCTCCGGAACCGGAACAAGCCGCCCAGCACGCGGATCTCACCCGCCAGATCGAAACTGCCCGGCGTGAACTCGCTGAACTCCAGGCAAAGATCGCCCCTCTGCGTGATTTGCAGACGGGCACGCTCGAAGCACGCGCCCTTGGTGGTGGACTGGAAACTGAACAGATCGCCGCGTTCATCTCCGCACCCCGCATCGTCCAGGTTGAGTCCGTCCGCCTCGCCCCCATCCCGATGAAGTCCGAGCGTGTTCGCAGTCCGGGCACCGGCAGCACGCCGCCAGCATCGAAGCCGGTCGCCACCAAGTCCGCCCCGCCCAAATCAAAGTCCAAGAAGAGCTGACCGCCCTTGGCCGCACGAATCCGCAGACTGCCTTCCGCCCCATGCCGGATGTCTTCACCAAAGCCAAGCGCAGCGAGGTGATGAGCTGCATCCGCTCACATGGCAACGCGGCGACGGAGCTGCGGCTGGTGAAATGGATGCGGGAGGCGGGGATCACAGGGTGGAGGCGGCAGCTTTCGTTGTCGGTCAAGGCCTCAAAGATCAAGAGGTTCAAGGTGCGGCCGGATTTTGTGTTTCGGCGCGAACGGGTGGCAGTGTTTGTCGATGGCTGTTTCTGGCACGCCTGCCCAAGGCATGCGACGCGTCCGAAGCAGAACCGGAAGTTCTGGGACGCCAAGATCGAACGGAATCAAAAGCGCGATCTCCTCGTGACCCGCGAACTACGCAAGGCCGGCTGGACGGTGCTGCGTCTCTGGGAATGTGCGCTGACGAAGAAACGGCAGGCGAGCACGCTGGCGCGGCTGCGCCGGGTCTTGGGCAAACAGTGAGCTAAGGCTGCGAACCATCTTGTCAGCCACTCGTTCCCGCAGAGAATGGCAGGAATCATGAAGATCGACGCACTGGCCCGACTCGAACGTTATGCAAAACGCATCGCGGAAATCGCCGCCGTGCTGGGAAAGTACGGGCTCGCCGATCTTTTTGGCGGGTTCAAATACGCCTGGCTGCAGGACCGGCTGAAAAGCGCGGACGGACAGTCGCTCACCGAGGGAGTGACGCAGGCGGCCCGCGCGCGCATGGCGCTGACAGAGCTGGGCACCACCTTCATCAAGTTGGGCCAGATGCTCAGCACCCGTGCGGACCTGCTGGGACCGGAGCTGACGGAGGAGCTCTCCCAATTGCAATCCAACGTGCCGCCCGATGCCGCTAACGTGGCACGTGAGACGATTGAGAAGGAGCTCGGACAGACGATTGAGCAGCTCTTTGCCAGTTTCGAGGAGGAACCGCTCGCCGCCGCCTCGGTGGCGCAGGTACATGCGGCGTTGCTGCACACCGGGCAAAGCGTGGTGGTCAAAGTGCGCCGTGCAGGGGTGGCCGAGCAGGCTGCGACAGATCTGGAGATCGTCCAGGCCCTCGCAGAGCTGCTGGAGAAGCATTCGCCGGCCCTGCGTGCCTACCAGCCGCTGGCGGTGGTGCGCCAGTTCCGCCGCACGCTGCTGCGCGAGCTCGATTTCACCTACGAGCGGCAGAATCAGGAGGAGTTTGGCCGCAACTTCGCCGATGACCCGACCGTGTGCATCCCGGAGGTGTTCAGCGCTTTTTGCTCGCATCAAGTTGTGACAATGGAGCATCTGGAAGGCATCATCGGCGTGGATATTGAAACGCTGAAGCAGTCCGGCGAGGACTTGGGCGAGTTCGCCAAACGCGGAGCCAACATGTATCTCGAAATGGTCTTCCGCGACGGCTTCTACCACGCCGATCCGCATCCAGGTAACCTCATCCTGCTGCCGGGCAACATCGTCGGCGTCATCGACTGCGGCATGGTGGGGCGCATTGACGAAGACCTGCGTGATGAAGTCGAGGCGCTGCTGATGGGCATCGTGGAAAATGATTCCGAACTCGTGTCCGAGCAGGTGTTGCGTCTCGGCGCCGTGCCGCCTGACTGCGCGCGTGAAAAACTCCGCGCCGACCTCCAGGAGTTCATGGCCGACTACACAGGCCATCCGCTGAACGAAGTTCATGTGGGCGCGGCCTTGAGCAATCTTGTGGAGATCATCCGCAGCCATCACATCGTCCTGCCCCCGACGCTGGCGCTGCTGTTGAAAACCCTTATCGTGCTGGAAGGCACCTCGCGCCGTTTCAGCCCGGACGTGAGCCTTGCCGAGCTGATGCAGCCGTATTGCTCGCGTCTGATGCTGCGGCGTTTCTCGCCGGGCCGCATCGCCAAACGCGCACGGCGCACCTTTCGCGTGTGGGACCGCCTGCTCACCGCCCTGCCACGTGATCTGACCGATCTGCTGGCCCGTTTTCGCGATGGATCACTGACCGTCCATCTTGATCACCGTCATCTCGATCCCATCGTGAACCGCCTGGTGCTCGGCATCCTCACAGCGGCCGTGTTTCTCGGTTCCAGCGAGCTGTGGAGCCGTGAGGCGCCGCCGCTGCTCTACGGTGTCTCTGTTTTCGGTGCGCTGGGCTACATGATCTCGCTTTACCTCGGCTGGCGTCTCATGCGGGCTATCCGCAAGTCGGGGAACATCCAGTCGAAGGATTGAGACCGGGAACGATTGAGATTGAAGCCCACGCTGATTTTTCGCAGACTCCACGCGAACCAGCACATCTCCCCGCCATGCAACCACCGCCCATTCCCAGCAAGGACGCCGAGCACCTGCGCACGCTCGCGATCTGCCACTACGTCGTCTCTGGCCTGTCCCTCTTTGGCATCGCCTTCCTGCTGCTGCACTACGCGATCATGAACACCGTGTTCGCGAATCCCAAGATGTGGGAAAATGCCAAGGAGCCGCCGCCCTTCAATCCGGCCGAGTTCATGCACCTCATGCAGTGGTTCTATCTTTTCTTCGGTGTCATGATCGTGCTGGGTGGTGTGGCCACGCTGATGTCAGGGCGTTTCATTCACCGTCGTGTGAACCGCACCTTCTCGATCGTCGTCGCCGGCCTGAACTGCCTGTGCTTTCCCTTCGGCACCGTGCTCGGCGTCTTCACTCTCATCGTCCTGACCAAGGAATCTGTGATGCGGTTGTATGCGGAGGCGCAGAGCGGGTCGGCTGCTGCCGCTTGAAACTTTGAGCTTGGAACTTGAAACCAATTGGCCGAAAACCTCCCTCCCATCCCCAATCTTCTCACTCTCACTTTCGATTTATGTATTTCCTCGGCATCGACAGCGGCACGCAGAGCAGCAAGGCCATCGTCCTCGACCTCGACACGGGCAAAATCATTGCTTCGGGCCATAGCAGCTATGATTTGATTGAAGGACTGCCGCCGGGTCATCTCGAACAAGATCCGCAGTCATGGCTCGACGCCGTGGATGCCTGCGTGAGGCAGTGCCTGGAGCAGATCGGCAAGGACAAGGCAAAGATCGCCGGCATCGGCGTCAGCGGGCAGCAGCATGGCCTCGTGGCACTCGGTGCGGATGACAAGCCGGTGCGCGCGGCCAAACTGTGGTGCGACACCTCCACGCAGGCGCAGTGTGAGGAGATCGCGCATCATTTTGGCGGTCAGCCGGGCGTGATCGCGCTCGCGGGCAATGCCATGCTCCCGGGCTACACGATTCCGAAGCTGCTATGGCTGAAGCAGAACGAGCCGGAGAACTTCGCGAAGACGAAGACCATCCTGCTGCCGCACGATTACATCAACTTCTGGCTGAGTGGAGTGAAGCGCATGGAATACGGCGACGCCTCCGGCATGGGCATCCTCAATGTGAACACCCGCGAGTGGTGTTATGAAATCTGCGACTACATTGATCCGAGTGTGCGGACGATGCTGCCACCGCTCGGTTCCTCGAAGGCCGTGCATGGCACGCTCCGCAAGGAGCTGGCCGGCCAGTGGGGTCTCAGCTACGATGTGATCATCAGCGCCGGTGGTGGCGACAACATGATGGGCGCGATCGGCACCGGTAACATCAAGCCCGGCGTCGTCACCGCCAGCTTCGGCACCAGCGGCACGCTCTATGGCGTCGCCGCATCACCCGTCGTCGATGGGCAGGGCGAAGTCGCCGCGTTTTGCGACAGCACCGATCAGTGGCTGCCTCTCGTTTGCACGATGAATGTCACCGTCGTCACCGAACAGGTGCGCGAGATGTTCCGCTGGGATCTGCGGCAGCTAGAAGCCGCCGTGAAATCCGCGCCTGCCGGAGCTGACGGCGTGATGTTCCTGCCCTACCTCAATGGCGAACGCACGCCGAACCTGCCCAACGGCAGCGGCGTCATCCACGGCCTGCGCCCGACGAACATGGCTCCCGTGAACATCGCCCGCGCGGCCGTCGAAGGCGCCACGCTCGGTCTGGCCTATGGTTTGAAGCGTTTTCGTGACCTCGGCATGAATCCCACCGAGATCCGTCTCACCGGCGGCGGCAGCAAGAGCGCCGTATGGCGTCAGATCGCCGCCGACTGCTTCAACGCCGAGGTCGTCACGCTCAGCACCAGCGAAGGTGCCGCTCTCGGCGGAGCCATCCAGGCCGCGTATGCTCATGCAAACCAAGGCGGCAGCGAACGTGTCAGCTATGACAAGCTCTGCGCCAAACTCGTCACCCTCGATGAATCCACCCGCTGCAAACCCAACGCCGAAAACGCCGCGTTGTATGCCGTGCAGCTCGAAAAGCAGATGGAACTGACCGGACGCCTCAATCAGACCGGCTGGCTTTGACACTTCCTTGACCTCTTGACCAGTTTGACCCGCTTCCATGAAACCCACTCTTCGCACTCACCCAAACGCTGTTGTCATCGAACTGGAGGGCGACGCCGATCTCGCAACGGTGCCTGAGTTTCAGAAACTCGTGCGCGAGCAGATGAAGGCGAAGGCGAAGCGGCTGATCATCGACTTTGCGAAGGTCACGTTTGTGAACACTCCCGTTTGGGCCGTGGTGGTCGAGTATTTCCAGCATGCCAGCGGTGTGGGCAGCGAGTTTGCGCTCACCGGCATCCACGGACGTGTGGAGGCCTCGTTCAAGATCGTGCGCCTTGGTGATTTCATCACACACCTGCCCACAGTCGATGACGCGCTGAACGCCACCGATCTGACCAGCAAGCGTTAAGCCTTTCCCACCACCGCGCATGATCGAAGCATTCCGCCAATACTTCGCATTGTGCGGCAGCCTTCTCTACTGGCTCTTTGCGGCCCCGTTTCGCGGCAAACCGTGGCGTATCGGCCACACCTTCGCTCAAATCGTCCGCATCGGCGTGCATGCGGTGCCGATGTCGGCGCTCACGGCGCTGACCATCGGTGTCGTGCTGGCGATGCAGTCCGCCGCGCAACTCGCAAAGCTCGGCGCCACGGTTTATGTGCCGGGGCTGGTTTCATCCAGCCTCATCCGCGAACTCGCGCCGCTCGTCACGGCGGTGATCGTCATCGGCCGCAGCGGATCTTCCGTCACTGCCGAACTCGGCACCATGAAAGTGTCCGAGGAAATCGAGGCGCTCGAAGTCATGGCCATACCGCCGATGTCCTGGCTCATCGTGCCGCGCTTCCTCGCGATGGTGATCATGATGCCGCTGCTGACGGTGTTCAGCATTTACGTCGGCCTCGCCGGCGGCTGGTTGATCAGTCATTTCTCGCTGCACATGTCCACCGCCTTCTACGTGAGCCATGCGCTGCAATACGTGGAACTGCGGGATGTCGGCATCGGCCTGCTCAAAAGCGGCGTGTTTGGCGTGCTGGTCGTCACCATCGCCTGCAGCATCGGTTTGAACGTCTCCGGTGGTGCCGAAGGCGTGGGACTCGCCACCACACGTTCGGTCGTGGTCTCGCTGCTGAGCGTCTTCATCGCCAACGCCGTGCTCACCGCCTTGTTCTTCTTCTGATGCCGTCTTCCACACCAGCTTCCATCGTTGGCGAGCCGATCATCGAGGTCGATTCGCTGGTGCGGCATTTTGGCACGCAGAAGGTGCTCGATGGCGTGAGTTTCAAAGTGTATGCCGGTGACACCTTCGTCATCATGGGCGGCAGCGGTTGCGGCAAAAGCACGCTGCTGCGTCATCTCATCGGCACCGAGAAGCCCACCTCCGGCAGCATCAAGGTTTTCGGCCAGGAGATCACCACGATGCGCGCTGAGGCGCTGCAAAAACTGCGCGGGCGCTACGGCATGCTGTTTCAATCCGGCGCGTTGCTGCAATCCCTCACCGTCGCGGAAAATGTGGCGCTGCCGTTGATCGAGCACACCCAGCTCGATGCCGGATTGATCGACACCGTGGTCAAAATGAAGCTGGAGCAGGTCGGATTGACCGGTCACGGCCACAAAAAGCCCTCCGAGATCAGTGGTGGCATGAAAAAACGCGCCGCACTTGCCCGGGCGCTCGCCTTGGACCCGCCGCTCGTGTTCAGCGACGAACCGACCGCCGGACTCGACCCCATCATGACCGCTGTGGTCGATGAACTCACGCAGCGCCTCACGCAGAAGATCGGCGCCACGGTCGTCGTCGTCACTCATGACATGAACAGCGTCTTCCGCATCGGCACGCGCATCGTCATGCTCGGCACCGGCCCGAATCAGGGCCGCATCATCGCCGCAGGCACGCCGGCGGAGATCAAGGCGAGCCCCAATCCCGCCGTACAGCAGTTCATCAACGGCGATCCCGAAGGCGACGGCACCGACGACTCTGGCGAGCTGCTGTATCGCGAAATGCTCCTCGGAAAAAACTGACTTTCTCCACACCATGAAAAACAAGCACGACGCCACAGTGGCCACCCTGGTCATCCTTTGTTCCCTGGTGTTGCTCGGGGCTCTGATGTTCTCCATTTCCGGCGATCCATGGCGCAAGCCGCATATGCGCTTCTCCGTGGATTTCGAGGATGTGACCGGCCTGCACCGCAACTCGAACGTGCTCTACTCAGGCGCGAAAGTCGGCATCGTGGAGCGCATCGAGCACCTTACTCCCGCCGACCGTCTGGTTTCACATCGTCCTGTGCGCGTTCACATCGCCATCTTTGAAAAGACGCCGGTTCCTGCGCATGTGAACGTCTTGATCAGCGCCGAATCCATGCTCGGCGAAAAACACATCGGTCTAGTGCGCGAGGATGATGACGGCGGCCAGCTGGCTGATGGCGTGAAGCTCACCTCCTCCAGCCTCGGCAGCATGCTGGAAATGATGCTGCCTGGCGGCGATGTCATCATCGCCAACATCAAGTCGATCACCGCCGACATCAAAAAGATCACCGATCCGCTTGGCAAAGGCGATGCTTCCAAGAAAATCACCAACTCGCTCGCCAACATCGAGTCCTTCACGCAGGAGCTGAAAACCGTCTTTGCCGGTGACGGCAAAACACCCGGCTTCGGCCAGAAGCTCAACACCGTGGCCGACAAGCTCGAAGAAACCGCCAACGGCATCCAGGAACTCGTCAAAGGTCCGAAAGGCGCGGCGGACAAAGGTCTCGCGAACCGTGCGGATGCGATCCTCGCAAACCTGGAAGGTTTCTCGAAGGAGCTGAATCAAACCATCGCCGGAACTCCTGGCGGCAATCCCGGATTGAAGGTGCGCATCGAGGAAATCACCAGCGAGCTGCACAACTTGCTCGCTGGTGGTGAAAAGGCCTCGGGTCCCGGTTTGGAAAAGCATCTCGACACCACGATGCGGAAGATCAACACGCTGGTCGAGGAGATGAACGCCCTTGTCATCTGGGGCGAGTACATCACCGGAACGCTCGCCGAAAAGCCCAGCCGCCTGATCTTCGGCAGCAAGGAGAACGAAGTGCCCACCAAGGAGCAGATCATCGAGCACATGCGCCGCAGCCAGACTCCCTACCCCGTGCGTATCAAAGAACTCGAATCCGGCGCAAAGCCTGCTCCACCCACGGGCGGCATCCCCATGCCTCCTGAAAGCGCCAGCCCGGAGGAAAAGAAAAAAGGCATCCTCGAATTCTTCAAACGCCGTGAGTAACCCACAGCCCATCGCCTCA
Organism: Prosthecobacter sp.; assembly: GCF_034366625.1. Taxonomy (NCBI): domain Bacteria; kingdom Pseudomonadati; phylum Verrucomicrobiota; class Verrucomicrobiia; order Verrucomicrobiales; family Verrucomicrobiaceae; genus Prosthecobacter; species Prosthecobacter sp. The sequence goes on from NZ_JAXMIH010000008.1 coordinate 423,451, forward strand.
CGCCAGAACGTGCTGATCGACGTGGCGCGCCGTTTGAGCAGCACACACGATCTCGTGGAGCTCGTGGACCACATCCTCAAACAGTCGCGTGAGGTCATGGACTGCGAGGTGTGCTCCATCCTTCTGCCGGACGGCCCGAACGAGGATCTGCTCATTCGCTCGACGCTTGATCCCATCAACACCATGGACGTCCGCGTGCCGAAAGGGAAGGGGATCGCCGGGGATGTCTATGCGACGAAAAAAATCGTCAACATCGAGGACGCGCTCAGCGATCCCCGGCATTTCCGCCCGTCTTCGGACAAATCCGACCTCGTCACACGGGCGATGCTCACCATCCCGCTGTTGGATGGTGATCACTGCCTTGGTGTGATGCAGGCCATCAATCCGAATCATGGCGCCGGCTTCAATGCGCAGGATGTCGAGATGTTTGAAACCTTTGGCAGCCTCATCGCCGTGACGTTGCTGCGGCTCGAATCACAGAAAAAGGCCATCCAGGAGGCCGAAAACCGTCAGCAGCTCTCGCTCGCGAAGGAGATCCAAAACTCCTTTCTGCCAGCACCACAGGTCCGCCTAGATCACATCGCCGTGGAGAGTTTTTATGAGCCGGCGAGCGAGGTCGGCGGCGATTTCTATTTCTGGCATGAGATTGACGATGGTAAAATCCTCCTCGGCGTTGGCGACGTGTGTGGCAAAGGATTAGCAGCCGCGCTCGACATGGCCCGCGGCACTACCCTGATCGCCTCCACCGCGCATCTGTGTGTCTCGATGAATCTAGCCGAGTGGATGACGACGCTGAACAAACGTCTGTGCGGCGTGATGAAGGCGGGTCGCTTCATCGCCATCAATGCCATGCTGGTCTGCCCGAAAACACGCCGCGTGCGGCTCTGCTGCGCCGGACTGCCAGGCGCACAGGTGCATGATGGCAAGGCGTGGAAGGAAGTTCCTGCTCCTGGCAACGCGCCGCTGGGCATCTCATGCGCCGCACGTTATGAGGAATACGCGCTGCCTTTGAGCACCGGCCGCCACTGGATGCTTTTCACCGATGGCATCCTCGAAGTGCAAAACAGCGCGGGCGAATATTTTGAAGACAAGGCATTCGCTGCCGCTTTGCAGCACACCAACGGCGGCGACGACTTCCTGAGCCACCTCGTCGAGCAATGGCGAACCTTTGCTCATGGCGCGAACTACCAGGACGATGCCACTGTTTTGACGATCACGGATCACTCCCCGCCGCCGCCATCCGAACTCGCTCTCTCCTGCCATCCCGACACCCTGCGCCTTGTACGCGAGTTCATCGAGGCCTGGGCCGCTTACCACGGCATCCGCGATGACCTCACCGGCCTCATTGTGCTCGGTTGCGATGAAGTGATGAGCAACATCTGCAAATACGCCTACTGCACCACCAGCAGCGAGCGCCCCGCCTGTTGCCGCATCGAATCAGACGCGGGTTCGATTCGCATCCTCATCGAGCACCACGGTGAAGGCATCACCAACGAGGACTTTCAAAAACTGGTCGCTCCGCCCTCCACCGGCCAGCGCATCGGCGGTCTCGGCCTGCACGTCATCAGCGAAATCTTCGACCGCGTCGATTTTCGGCGGGAAGCGGGCAAATCGGTCATCGAACTGATGAAATCGACCTCGGCAGCATCGCCGGGTTGATGTGCGGACGGATCGCGCCAAGGATGCACGCCACATGGCCAAAATCCGCATCAAGTCCGCCGGAAAAATCATCGCATGGATCATGCGCGGCATTGGCGTGACTTTGCGTTGGGAAATTCGCGATGATGCGGGTGTCTTCGATGCCTCACGTCGTGGCTGGATCTGGTCCTTTTGGCATAACCGCATGTTTCTCATCCCGTGGCTGCACCACAAGTGGTTCGCCCATGTCCCCGGCACCATTTTGACCAGCCCCAGCGGCGACGGGCAGATCATCGCCGACATCTGTGAGAGTTTTGGCATCGAAGCCGAGCGCGGATCGAGTTCCAAGCCTGAGAAAGGCATGAGCGCCCTCATCGCGCTGGCCAAGAAATCCAACGAAGGCTACGAGATCGGCATCACACCCGACGGTCCGCGTGGTCCGCTGCATCGCGTGCAGCCCGGCATCGTGAAGCTGGCGCAGCTCACCGGCGTGCCGATCATCCCCGTGCATCTGCATTACAGCCACTTCATTCAGTTCAAGACCTGGGATGAGTTCCTCCTGCCGCTGCCCTTTGCCAAGGTCACGCTGGTCTTCGACAAGCCGCACGCCGTTCCGCGCCGCATGACCGAGGAGGAATTCGAGCAGAAGCGGCTCGCATTGGAAGATGTGATGCGTTTTGGAACCACCCTTGAAAATCTTCAGCGTGCCCGTTAGCCTCGCGGCATGGAAACGCTCTCCGTCCGTTGCAACCACTGCGGTGCCCCGCTTCAGGTGGCCGAGGACACCCGCTTCGTCACCTGCCAGTTCTGCCAGAGCAGTCTGGAGGTGAAACGCACCGACTCTTCGGTCTTCACTGAAGAGGTCGCGAAGATCGCCGAGAACACCGGCAAGATGGCCGGGAGCCTCGAAGTCATCACTGTGCAGAATGAGATCGAGAAACTGGATCGCGAGATGGGGCTGGAGCAGGTGCCGACATCGAAAAAGGGCGGTGGTGGTCTTGCCGGAGGCATCGTCGGGGCCGCGTTTGGACTCTTCTTTGCCGTGGTCTGCTTCCTCATGGCCTCGGGATTCTCCTCCGCAGGTGCGGGCATGTTCACCATCGTGCCCGTGGGCATGGGCATCTTCGGCCTCGTGATGGCGGGTTCAGCGCTGATCGGCAGTGTGAATCACGAGGCACATCGCTCGAAGTATCAGGAACGCCGTGAGGAGTTGGAGCAAAAGCTTGAAGCGTTGAAGCAAAAATAATGCTGCTCGCCTTCTACAAGCCCTTCGACGTGCTCTCCCAGTTCACGCAGGAGCATCCCTCGCACCGCACGTTGGCTGAGTTCGACTTCCCGCCGCATGTGTATGCCATCGGCCGCCTGGATCGCGATTCTGAAGGCCTACTGCTGCTCAGCGACGAGGCGCACTGGAATGACCGCCTCCTCAATCCCCGCCACGCCCACCCGCGCACCTATCACGCGCAAGTGGATGGCGAGATCAGCGACGAAGCACTGCGCCAACTCCGTTCCGGCGTCGATTTGAAGGAGTTCCGCACGCTTCCCTGTAAAGCAACACGTATCGACACCGAACCCGCGCATCCGCCGCGCGATCCGCCCATCCGTTTCCGCAAAAACATCCCCACCTCCTGGCTCGAACTCACCCTCACCGAAGGTAAAAACCGCCAGGTTCGCCGCATGACCGCTGCCGTCGGCTTTCCCACGCTGCGCCTCGTCCGCGTGAGCATCGGCGGGCTGACACTGGCTGATTTGGGTCTCAAACCTGGTCAATGGCGGGAATTGAGCGTTCAGGAGCAGCGACAGCTTCACATCTGACCTCACCTGGGTGCCGAGGCTTTATCCTGCAAACTCTGTCTGCATCACTTCGCGAGCTTCCAGAAGCGTTTCTCGGCTTCGAGCAGCAGGGGCTCCGGGATTTTTTCCGCGATTTGAAAACCGGCGGCGGTCTGGCCGGTGAGGGCGAGCAGTCCAGCATAGACGGCGCGTTCACCGGGCTGAAAAATGGCTGGTTCCGTCACGCCGACGAGTGCCGCCCGCACGGCGGCCACATCCTGAAAGCGATGCGCAGCGAGGGCGGCGAGCAGTGCCCGCATGGAGGGCGAGCCGGCCTGCGCACCGGGTTTTAGCAGCGGTAAAATGGCTTCCATTTCCAACCCTAGCAAGAGACCGAGGTAGCTGACACGCTCGGCAAACACCGCGCTGGTGGGCCGCACCTCATGCAACCGGTGTGCGATGACGAGCATGCCGTGCGCATCCGCCTGCTGCCGGGCTATCACGAAGGCCTTTTCCAGCAGCGGCAGTTCCGTCCCCGTGCCGGAGACTGCGCAGAAAGCGTAGCACTCCAGCGCCAGATCCCACATGCCATGAATCTCCGCCACATGCGCTGCAGACATGATGACCTCACGGTTGGTGGTCTTCCTCGCCTGCGTGATGGCGGACTCGAGCTGGAGCCGTGCGTTTTTCAAGTCTGGCTGGAGGAAGCCATCCGCCCAGGCCAGCCACACGTTGATGCGCACTTTCGCTGCAGGCACACGCTCCTCCGTGAGCAGCCGGCGCAGTTCCTGCCACTTCTGCTGCTGCGCCAGTGACAGCGCCACGATGGGAAACAGATCCTGCGACTCCAACGCCAGGCGCAGCGGGCATATCTCCAGCAGGCGGCCATGCTCCGTCTCCGCAGCCAGCCAAAAGGCCGCTTGTGTGAGATCGCCGATCTTGCTGCCGCGATAGCGCGCCACTTCTGCATCCAGCATCGCCGCTCGACGCTCCGGTGCCTTGCGCAGGATGGCGGAGACGGTGGCGAGCCGTGTCGCCGGCCGGCAGAGCGCATGTGCCTCCGCCAGCAGCAGCAACCGCTCCGCCTGCGGCAAGGTGACGTACGGCTGGCTGGCGAGGTGCTGGATGGCACCGAGTGCCGCCGGCGTGTGCCCTTCCGCCATGTTCCAGAGGCGTTTGATGGCCGCAGACTGTACTTCATACGGCGTGTTCCAGGATTGTGAGATCGCCAGCGCCAGTGCCGCATCTGCATCGTCTGGCCGCATGGCATGGGCGCGGAGGGCTCTTTCATGGGCCGCCTTTTCATTTCCCTCATCGCGCAACAGCCGTGCCTCGATGAGCAGCGCGTCCGGCAGGCCTCGCTGCACCGGTTTGAGCGTCTCAAACTCCTTCCGCGCCTCCTCATGCCGCTGCGCCGCAATCAGGGCGCGGATGTGCATGAGCGCATCACCTTCTTCGGCATGGCCTGCCTGCTCGAGCTGCCGCAGCGTCTGCAACAGCAGATGCGGGTCGCTGTTGGTCTCATCGAGAAAGGTGGCCGTCATCCGCAGCACCTCCGCATGCGCCGGCAGGATGCCGCGTGCGTCTGCGAGTGCCGCCGCCGCCGGCACCCACGCGCTCAGAGTCATGGCGCTGCGAGCGTGCTCGAGATGATGCCGCACGCGCCACTCCGCCACCACCTGCCACAGCGGCCTGCTCCCGACGAATACCAGGAACAGCACAAATGCGACGAGTGAAAATCGTTTCAGGATGCCAAACCGGGGTCTGGAATGCGGCAAATCGGGCGTGCTCACGGCAGCTATGATTATGCAAAATCGCGTCCCGGATGTCAGCATCGACTTTGTCCTGGAACCTGAAATATCTCCAAAGGAACATCGACAACCACCAGGGTTTTTGATTTAAATGGAGGGAATTCACTCCCGGCAAGCCTATGAAACATCTCTTCCTCGTGTGCATGGCCGCGTTTTCCCTCGCCGCCGCAGGTTCTTTGTCCGCATCGACCATCCTGTTTGACCTCCAGGGCACCGGCGGTGTCGGGCTGCTCAACACCAGTGAGCCTGGCAGCCCGGCAGGCGGCACAGGCGGAGAAATCGGCGGGGGCATCAGCTATGATGACGTGACCAACCTGCTGACCATCAACGTTGGCTGGGGCAGCTCCCAAGGCTTCACGGACCTGTCCAGCTTGTCCAACAACTCCCATCTCCACGGACCGACTACTAACAACAATGGCAACGGCTTTACCGAGACTGCCGGGGTTCTGTTCAATCTGACTCGCTCCAGTAATGCAACCACCGGTGGCACGATCACCCAGACTCTCACGGCACTCTCTGGGGCGCAGGAGACGGACCTCTTGAACGGCAAGTATTACATCAACATCCATACGGTGAACAATGGCGGTGGCGAGTTGCGCGGCTTCCTCGTCCAGGCCGTGCCAGAACCCTCCCGCACCCTGCTCGGCATGCTGGGCGTCGGTTTGCTGATGTTCCGCCGCTCACGCAAGGCGTGAAGTTCACACCAGCTTTGCTGCGCAGCTCAGAGAGGCGTGCAGACCCGGTTCGCACCTGACGGCGGCTTGGGTGCCACGACTATCACAAAACAGGCGGATCGTTGGGCAATGCAGCGGGGAGAACATCAGGCTTGCGCCCACGGCCCGGCGTGCCATTTTCCGCGCCCTTTCCCCAACCCCAGCATGGCCCTCATCGTCCAGAAATACGGCGGCACCTCCGTCGGCAATCCCGAGCGCATTCGCAATTGCGCACGTCGCATCCTGGAAACGCAGCGCGCGGGCAATCAGGTCGTCGCTGTCGTCTCCGCCATGTCGGGCGTGACGGACAACCTCATTAAGCTGGCCCGGGAAGTCTCCCCCGAACGTGAACCGGTCGAGCGTGAGATGGATGTACTCCTCGCCACCGGCGAGCAGACCACCATTGCCCTCACCGCCATGGCCATCAATGCCCTCGGCGGCAAGGCGGTGTCCCTCACCGGCGCACAGGCTGGCATTTCCACCGACCGCGTCCATACGAAAGCCCGTATCGTCAACATCACGCCGGACGCGGTGAAGAAGATGCTCGATGAAGGCAACATCGTTATGCTCGCCGGTTTCCAGGGCGAGACCGCCAGCGGCGAAATCACCACGCTGGGCCGTGGCGGCAGTGATTTGACCGCCATCGCCATGGCCGCGGCCATCAAGGCCGACCTCTGCCAGATCTACACCGATGTCGATGGTGTCTATACATGCGATCCGCGCGTGGTGAAGACCGCGCAGAAGATCCCCGAGATCAGCTACGAGGAGATGCTCGAAATGGCCTCCTCCGGCTCCAAGGTGATGCAGAGCCGCAGTGTCGAGTTTGCCAACAAATTTGGTGTGCGCTTTGAAGTGCGCAACAGCATGAACCACAACCCTGGAACCATCGTGAAAGAAGAAACCCCCGGCATGGAATCGGTCGTCGTCCGCGGCGTGAGCCTCGAGCGCAACCAGGCCAAGGTCACCATCGACGACGTCGCCGACCGCCCCGGCATCAGCGCCGCCATCTTCGGAGCCATCGCCAGCGCGAACGTGATCATCGACATGATCGTGCAGAACGTCAGCTTCGATGGCATCACCGACATCTCCTTCACTCTCAGCGCAGCAGATCTTGCCAAGGCCGAAGCCGCCCTTAAGGCAGTGCTTCCCGGCCTCGGTGACAAGGCCCAGCTCCGTACCCAGAGCAGCATCGCCAAGCTCAGCGTCGTCGGCATCGGCATGCGCAGCCACAGCGGCGTCGCCGCCAAGATGTTCAAGGCCCTCGCGGATGCGAAGATCAACATTCAGATGATCTCCACCAGCGAGATCAAGACCGCCGTCATCGTGGACGAAATCGAAATCGAAAACGCCGCCCGCGTCGTGCATACGGCGTTTGGTTTGGACGCCTGATCAAGACCGGCAAAACAAAACCCCGGCCGCTCGTGAAAGCGGAACCGGGGTGATGAGGAAAACAGACGCGGCGGACTAGGCGCTGCGCTTCAGGTAGTACTGCTGATAGACGTTTTCATTGAGCTTCAGCTTGGCGCGCAGGCTGTCCACGGCGGCAGGCTCGCCAGTGAACTGGATGTTCACGAAGTGACCGGCCTCAACGTGGCGCGGGTTGAAGGGGAACTTGCGTTTGCCCATGTTGTCGATCTGCTCGAGCTTCAGGCCGGACTTTTCCATGTCCTTGCTGATGGTGCTGACGAGGGAGTCAACGGTTTCTTCTTTGCCTTTGGTGTCGAGCACGATGAGTGCCTCGTATTTGCGGTTCATAGGTGGTGCGGGTTGCGGGGTTTAAGATTCGGGTTGTCGGTTGAAGACATTCATGGCGCTGTCCAGGCCGCGTTCAACTGCGGATAGCACGGCATCAGCGGCTCGCTGGATGACGTTTTGCAGCTCGGGCTGCTCTTCAGCACGAAATTTGCCCAGCACATGGCCGACCATGCGTTCACCGGCAGGACGACCGTCGGCCGGGGCGATGCCGACCTTCAAGCGTGGAAAATCCTCGCTGCCGAGAGAGGAAATGAGGGAGCGGATGCCGTTGTGACCGGCCGCGGAGCCGCCGGTGCGGAAACGCATGCGGCCGAGGGGCAGATCGACATCGTCGTAAACAACGAGTGTTTGAGCGGGCGCGACCTTGTAGAAATGGCCGACAGCCTGGGCGGAACGGCCGCTTTCGTTCATGAACGTGAACGGCTTGAGCAAATGACCGCCGCTGAATTTCGCGACGAGCCCGGTCCAGCGCTTTTCCTCGCGGAAGGCGGCTCCCAAGCGTCGTGCGATTTCGTCCAGCACCATAAATCCGATGTTGTGGCGGGTGTCGCGGTAGGTTTCGCCAGGATTGCCGAGGCCGACAATGAGGCGCGGCGCATTTAGGCCGCTGCTGCTCGTTGGGTCCGCGCCGGAAGCCACATCGTGGGAAAGGTGCGGGGATTATTTCTTGGCGGCAGGCTTGGCAGCGGCGGCACCAGCGGCGGGCTTGGCGCCAGCGGCAGGAGCAGCGGCACCGGCGGCAGGAGCGGCGCCGGCTGCGGGGGCAGCACCAGCGGCAGGAGCAGCGGCGGCAACTGGCTCGGGCTCGACCTCCACCTTCGGCTCTTCGCACATGACGATGACGACATCAGCACCGAGACGGCAGGTGACGCCTTCTGGGAAGTTGATTTCGCGAATGTGGATGCCTTGGTCGATTTCGAGATTGGAAACGTCGATCTGGATGCTTTCCGGAAGATCCTTCGGCAGGCAGCGCACCTCGATCTCGTGATGGATGGCTTCGACAAGACCGCCATGCTTCTGGCCCTTGGCTTCGCCCACGATGACGACGGGGACGTTGGCGTGAATCTCTTCATCGGCAGCCACAGCGTGGAAATCGACATGCAGGATGCCACCACGCAGGTAGTCGTGCTGCACTTCCTGAACGAGGGCGAGCTGGTCTTCCGCAATGCCGGCGATCTTCAGGGAGACGAGGATGTTGTCCGAGGCGCTGCCTTCGAGCAGCTTCGAGAAGGTCTTGCCATGCACCTGGATGTTGGAGGGCTTCACCTTGCTGCCATAGAGAGCGGCGGGGATGTTGCCAGCTTTGCGCATGCGCTTTACAGCACCTGTTCCGGAAACGGTGCGTACTTCTGCTTGGAGATCGAGAATTTTGGCCATGGTCGGTGTTCCTCTTCGGAGGGATAAGATTTGGAAAAAGGGCGCGGAGAATACACGCCTACCCCCGTGTGTCAAACAGGGATGTCACGGACTCATTGCCGTGGATGCGGGCGATGGCCTGGGCCAGCAGGGGGGCGATGTCCAGCGCGGTGACTTTCTCCCCGGTCGCCTGGGGGGTGGAGTTCGTGGCCAGCAGCTCGACAATGGGTGATTTGGCGATCCGGGCGCGGCCTTTTTCACCCAGCACGGCGTGGGAGACGCCCGCGTAGATCGTTTTCGCTCCATGCTTCAGCAGCAGGTCGGCGGCGGCGGTGAGGGTTCCGGCGGTTTCGGTCAGGTCATCGACCAGCAGGACGTTTTTGCCCGCCACATCGCCGATGACGCTGTGAGCCTCGACCTCCTCGGCACTGACACGGTTTTTTGCGACGATGGCCATTGGTGCCTTGAGTGCTTTGGCAAAGGCGTGGGTCATCTTGATGCCACCCACATCGGGCGAAACGACCACGAGATCGCTGATCTCACGCTCACGGATCGTCTTCATCAAAATGGGCGCGGCATACAGATGATCCACCGGAATGTCGAAGAAGCCCTGAATCTGACCGGCATGCAGATCGACGGTGAGCACGCGGTTCACCCCCGCCGCCACCAGCAGGTTTGCCACGAGCTTCGCGGTGATAGGCACGCGCGGGCGGTCCTTGCGGTCCTGGCGGGCATAACCAAAAAATGGCAGCACGGCGGTGATGCGCGCGGCGCTGGCGCGGCGCACGGCATCCACCATGATGAGCAGCTCCATCAGGTTCTGATTGGTCGGCGGGCAGGTCGGCTGCACGATGAAAACATCACCACCGCGGATGTTCTCATGGATTTGCACAAAGGTCTCGCCGTCCGGGAAGGTGGTCAGCTCGGCCGCACACAGCTCCATATTCAGGTTTTCTGCAATCGCCTTCGACAGCGTTGGATGTGCGGAACCACTCAAGATTTTCAAACTTTCATTCATGCGGCGCGGAGTTAGTCGAGGCTGTCACAGAAATCAACCCATCGCGTGTTTCCGCGTCTCAATGCTTGTGCTTCTTGGCAACTTCTCGTAGGACTGGTGGAGTTTTTGCTGTTCCGTCCTGCGTTTTTGCCAATTCGCCATGAATGATCCATCGAACCCTCTGCCGCCACCGAAAACCACCGGTGGTGGCTGGCGCTGGGAACCGCCTGCGCCGGAGGAGTTGCAGCTCATGCTGCCTCAGTATGAGGTGCAGATGCTGATCGGCCGCGGCGGCATGGGTGCGGTGTACAAAGGCGTGCAGCTCAGTCTGGAGCGTCCGGTGGCGATCAAGCTGCTCCCACCGGCCATCGAGCAGCAGGACGTTGCTTTTGCCGAGCGCTTTAAAAACGAGGCGAAGCTCATGGGGAGGATGAATCACCCTGCCATCGTCAGTGTGTATGATTTCGGCCGCACCACCGACGGCCAGCTCTACTTCGTCATGGAGTTCGTCGATGGCACCGACGTGCAGCGCATGATCGCCCGCGAGGGGCGCCTGCCGCCGGAGCATGCGCTGGCCGTCACCGCCCATCTGTGCGACGCGCTCGGCTACGCGCACAAGCAGGGCATCGTGCATCGCGACATCAAGCCGTCCAATGTGCTCATCGACATGGAGGGTCGCGTCAAAGTCGCCGACTTCGGCCTGGCCAAGCTCACCAACAACGCGCTGAACTCCGGCCTCACGCAAACCGGCATGGCGATGGGCACGCCGGATTATGTGGCTCCCGAAACGCTCACGCTCGGTAGTGAAGTGGACGGACGTGCGGACATCTATGCCGTCGGGGTCATGCTGTATCAGATGCTCACCGGCGACATTCCGCGCGGCATGTTCAAAATGCCGTCGCAGAAGTTTCAGAGCATTGATCCACGCTTCGACGCCATCATCCGCCGCGCCTTGGAGCACGATCGTGAGGAGCGTTATCAAAGCAGTCACGAACTGCGCATGGCGCTGGATGTGATCCTGACCACGCCGCGTGCGGAACCTGGCCAGCAATCCAGCGCCGCGTTGCCCAAGCAGCAGATGCCGGCTCAGGCGCCCGGCCGCACGGTGGTGCCCTCGTCCCGCAATCCGGCTTCAGCGCCGCAACGTCGGCCTGCGCCGGAATTTGAGCCCCCGCTGCCAGTGTCATCACCGCAGCAGTCTTCGACCATGCCTTATGTCATCGCCGCAGTGGCGATGCTGGGTTTTGGCGGCTGGTTCATTCTGCAAAAAAACCAGCCGCAGGGGCAGGAGGTTGCTCCCGTCACGGCGGACACGGTCGCGGCGGGTAACAACCCTTTTGAGTCATCAGCCTCCACGACGAGTTCTGCTCCTTCCACCCCCACAACTCCCGAGCGTTTGCCGCCGCCCTCCATGTCACCACCAGCGGCGACTTCCAGCACCTCCACGACCACGCGTCCATCTTCCTCCAGCAGTGTCAGCACTCCGGCGCCCAAACCGTCAATGACGACGCCCAAAACGGCCACGCCAGCGGTTCCAGCCTCCAGTGGCATCTCCGACCGCCTCGCCGTGCTGGAGTCACAGTTTCAAACCGCCTTCGAGCGCGATGTGAACACGGTCTTTACCGATCAACTCGCCACGCTGGGCACAGGTTACGTGGCGGCGCTCGACCGTGCCATGCAGGATGCGAGCAAGGCTGGCAGGCTCGATGAGGCCATCGCCCTGCGTGAGGAGAAGCAGCGTTTCACCACGCACAAGTTAATGCCGTCCATCGACCCCTCCGGCCTGCACAGCTCGGTGGTAAAGCTCCGTACCACCTATCGCAGCGCGGAGAAAAACTACTCGGTTCAAAAAGACGCCTTGTCCCTGCCGCTCTACGACCGCTACATCGAGGTGCTCTCCGTTTTGGAAAAGGAACTCCTCGCCCAGGGCAAGAACGCCGATGCCTCCCGCGTCCGCATCAAGCGGGACGACGTCACCGCCCGCCGCAAGCAGCGCGCGGCCAAGGTCTCCTGATCACGCTCCAAGCTCATGCCCTGGTTCCACCTCATCATCGCCGGACTCCTCGAAGTCGCCTGGGCCATCGGTTTGAAGCAGACGGATGGCTGGACGCGCCTTTGGCCGAGTGTGATCACCGCGCTGCTCATGATCGCCAGCTTCTTCTTTCTCTCGCTCGCGCTGCGTTCGCTGCCCCTCGGCACGTCCTACGCCATCTGGACCGGCATCGGAGCCGTCGGCACCGCCTTGATCGGCATCTTCGTCTTTGACGAGCCCCGCACCGCCGCCCGCATCGTTTGTATCGTCCTGATCGTCGCCGGAATCGTAGGTTTGAAGCTCGCCAGCACCCCGCAGGCATGATTCGGTCATTCTGCATTCGTCATTCATCATTTCCCTCCCCTGTTTGACAAGCCGCCCCCCAACCTCTTCATTCCACGCCCATGACATCCGATTTCCCCACCTCCATCGCCCCGCACGCCAGCTACATGGTCCCCACCGTCATCGAGTCCGAAGGACGCGGAGAGCGTGCGTATGACATCTACTCCCGCCTGCTCAAGGACCGCATCATCTTCCTCGGTGGCGAGATCAATGACACGATGGCCTCCATCATCATCGCCCAGCTTCTCTTCCTCCAGATGCAGGATCCGAAGAAGGACATCAACATCTACGTCAACAGCCCCGGCGGCAGCGTCACCGCCGGTCTCGCCATCTACGACACCATGCAGTTCCTCACCTGCGATGTCTGCACCTACAGCATCGGCCTCGTCGCCTCCATGGGAGCCGTTTTGCTCGCCGCAGGCACCAAAGGCAAGCGCTACGCCCTGCCCAACAGCGACATCATGATCCATCAGGTCTCCGGTGGCGCCCGCGGCACCGCCAGCGATGTCGAGCGCACCGTCGAATACATGTTCAACCTCAAGAAGCGCCTCAACCGCATCCTCGCTTTCCACACCGGAAAATCCGTCGAGCAGATCGAGCGCGACGCCGACCGCGACAACTACATGTCCGCCGCCCAGGCCGCCGAATACGGCCTCGTGGACAAAGTCCTCACCAGCAGCCGCGACATCGCCGCCCTGGCCGCCGGCGAAGCGAAGTGAGGAGCAGGTCAAGACTACGTCGTCAAGAAGGTCAAGAGTTGTCAAGGCGGTGCCCGTCACAACTCTTGACCACCACTTGACCTTCTTGACTACTCCTTGACCTTGCCCGTCATGAAACTCGGCTTCGTCACCGCCATCCTCCCCGAACTTTCGTTCGACAACGTCCTCAACTTCGCCCGCCACGAAGGCTTCTCCACCGTCGAGGTCATGTGCTGGCCCCTCGGCAAGGCCGAGCGCAAATACGCCGGTGTCACGCACATCGACGTCACCTCACTGTCGAAAACCAAGGCTCAGAACATCCTCGGCCAGTGCCAGGATCAAGGTGTCAGCATCAGCGCCCTCGGCTACTACCCGAACATGCTCGATCCCGACGCCGAAACCTCCCGCGTCGCCGTCGCCCACTTCAAAAAAGTCATCGCCGCCGCTCCCAAGCTCAGCCTCAAAAACGTCAACGGCTTCGTCGGTCGCGACTGGACCCAGACCGTCGATGAAAACTGGCCGCGCTTCCTCAAAATCTGGAAACCCATCATCCAGCACGCCGAAGACCACGGCGTGATGATCGGCATCGAAAACTGCCCCATGTCCTTCACCCGCGACGAATGGCCCGGAGGCAAAAACCTCCTCACCACGCCACAAATCTGGCGCCGAGCCTTCAACGACATCGATTCACCCAACTTCGGCCTCAACTACGACCCCAGCCACTTCATCCTCCAAGGCATGGACCCGCTCAGCCCGCTCGCCGAGTTCAAATCCAAGCTCTTCCACCTCCACGCCAAGGATGTGAAGATCAACCACGCCGCCCTCAACGAAGTCGGCCGCTTCGACTTCCCCCTCAAGTGGCACCAGCCCAGAATCCCCGGCTACGGCGACATCAACTGGCCCCAGTTCATGGCCGAACTCATGCGCATCGGCTACGACGGCCCCCTCTGCATCGAAGTCGAAGACGACACCTTCGGCAAAACCCTCGAAGGCCGCATGAAAGCTCTCAAAGTCGCAAGAAACGTGCTTGCTCCGTTCTTTGGTTAAGTTTTAACAACGGTAACAAGTTTATGAACGATCCTAAACAGAACATGGCGGCTATCCTTCGCCACATAAAGGATGCCGAGAAGGAGCTTTCGGCTGCATTGGCGCTCTTTGAGAAGTTTTCAAAGAAAGGCAGCAAAAATGGTGCCCGACGTATGGACGCGTTAATTAAGGCCAGAATGACGATTGCAGTTGTCCGCTCTCATCTACCTCAAGATTGGCAAGAGTCCGGCTGGTTCGATGACGCAGAGCATTTAGATTTCCTCAATGCTCTAGTGAAAGAGATGAATCCAGAACGTGGCGATCGCTCATAAGGCACTCATTAATCGCGCATAATCTTCGCCCCATCGCCGCGTCTGAAACGCATCTGCATTTTTTCTGCCCCGTTTTGTATTAGCAGCAAATTCAACTGATCCTCAAAAAGCCCGTCGAAAATTTCATTTCGTAGCGAAGCGCCTTTCAAACCTCCCGGAAGCGCGATTTCGAAAAACACCGTCACCGCCGGATCACCGCTCTTCGCACTCTCGGCATCCAACTCACGCCCCACCCACTCGATCTTGGCCACTTTACCTACTGCATCCGTCACCACGAAGGTTTTGGCGAGGTAGGCCTGGATTTGAGCGTCGATTTCGGCGACGGGCGTTTTGTCGAGGCGCATCTCGCGCTCGCTCTGGCGGATGAGGGCGAGTTCGAGGTCGTTGACGAAGACGGTGAGGCTGACTTCGAGCCTTTTCGTCGTCGGATTGTATTCCGCCTCGGCAGTGGATTGATGGAGCGAGTGCGCGTGAAGACTGGTGACGAATGCGAACAGCAAGACGGCCCAGGAGCGCGGACTTTTAGTCCGCAGCATGCAAAGGGCTGTTTTTCGGTCTGCCATGGGTTGGGGGATTGCGGGAGCGCTGCGGGCTCGGAGGCCCGCGCTCCGGTTACTTCTTCGGCTCGACCTTCTTCTCGTCGTCTTTCTTCTCCGGCTTTGTCAGCTCACGCATCGGATTCGGGGCCTTGTCCTCCTTGAAGAGCTGGAATTTGCTTTTCACGGGGCGGCGGGGCCAGAAGTTGTTTTCCACATCGGTGTCCACGAGTTCCTGGCGCGGGTCGAAGGTGACGGATTTCAGCTCCTTCTTCGTGAAGAGCAGCTTGGAGGACTTGTCCGTGTTAAAGCGCCAGATTTCGGCGGGCAGCTTGATTTCCTCGGTGCTGCCGTCGGTGTATTCGACCTTCAGAATCACCGGTGTGACGATCCCGCCAACGTTACGCAGCTTGATGGCGTAAAAGTTATGCTTCGTTTGCAGCAGCTTCGGATCGATCTCCTCCTCGTTGAGATCTTTGATGAGCGTCTCGAACTTCTTCTTCTCGCTCGGCAGCACGGTGGTCTTGTCGAAGCTGTCGTAGAAGTCCTTCAGCTCGGGATAACGATCCACGCGCTTCGAGAGCGGGTAGTTGCGTTCGCGCGTGGTGGTTTTCGGCAGTTCGTCCTCCTCCTGCTTCTTTTTCTTCTTCTCGATGGCGGGATCGCGTGTGTCGAGCTGCAGCCACTTCACTTCATCGACGGCCACATCGACGTGATCGACGCTGTAAAACCAGCCGCGCCAGAACCAGTCGAGATCGACACCGCTGGCATCCTCCAGCGTGCGGAAGAAATCGCTCGGCGTGGGCCGCTTGAACATCCAGCGCTTCGCATAGGTTTTGAACGCGTGATCGAAGGCCTCGCGGCCCAGAATGTGCTCGCGCAGGATGTTCAGGGCCACGGTGGGCTGGCCGTAGGCGTTCGGGCCGAGATCGGCGATGGACTCCGAGTTCGTCATCACTGGCACACGGTCCGTCGTGCGCATGTAATCGACCATGCCACGCTCATTGCGGCGATGCTTCCAGTCGTTCTCCCATTCCTCCTCCGTGAGGTATTCCACGAACGAATTCAGCCCCTCGTCCATCCACGTCCACTGCCGCTCGTCGCTGTTCACGATCATCGGGAAGTAATTGTGCCCCACCTCATGAATCACGACACCGATGAGCGCATACTTCGTTTTCTCCGGATAGGTGCCGTCTTTCTCAGGTCGTGGCCCATTGAAGCAGATCATCGGGTATTCCATGCCGCCCACGGGTCCATTCACCGACCACGCGACGGGATACGGATACGCGAAGGTGTAGCGCGAATAGACCTGGATCGTGTGTGCGATGGCATGCGTCGAATACTTGTCCCACAGCGGCATGCCTTCCTTCGGGTAAAGCGACATCGCCATCACCGGCTTGCCATTCACACTCGCGCCTTCTACGGCCATCGCATCCCACGCGAATTTGCGCGACGAGGCGAAGGCAAAGTCACGCACGTTGTCCGCCTTGAACACCCAGGTCTTCTTGCCCTTAGGCTTGCTTTTCTCAGCCGCCTTCGCTTCCTCCGGCGTGACGATGAACATTGGCTTCTTCGTCTCACCCTGCGCCTGCTTGAGCCGCTCACGCTGTGTTTCAGTCAAAACACCTTCCGCATTCTGCAAAGCGCCCGTCGCCGCCACGAGATGATCGTCCGGCACGGTGAGGCGCACGGTGTAGTCGCCAAATTCGAGCGTGAACTCGCCCGTGCCCAGGAACTGCTTGTTGATCCAGCCCGCGTAGTCCGTGTAGGCCGCCATGCGCGGGAACCACTGCGCGATGGTGTAGATGCAGTTGCCGTCCTCTTTGAAGAACTCGTAGCCCGTGCGCGCGTTGATGTGCTTGCAGTCATTGATCGGATAACTCCACGCGATCTTGAACACAAAATCCGCCCCTGCCGCCAGTGACTGAGGCAGATCAAGCCGCAGCATCGTTTTCACAATCGAATGCGGCAACGCCGCGCCCTGCGCATCGGTGAGTTTGCTGATTTTCATCTCGCCATCGTAGGTCTCATAAGTCAGCAGGCGGTCGAGCGCCGAGTAGGTGATCTTTGATGGATCAATCCCACGCTTCGTGTTCGGCGCGGCCCGCGAGTCCGCGTTATGAGATAGATAATTTTGATCAAGCTGCACCCACAGATACTCCAGCGCGTCCGGCGACGCGTTATGATACGTCACCGTCGCCTCGGCGGTGATCGTGCGCTTCACATCATCCAGCTCCACGTTGATGTCATAGTCTGCCCTGTTCTGCCAATATCCCGTCCCCGGCGCTCCCGAAGCGTTCCGCTGCGCCGAAGGCGTTGGAATCGAGGGATCAAGCTGCTGAAACTTGCCGACGGGAGCACCCGATTCGGCGGCGGTGAGCAGGATAGGGGAAAGCAGGAACAAAAAGCGCTTCATGGCCGGTGATTCTCCAAAACGTGGTGCGGAAGGCAAGTGTTCCGTTGGACGCGGCAGCGTTTTGGAGTGCTCCAGCCCTCTGGAGCTTTTCGACAGCCCAGCGCCATGCGAAAGCGCCGGAGGGCCGGCGCACTCCAGGACGCTTGCGCGGAATTGAATGCTCTTGCCAGCCTCCGCGCATTCTGATTGCATCCTCGCCATGAATCCGCCCACCGACTCCCTTTCCCGTCGTGATGCTCTCAAGGCCACCATCGCCTCGGTCGGTCTTTCCACGCTCGCCTTTGAGCCTGCAAAGGCTGTTCAACCCGCAGTCCCGGATGCAAGGCGTGGATCGACGAAGAAATACGACATGCTCAAGTCGATCAACCTCTGGGCCTTTCCGTATCCCGAGCGCATGACGCTGCGCGAGTGCCTGCAACTCGCGAGAGACGCCGGATTCGACGGCATCGAGCTGAACTACGACCTCGACAACGATCTCTCACCGAAACACGGCACGGCGGATTATGTCAAAATACGCAAGATGGCCGATGAGATCGGCATCCAGATCAGCGGACTCTGCTCCTTCCTCTTCTGGCCGTATCCGCTGACGAGCAACGATCCCGCCAAGCGTGCGCAGGGCATGGAGCTGGCTGGAAAGATCGCGCAATGCGCGCATGACCTCGGTGTGGAGAACGTGCTAGTTGTGCCGGGTGCCGTTCACATCCCGTGGCGCACGGATCACGAGCCGGTGGCGAATGATGTGTGCGACCAGCGTGCCCGCGAGGCTGTGGGCCAGCTCGAAAAGCAGGCCGCGAAACTGAAGGTCTGCCTCAACATCGAAAACATCTTCTTCAACGGTTATCTCATGACGCCAATGGAGATGAATGCCTTTGTGGATGGTGTCGGCAGCGAGCATGTGCGCGTGCATTTTGACACGGGGAACATCAGCATGTTCCAGTTCCCCGAGCATTGGGCCAAGGTGCTCGGCAACCGCACGAAGAACGTCCACCTGAAGGAGTTCACCAAAAAAGGGACCGATTTCAGTCTCGAAACCTTCCGCCCGTTGCTCGACGGCACCACGAACTGGCCCGCCGTCACCGACGCGCTCGCAGAGACAGGCTACAAGGGCTTCCTGACCTTCGAATACTTCCATCCGTATGCCCATTACCCCGAGGCGCTCATCTGGCAGACCTCCGACTCACTGGATCGCATCCTCGGCCGCAAATCATGAGCTGGGAGGTCATCACACTCTTGTTCCTTGCCGGACTCAGCGCCGGGTTCATCGACGCCATCGCGGGTGGTGGCGGTTTGATCTCGGTGCCGGCTTTGTTATGGGCCGGATTGCCGCCGCAGATGGCATTGGGCACGAACAAGATGCAGTCCACCTGGGGCACGCTGATGGCGGTAAGGAAGTATGCGAAGGCCGGATTGGTTTCGTGGCCTCAGGTGCGGCTCACGGTGCTTGTCACGTTTGTGTTCGCCTGCCTCGGCACCTGGACGGTCACGCAGGTGAGCAACGAGGTGCTCAAAAAGATCGTGCCGTGGATGTTGCTCGGCATCGCGGTGTATGTGTTGCTCAGTCCTGGCCTCGGGAGGACCGCCGCAAAAGCGAGATTGAGCTTGGTGGCCTTCGCTTGTCTCGCAGGAAGCGTGCTGGGCTTTTACGATGGCTTCTTTGGTCCCGGCACCGGCACGTTTTGGACGATGGCCTGCATCTCACTGCTCGGCCTGGAACTCACACGAGCCACCGCGTTCACGAAGGTGGTCAATCTCACGAGCAACATGGCCTCGCTGCTTGTGTTTGTGATTTCAGACCGCGTGCATTACCCCATCGCCTTCGCCATGATCGCCGGACAGCTTATCGGCGGGCGTCTCGGAGCTTCGATGGCGATCCGGCATGGCTCACCGTTCATTCGTGTCATTTTCATCACCGTCGTCTTCGCCATGGTGATCAAACTGCTGTGGGATCAATTTGGAACATGGGGATGATTTGTGGCGTCCGGCATGAATATGCAGGCCGTAATTGCCTCACACTCTCAAATGCCTATGATCGCCGCTCCCATGTCAACCATTCAGTCCTCGGCCAAAGGCCGCCAGTTCCCCAAGTTCGATCTCGCACGTCTGCTCGGCACCGTGTTCAAGCCGACCTTTGGCCGTAAAATCTGCATCCTCATCGACCTGCCTGATCTCGCCGAGGCGAAGGATTACGCGTTCTTGAAGAATCCGGCCCGAGCGATCCAGAAGCGCGCGCATGATCACTTCTATCAGGGCCTCAAAGACGGTGTTGCAGATGAATTGGCGCTCAAAGGCGGTGAAATGTATGCCTACACGCAGACGACTGGCAGCAATCTCGATCTGCCCGATCTCTGCGTTGATATGAGCGGCAAGGAGCTAAGCCTCGAACGCGACATCTACCCGAACTACGACATCATCCTCTGCATCTCCACCTTCAGTGCCACCGCGCCGCTGACGGCCTTTGCGAAGCAGTATGGCTTTCGTGGTGCGACGCTGCATGGCGTGAACGATGTCATCCTCAATTCGGGTCTCGCCGTCGATTATGAGGAGGTCAGTGTCGATGCGGAGAAGCTGCGACTTGCGATGACGCGCGCGGATTGGGTCGAGATCGACTTCACCGTCGAAAACGGTCCCGACATGACCGTGCGTCTCGAATTGAACCGCCAGGAAGCGCAGAAGAGCCACGGTCTCTGCCAGGGTGACACACCCGACATCGCGAACCTGCCTGCGGGTGAGGTCTATTTCGTGCCCACCGGTGCGGAAGGCACCTTTCCGCTCAAATACGAGGACGGCACGCTCGGCAAGCTCACCGTCACCGGCGGTTGCATCATCAAAGCCGAACTCATCGCAGGCAAACAGAGCACCATCGACGAACACAACGCCAAACTGGCCGACGATCCGATGACCGGCGTGCTGGGCGAGCTTGGCTTCGGCACGCAGGTGCTTCCCGTGTCCGGCGCAGACATCCAGGACGAAAAAGTGCTCGGCACCTGCCATCTTGCCACGGGTCGCGACGACCACCTTGGTGGACACATCACACCTGCGCAGTTCAAGCGTCATCAAAACGCCACGCACGACGACATTCTCTTTGCGCCCCACAAGACGCCGAACTTCGACATCAAGCAGACGCGCATGTTCCGCGATGGCCAGATCACCGTCCTCAACGAGCACTTCCAGCCGTCGAAATACTTGCTGGACGCACTGGCGGCGGAATAAGAGTCACGCCTGATGAACATCTACGAAACCCGGCGTCTGCTCGACGAATACCTGCTGTTTCATTACGGCCAGCCTGCGGAAGTGCTGCCGTGGGAAAACGGGCCGCGTGAGGCGCTGGGGTTTCCGGTGCGCACGGTGATGGAGCTGATCGATCTGCCGCGCACACCGTGTGAGGCGGTGGCGCTGGATCTCGGCTGCGCGGTGGGGCGGTCGAGCTTTGAGCTGGCGAATTTTGGCGTGAGCGTGCTCGGCATGGATTACTCGCAGAGTTTTGTTGATGCGGCGGCGGTGATGGCGCGTGATGGCAGCATGAATTACGAGCGTGTGGATGAAGGCAGCGCGAGGACAGCACTGGTGGCGCGTGTGCCGGAGAATCTGCGGCGGGATCGTGTGCGTTTCGAGCAAGGTGACGCGATGAACCTGCGCAGCGATCTTGGCGACTTTGACATCGTGCATGCGGCGAATTTGCTGTGCCGTTTGACTGATCCGTTGAAGCTGATCAAGCGTCTGCCGAGCCTCGTGAAGCCGGGCGGGCAGCTTTTGCTGACGACGCCATGTACCTGGCTGGAAGAATTCACGCCGCGTGGCAACTGGCCGCAGGGCTCGACGCGGGAATGGCTCACGTCACTGCTGGAGCCGCATTTTGATCTCTCGAAGACCTGCGACATGCCGTTCCTGATCCGCGAGCATGCGCGGAAGTATCAGTGGAGCGTGGCGCTGGGCATGCGGTGGCGACGGAAAGTCGAGGCGGTGTGATTTTGCGGGCTTGATTCGTTGTGGAGGTCCAGCCTAGGCTGCGCTCCGCATGAAAATCACGTTCCTCCTTGCCTCCCTCGTCGCCGCAGCCGCTGTGCAGGCGCAGACACCCAATTTTAAAGCACAGGAGATCGATAACGCGGTCGGCATCGGCTACGGGCTGGCCGTGGCGGATGTGAATGGCGACCGGCAGACGGACATCTTGCTGGCAGACAGCAATATGATCGTCTGGTATGAAAATCCGACGTGGAAGAAGCATGTCATCGCCGAAAAGCTCACAGAAAAGGATCATGTGTGCATTGCGGCGCGTGACATTGATGGCGACGGGAAATGCGAGATCGCCGTGGGCGCGGAGTGGAATCCGGGCGACACGACGGGCAGCGGCGCGGTGTTTTATTTGATCCCGCCAGCAGACCGCACACAGAAGTGGGAGCCGGTGAAACTGGCGCATGAGCCGGTGACGCATCGCATGAAATGGGTGCGCAACAGGGCAGGGCGCTATGATCTCGTGGTGGTGCCGTTGCATGGCCGTGGCAATGACAAGAACGCCGAGGGTGCCGGTGTGCGCGTGCTGGCCTACCACATGCCGGAAGATCCGCGCAAGGAGTGGAACACGACGCTGGTGCAGGGCACGATGCACAAGACACACAATCTCGACATCATCCCGGCGCCGGGCACCGAGGCAGAGAGTCTGCTGCTCTGTGGCCGGGAGGGCGTGGTGCGGCTGGATCAAACCGACAACGGCTGGAAGGAGCAGTGGATCGCAAAGCACCCGAAGGATTCAACGGAGCTGCAAGGCGCGGGCGAGGTGCGTTACGGGGCCTTCGCGGGCGGTCAGCCGTATGTGACGACGATTGAGCCGATGCATGGTGACAAACTCGTGATCTACACACCACCTGCTGACGGTCCGAAAAACGGCACTTGGCAGCGTCATGTGCTCAGTGATCAGCTCGTCGATGGCCACGCCATCGCCACGCATGATTTGCTCGGCTTGAACAACCGCCAGATCGTCGTCGGCTGGCGGGCGCAGCAGAAGATCGGCAAGGTGGCGGTGAAACTGTTCTGGACGACGAAAGAGGACGGCAACGGCTGGCAGGAGGCTTTCATCGATGACGGAGGCATGGCCTGTGAAGACGCGGTGTGTGCTGATTTGGATGGAGATCGCGACTTGGAGATCATTAGCGCCGGCCGTCGTAGCAAGAATGTTAAGATTTATTGGAATCAGCAAAACCAGTGAAACGAAATTCGCTGCACTGGCTCTAGTTGATGGGTTGCATGGGCGCGGGTTGTGCTCCTACAATCGCATCCGCCATGAAAGCCATCCGCCTCACAATCACTGCTGTCGGTATGCTCTTGCTGAGCCAGTGCGAACTGCCGCAGTTTCCGCTGTTTTCCTCACGCTTTGAGGTCGTGAGACGTCCGCTGCTGATATTGCCGCCATTTGCCTCGCAGTCGTCGATGTATGTCTGGCATGGAAGCGGCAGGCCCGGGCCATTGAGCGTGAACATCGATCTCAGCGAGCAGAAGGCCTATCTGTTCAAAAGCGGCCAGAATGTCGGCTGGACGTATGTGGCGACGGGCCGCAGTGGCTTCGCGACTCCGACAGGCACTTTCCGCATCATGGAAAAAATCGCGGACAAACGCTCGAACCGCTATGGCATGATCGTGGATCGCCATGGCAACGTGGTGAACAGCAACGCGACGGCGGGCGTTTCACGCATTCCGCCAGGAGGCCGCTTCGTTGGAGCGCAGATGCCGTACTGGATGCGCATCACGGGCTACGGAGTCGGCTTGCATGCGGGGGTGATTCCCCGTCCTGGTTCCCCGGCCTCTCATGGTTGCATCCGCCTGCCGCGAGACATGGCGGAAACGATCTACCAGCATGCGCCCGTGGGTTCGCGGGTGACGATCATGCGGTGAGGGGAGTTTGCAGTGGTTGACGATGGTTGACGATGGTTGACGATGGTTTGCCGGAATCAGAGGCTCGTCGTCACATATGCGTTGGAAGCCGTCGCCGTGCCGGTTTGGAAAAACCACTGTCAACCATCGTCAACAACGGTAAACCACCGTCAACTTCCCTCCACCGCCTCTGCCAGAATCTCCTCAAAGCGCTTCAGCCATGCCTGCGTGCTTGCTTCACGCAGCAGCCACTGGCGTCCGGCACGGCCGATGACGAGGCGTGCGGTGCCCGGCGTGGCTTCCATCGCCAGCACATCATTCACGAGGCCGGGCACATCGCCCGGCTCGTGCTGCAAACCGGTGACGCCATGCTGCACGATCTCCCCCAGGCCTCCTGTTTTGGCGGCGAGCACGGGTTTGCCAAAGTCATACGCCTCGTACACCACGAGCCCCAGCGGCTCCCACCACGTGGAGGGCACAATGACCGCCCGGCAGCGCCGCAAGGCCTCGCGTTTTGTTTCGCCAGAAATGTGGCCGAGCTGGCCGATGTAGGGGTTCGTGCGCACGCGTTGCTGCACGGCGTCATCGAGCGGGCCTTCACCCGCGAGATGCAGCAGCGGCGTGTTTTTGCCGAACTGCGCACGCAGCGCGTCCCACGTGTCGAGCAGCGGGATGACGCCCTTGGTTTCGACCAGCCGCCCGAGAAACAGGTAGTAGCCCGCGTCTTCGACCACAGGCGGCTGCGGCAGGGCATTCCAGGCATGACGCAGCGTATGCACACGCTGCGCAGGCAGCGCTCCGGCGGCGACGAGCTTCTGCCGCATGAAATCCGACACCGCAATCCAGGCCTTCACGCTTTTCAGCCAGCCGCTGTGTTGCAGAGCCTTCAGCATCACGGCAAACAAGGCGCTCTTGACGACGGAGTTCTGCCACGCTCCGGCGCGCACTTCCCTCCAATGACTGCCGTAGAGCGCGTCGGGTATCAGCTTGCCATTGGCATGCAGCGTGCCGCCGACGGAGAATGGCCGGAAGTTATGCAGAAACTGCACCACCGGCAGTCCACGTTTCATAGCAGCATGATACAGCGAGGGAGATCCGACCGGGTGGACGTTGTGAAAAACCGCCGCGCCTGCGCCGCTCGTGTCCAGAGCCGATTCAAAACGACCACGTGCCTCTTGATTGTAAAACAGCCGCGTCGCCTGCCGCCATGGTGAAGGTGCCTGCTCGCCGGTCCACTCCGCGCTGTCGAACCGGCACCACGTCATGTCATGCAGGGTGGAGAGGTCGGTGTGGATTTTGTCCACGATCATCTCCTCGCCACCTTTGAAGAGGTAGCGGTTGAAGACATGCAGCAGGGCGCGGGGTGGGCTGGGGGAAAGGGATGCCATCGGAAAATCAGAGCACAAAAAGCCTGCGCCGCCTGTTTGCCAAGCAGGACACGGGCCACGCGTAGGATTCTGGCATGAAATGCAGAGCCGTCTTGCCTAAATTCCCGCTTCGTGATATTCACGCTCACCATGAAGCCCGCAAACCGCAGCCTCTTCATCGCGACAGCCTTCTTTGCACTTGGCGCACTCGCGCAGGATGCCGCTTTGCGCCCGTGGAAGGACGCGCAGGGCCGCATCATCCAGGCATCCTTCGTCAGCGCCACGGCCGACGGCGTCATTTTGAAGGTGGCGGATGGCAAAGAGCATCAAATCCCGCTCGCACGTCTCAGCGCCGAGGACCAGGCGTTCGTGAAGAGCCTGGCTCCCGCACCCGCTCCATCGACCGCCCAAGGCGCCACACCGGCTGTTGCCGCCGCTTCGTTGAACCGCCTCCCACTGGAGAAGCGCACCTGGCCGGAAAATGTCGCTGTGCCGACGAAATCCATCGAGATCCAGATCGTCGAGGAGAATCCTGTCGCACGGAAGTGCGTGTATCGTTCCGAGGCTTTCGAGTTCACCTCGCAGGCCAAGCTGGCCGGCAGTGTGATGAAGGAAGTCGCGCGAACCTTCGAGGCCACGAGGACGCTCGTCTCCTCGTTGCCTTGGGGCGTTGTTTGCAGGCCGCCGGAAGGCATGGAGCGCTATCAGGCCGCGCTGTATGAAACGCGCCAGGACTACAAGGACGCAGGCGGTCCCGAAAACTCCGGCGGCGTGTACATGAGCGGCGAGAAAATCTTCAAAGTCCCTTTTCCCAGCATTGGCCTCAAGCTTCTCGGCAAGACCTACGCCAAGGACGCTGATTACGACGGCGGCACCCTCATCCACGAGATCACCCATCAGGTGATGGACGACTACCTCACCTTCCTGCCCGTGTGGGTCATCGAAGGCACTGCGGAATACACCGAGATGCTGCCCTACAACGCCGGCAAATTCCGCGCCGAGGCCCACAAGACCGGCATCCGCGACCACATCCAGGAAATGCAGAAGCGCGGCTACGCCATCGACATCGGCAATCTGGAGACGCACATGACGATGAACCGCGCCACCTGGTCCGGCATCGCCGATACTTCCAACAAGAAGATGGGCGAGCTCTATTTCCGCTCCGCGCTGCTCGTCTATTTCTTCTGCCATCTCGACGGCGTCAAAAAAGATGGAGACAAGCAGGGCACGCGTTTCATCAAGTTCATGGACGCCGTGTATGGCGAGGTCGAGGCGCTGCGCACTTTTTTCAAAGATCCCCGCGTCAAACGCTTCCCCGACGGCCGCTTCAGCTATCCCACCAGCTTTCCACCGCCGGACATGAAGGGCGAGACCGCCCCCTTCAAACATCTGCACCTCCTGCTCGATGAACGCGGTTATTCACAAATCGCGCAGGAGATCATCGCCGCCTACAGGGACATTGGCGTCAAGATCACGGTCAATTGAGCCGCTTGCCGCAAAACGAGGGCGGAGATCTCTGCATGTCGCCTTCCGGAGGCAATTTCGCGGCTTTTGCGCCCCCGCATTTGACGCACCCCCACGACTGTGCAAGATGCCGCGCTTTCCGGCCCGCCAAGCGCGGCGAATCCACCCGATTCCTCTCCCCGGCCCCCTGAAAGCGCCCACGACGACGCTTCCCATTTCAGTTTTCCAAATTTCAGCTTTCAGCTTTTATCCACCCCCATGCCCAAAGACACCACCATCAAAACCATCCTCGTCATCGGTTCCGGCCCCATCGTCATCGGCCAGGGCTGTGAGTTCGACTACTCCGGCGTCCAGGCCTGCAAGGCTCTGCGTGAGGAAGGCTATCAGGTGGTGCTCATCAATTCCAATCCGGCCACCATCATGACGGACCCGGAGTTCGCGTATCGGACCTACATCGAGCCGATCAATCCCGAGATCGTCGAGAAGATCATCATGATCGAGAAGCCAGATGCGCTGCTGCCGACGCTCGGCGGCCAGACGGCGCTGAATTGCGCCATGTCGCTGTGGAATGCTGGCACGCTGACCAAACATGGCGTGCGCATGATTGGCGCGAATGCGGAGGCCATCGAGAAAGGTGAGGACCGGCTCAAGTTCAAGAACGCCATGCTCAAGATCGGCCTCGACCTGCCGCAGTCCGGCGTGGCTCACACGATTGAAGAAGCCCGCGCCATTGCGGAGCAGATCGGCACCATGCCTCTCATCATCCGCCCCGCCTACACGCTCGGCGGCACCGGCGGCGGCATCGCTTACAACAAGGAGGAGTTTGAAACCATCACGGCCAGCGGACTCGATCTCTCGCCCGTGACGGAAGTGCTCATCGAGGAGTCGTTGCTCGGCTGGAAGGAGTTCGAGATGGAGGTCATCCGCGACAAGGCGGACAACTGCGTCATCATCTGCTCCATCGAGAATCTCGACCCCATGGGCGTGCACACCGGCGACTCGATCACCGTGGCACCGATCCAGACGCTCACGGATCGCGAATACCAAATCATGCGCGACTTTTCCTTCGCCTGCATCCGCGAGATCGGTGTGGAGACGGGTGGATCAAACATCCAGTTCGCAGTGCATCCCGACACGGGCCGCATGATCGTCATCGAGATGAATCCGCGCGTCAGCCGCAGCTCCGCGCTCGCGTCGAAGGCCACCGGATTCCCCATCGCGAAGATCGCCGCCAAGCTCGCCGTCGGCTACACGCTCGACGAGTTGAAGAACGACATCACGCGCCACACGCCCGCCGCATTCGAGCCCACCATCGACTACGTCGTCACCAAGATCCCGCGTTTCACCTTCGAGAAATTCCCCGGTGCCAATGAAACGCTCACCACGCAGATGAAATCCGTCGGCGAGGCCATGGCCATCGGCCGCACTTTCAAAGAGAGCCTGCAAAAGGCCCTGCGCAGCCTGGAGATCAAACGCTTCGGCCTCATCGGCGATGGTGCCGACAAGGAAGTCGATGACGAAACCCTCACCACCAAGCTCACGGTGCCAAACGCCGAGCGCATCTTCTTCCTCGGCCAGGCCTTCGCGAAGGGCTGGGATGTGGAGAAGGTCTTCTCGCTCACCAAGATTGATCGCTGGTTCTTGCGGCAGATTGAGGAGATTGTCGTCGAATCGTCCATGATCTATCGCGAAGAATCGAACTTCGCATGTCATGGTGATGCAGAAATGATGGCTGCGAATCCAGCCTTCGGAACTCACAAAGATGAATGCGCCGCAAGTGTTCGTCGCATTAAAAAGCTCGGATTCTCAGATCGTCAGATCGCCGCTCAAACAGAAGTGTCGGAATCAACTGTCCGCGCCGCACGCAAAGCTCTCGGCATCATCCCCACCTACCGCCTCGTGGACACCTGCGCCGCCGAGTTCGAGGCCTTCACGCCTTACTACTACTCCACCTACGGCATCGAGGACGAAGTGCGCGACAACGACCGCAAAAAAGTCATGATCCTCGGTGGCGGCCCGAACCGCATCGGCCAGGGCATCGAGTTCGACTACTGCTGCGTCCATGCCAGCTTCGCCCTGCGCGAGCTGGGCTACGAGACCATCATGGTCAACTCCAACCCCGAGACCGTCTCCACCGACTACGACACCTCCGACAAGCTCTACTTTGAGCCCCTCACCCTCGAAGACGTGCTCAACATCTACGAGCGCGAAAACCGCCACGACCAGGTGCTCGGCGTCATCGTCCAGTTCGGCGGCCAGACCCCGCTCAATCTCGCCAAAGGCCTCGAAGAAAACGGCGTCCGCATCATCGGCACCTCGCCGAAGAACATCGAACTCGCCGAAGACCGCAAGATGTTCGCCAAGCTGCTCGACGACCTCGGTTTGCACCAGGCCGAAAGCGGCACCGCCACCTCGTTGGAGGAGGCCCTCGCCATCACCGCGCGCATTGGTTACCCCAGCCTCGTGCGCCCCAGCTTCGTGCTCGGCGGCCGCGCCATGCAGATCGTCTATAGCGACGCCGAACTCACCCACTACATGAAGAACGCCGTCGAGGCCACGCCCGACCGCCCCGTGCTCGTGGACCGCTTCCTCGAAGACGCCACCGAGGTCGATGTCGATTGCATCAGCGACGGCGAGACCACCGTCATCGGGGCCATCATGGAGCACATCGAAGAAGCCGGCATCCACTCCGGCGACAGCGCCTGCGTCATCCCGCCCTTCAGCCTCAGCAACTCGATGCAGGACCGCATCCGCGACGCCGCCAAAAAGCTCGCCAAGGCCCTCAACGTCCGCGGTTTGATGAACATGCAGCTCGCCGTCAAAGGCGACGACTTGTATGTCATCGAAGTCAATCCCCGCGCCTCCCGCACCGCGCCCTTCGTCAGCAAAGCCATCGGCGTCCCACTGCCCAAACTCGCCGCCAAGATCATGGCCGGCAAAACCTTGAAGGAACTCGGTTTCACCGAAGAAGTCATTCCGAAGCATCACAGCGTCAAAGAAGCCGTCTTCCCCTTCAGCAAGTTCACCGGCGTGGACATCATCCTCGGCCCCGAGATGAAGAGCACCGGCGAAGTCATGGGCATCGACTACGACCTCGGCATGGCCTTCGCCAAGAGCCAGATGGCCGCCGGCGGCACCCTGCCCACCAAGGGCAACGTCTTCATCAGCGTCAAAGAAACCGACCGCCCCAACGTCGTCCGCATCGCCAAAGGCTACGCCGACCTCGGCTTCACCCTCTACGCCACCAGCGGCACCGGCAGCGTCATCAGCGAAGCCGGCATCCCCGTGAACATCCTCCCCAAACTCGCCAGCGGCCAGCGCCCCAACGTCATCGACCTGATGAAGAACAAGGACATGGCCCTCGTCATCAACACCCCCAGCGGCAAGAACCCGCGTGAGGATGAGGTGAAGATCCGCACCGCCGCCATGCAGAACCGCATCCCCATCATGACCACGCTGCGTGGAGCCGATGCCGCGCTGCGTGCGATCAAGTCACTGCAAGGCAGCGAGGTGCAGGTGCGGGCTTTGCAGGAGTATCACAAGTAAGTGATTTGAAATGGCGAACCAAGACACAGTCCTAATCCTCGGTGCAGGTGCCAGTAAGCCTTATGGCTTTCCGACCGCTTCAGAACTTGGGCTGATGATAAATGGGGAACTTCCGGACGCATTCGCCAAGCTCAAATACAACGACATGCTACGCGAACCAGTTGGTTCGTGGCAAAAGTTCCTTGAAGCGTGTTTTGTGCCCACAAAGGAGGCTCCCCACCATCCGTTTTTCATTCAGTTGCAGAAGCAGTTTCGCGAATCCGAGATCTACTCGATTGATCGGTTCGCGTTCCTTCATCCGAACTCCGAGACGATGGCAAGACACTACATCGCTCTAATTCTGTTGTTGTGCGAAAGGCAAAGCACACTCAGCAGCGGGTGGTATAGGGCATTCTGGAATGATGTGCTCATCCCCACCATCACAAGCGATTCAGCACCATTGGAGATCGTAACCTTCAATTATGACCGGTCCTTGGAGGAATACGTCCGACGAGCATCCAAGGCAGCATACCCAACTCGGCAGAAGGAGGTGCTCGCCAAAATCCGAATCCATCACGTCTATGGATCTCTCGGCAAACTAGGGCATGGAGATGGTTGCGTCGAATACGGTGAACCAAACTACTTTGAAAACTCGACTCCGTTCATCAAACTTATCCCTCCTAGGGCAGAAGCGAATGACAATCTCGGAGACCTCATAGCTTCCAAAAAGAAGGCCCTCTTTCTTGGCTTTGGATTTGATGAATTGAACCTCGGTGTGCTGGGTATCCACGCTGGGAGGAGACCCAAACAAATATTTGCCAGTAGAATGGGCTTATCGAAGCGACTTGAAAAGGCTGCTGAAGAACGGTTGGGGCCTGTCAATTGGGGCGGTCCGACTCAAGACGTCGAAAAGTTCATTCACGAAAGCGAGGCCTTCGCGTGATAGGAGCGCGGACACTCCTGTCCGCCTCTTCGCTTCGCGGCTTCGCCGCCATTGCAACATTGCGGGCAAGAGTGCCCGCGCTCCCCTCGATTAGCATGAATCATGAAGTTCTTCGATCCGCGAGGGGACATCGAAAAGACGGCCCACAAGCTGCCCCATTGGCAGCAAGGCGAGGTGGCGATCTTCGTCACTTTCCGCCTCGCCGACTCGCTGCCGCGTGAACTTCTCGATGACTGGCTTCGCGCCCGCGAGGCCTTCCTCGCCGCGAATCCGCCGCCGTGGGACGACATCACCGAAGCCTGCTACCACGGCCAGTTCTCCGACAAGCTCGACGAACACCTCGACGTCGCGCACGGTTCCTGCGTCTTGCGTGATCTAGGCCTCGCCCAAATCGTCGCCGACCGCCTCCATCACTTCGACGGCCATCACTTCGACGGCCAACGCTACGACCTCTGGAGCTACGTCATCATGCCCAATCACGTCCACGTCCTCTTCACGCTCCGCGACGGCGAATCCCTCCCCGACACACTCCAAGGCTGGAAAGGCGTTTCGAGCCGTCTCATCCACAAAACCGGCCTCAGCGCCCTGAATCCCTTTTGGCAGCCCGATTACTTCGACCGCCTCATCCGCAGTCCCGAGCACTTCAACACCGTGAAGGCCTACATTCGCGAGAATCCGGCGAAAGCCGGTTTGAAGACGGGTTTTGTGCTTTGGGAGCGAAGCTGATTGAGAGGAGTGCGGGCACTCTTGCCCGCTTCATTCAAATGGCGGCGAAGCCGCGACAATGAAGAGGCGGACAGGAGTGTCCGCGCTCCTCTCTCAATCCCCTCACGCCAGCGCCTCTTTGCAATACTGCACGCACTTCGCCACTTCCTTCACGGCGTCGGAGCCTTCGGGGATCTTGTATTCGAGCTCGATCTCGGCTGGGAAGGTCCACTTCTCTTTCTTCATCAACTGCAGCACTTCCTTGATCGGTGTCTGGCCTTGGCCCCAGGCCACGTTGCCGCCGTCGGCAGTGCGGTCCTTGAGGTGGAGGTTCGTGATGCGGCTGTGATACTTCTCCAGCACGGGAATCGGCGACTTGCCCTTCGTCCCGGCGACGTAGTGGCCGATGTCGAGGTTGAAACCGATGTATTGGCCGAGGTCCAGGATGGAGTCGAACTTGTCCATCTCTGGCAGGTTGTTCGTGTGGTTGTGAAAGCCGACCCAGATCTTGTGCTTGTCCGCAAACGGCGCGACACGCGCGGCAAGGATGGCATTGCGCTCGGTGGTGACGCCGGTGCAGCCCAGCGCCTTGGCCACGAGGAAGCTGAACTCGATCTCCTCATTCGACTGACCGAAGCCCATCTTGTGGATGTGAATGTTCACGCCCGCGTCGTTGTACATCTTCCTAAGTTCACGGCACTTTGCGAGCTGCTGCTCACGCTCCGCGTCCGTGGCCTTGCCTTTGATGCCGGCGAAGTCCTGGATCGGTCCGCCCATGAGTTCCGTCTCGCTGAGGCCGTCATCAAGCAACGCCTTCAGCGTCTCCTCCGCCGTCTTCGCCATGCTGCGGTAGCTGTAGGTGATGCAGCCGATGCGCACGCCGTTGAAAACGGAGTTCGGCTTCTCCGCAGCCGAAGCGAATCGAGGAAGGGTGAGGCCAGTGGCGGTGGCGAGAGCTGTGCCGAGGAAATGGCGGCGGGAGAGTGGGTTTGAGATCATGGGTGGGCTGGATTTGAGGTGTGCGGCTTCTTCTGCCTGAATGGCAGGGAAATCAAGGACGTGGAGGCGAGGGGTTCCTCTCCCCTCTTGCCGCTTTCATCTCCCCACGCTAACAGGAAAGCATGACCCTCACGCTTCCCAAGTGGTTCGACCTTCACACGCATTTCCGCCAAGGCCCGGCGATGGCTTCGTATGTCAAAGCGCATCTCGACATGGGCTGTGCAGGCGCTTTGGCGATGCCGAATACGCAGCCGCCAGTGTCGCGGGTCTCGGGTGCGGCTCAAAGCGATGGCTGGAGCATCGAGAGCTACTCGGCGGAGCTGCGTGCGGCGGGGGCGGAGGCCTTTGAGCAGCTCATCGTCCCGCTTTACCTCACGCGGCAGACCACGGCGGCGATGATTCGCGAAGGCGCAGCATCGGGCCTGCTACGCGCCTGCAAATACTACCCGCCGCATGGCACCACTAACTCGGAGCATGGCATGCCGATGGATGACCTCATCGGTGGCGAGGTATTCCGCGCCATGGAGGAGTGCGGCATCGTTCTCTGCATTCATGGCGAGCAGCACGCACTGACCGGGCCGGACTACATCGACGCACAGCAGAATGCGGAGACGCGGTTCTACACGGAGCGGATGCCGCGACTGCTCGCAGCGTATCCGAAATTGCGCATCGTGTGCGAGCACATCACCACGCGCACGGCGGCGGAGTTTGTGGCGGCGGCACCGGAGCATTTCGGGGCCACGATCACCCCGCAGCACCTGCTTTATACGCTAGGGCATCTGATTCAGGGGCTGAAGTATCACCTCTACTGCCTGCCCATCGTGAAGTTCCAAGATGATCGCGCCGCGCTGCGACAAGCGGTGACGACCGCAGGCCAAACCAAGTTCTTCGCCGGCACGGACAGCGCTCCGCACACGACGAAGGCGACGGCCTGTGGCTGCGCAGCCGGTTGCTTCACCGGCGGCTGTGCTCCTCAGCTTTATGCGATGGCCTTTGAAGAAGCAGGCGTCGATCTAGGCACCAGCGAAGGCCAGGCCCTCTTCGAGCGCTTTCTCTGCCTCAACGGCCCCGTTTTCTATGGCTTCCCGGCATCATCACAGTGTTTCCAGATGGAAAAGACGCCTTCACAAACGCCGATCCTTGAAACACCCGCAGGCCCCGTAACACCACTACCGCTGGGCATGAGCATCGAGCTGACATGGCGTATAGTCGCGTGAGAAGAACCCATTCACGCCCATGCCATCACTGAACGTCATCGCCACGTTGCGCACCTGCTACACCGACAAGTTCGGCGTACCGCGGCAGTCCGGGCTGGTGCCGAGTGCGTGGGGTGTGATCGAGTTTGAGCCGGCGTATCGGCGCATCGAAGCAGTGCGTGGCATTGAAGAGTTCAGCCACCTCTGGCTCATCACGCAGTTTCATCTGGTGAACGACGAGCCGACCTCACTCACCGTGCGCCCACCGAAACTCGGTGGGAACGAGAAACGCGGCGTGTTTGCCACACGTTCGCCGTTCCGACCAAACCGACTGACCTTGAGTGTGGTGAAGCTGGATCGCGTGGAACTGGAAGGCGACCTGGCACCGCGATTGTTAGTGTCCGGCGTCGATCTGGTCGATGGGACACCCATTTTCGACATCAAACCGTATGTGCGTTATGCGGATTCGATTCCCGAGGCCCACAGCGGCTTCGCGGACACTCCACCGCCACAGGTTCCGGTGATCTGGGAGTGTGTAAGCCTCGCACCTGACGACGTACGGGTGATCATCGTCCAATCCCTCGCTCAGCAGCCGCAACCGGCTTACCATGACGATTCAGATCGTGAATATGCGACGGAGATCGCGGGCTGGCGGGTGAAGTGGGCTGCGACCACCGATGGCGCGAGAGTGAAGAGTTGCGAACGGGTGGCATGAGGACAGGCCAAAAAGCGTGTCACAATCGAACGAAGTGATGGGCGTCGGCTGTATTGGCTGTTGGGCATATGTCTCCGAGCCAGATCCGCCATCACTCCGCAAGACACCGGCCATGTTCGATGTCGTGGCTGAGCGTATTCGTCATGGGAACCGTTTTCAGCATCCCGCAGTTCATGGCGGCGGAGGCGCAGACTCCCGCGCAGGCTTTGTTTGCCCAACATTGCGAGAAGTGCCACTCCGGTACGAAACCCAAAGGCCGTTTTGCCGTCGCAAGTCTGTCGGACGATTTCACCGACAAGAAGAACCGCGAGCATTGGCTGGCCGTGCTGGAGCAGCTCAAGAATGGTGAGATGCCGCCGAAGGAGAAACCACGCCCACCTGAAAAGGAACTGCACAGCGTGATGGAGTGGATCAGCACGCGCTCGGCATCGGCGGAGAACGCCCGGCGTGAAACTGAGGGGCGTGTGGTGATGCGGCGGCTGAATCGGGCCGAGTATGCGAACACGGTGCGCGATCTGCTCGGCGTGGAGGTTGATTTGTCCGATCTGCTGCCGCCGGACACCTCGACGAACGGTTTCGATAACAACGCCGAGCTGCTGCACACCTCGTCGTATCTCATGCGCAGCTACCTCGATGCGGCGGATCGCGTCCTCGATGAGGCCATCGCGAACGAGCCGCAGCCGTGGATCTTGAAGAAGCGTTTCGACATCAGGGAGGAACGCTCCGTGAAAGCCAAGGGCAGTGTTTACCGGCACATCCCCGATGGCGTCGCCATCTTCGCGGCGTGGGAGTCGGCGAACATCCGCGTCACGATGTGGAACTTCCGCAGCCATGTGCGCGGCAAGTATCGCTTCCGCATCTCCGGCTACGGCTTTCAGAGCGAGGGCAAGCCCATTACCTTCCGCGTCACCGCTGGCACGCTCAAAGAAGTGACCGAGGAGCATCTCATCAACTACTTCGCCGTGCCTGCCGACAAACCGACGGTGATCGAGTTCACCGAGCAACTGGAACCCGAGAACCGCATCCGCATCCTTGCCACAGGCCTGCCGGCGCTGCCACCGGCGGTGGAGAAAGTCGGTGCCGACAAATACAAGGGGCCGGGACTCGTTATCCAGTGGGTC
This sequence comes from Prosthecobacter sp., assembly GCF_034366625.1. Taxonomy (NCBI): domain Bacteria; kingdom Pseudomonadati; phylum Verrucomicrobiota; class Verrucomicrobiia; order Verrucomicrobiales; family Verrucomicrobiaceae; genus Prosthecobacter; species Prosthecobacter sp. The sequence continues at coordinate 458,776 of NZ_JAXMIH010000008.1, forward strand.
GATGTCGAAGGGCCGCTGCTGGAGTCCTGGCCACCGCCGAGTCACAAGGCGATCTTTGGCGACCTGAAACAAGAGCGCGTCGCACCCGAACGCTTCGAAGTCGTCTCGCAGCAGCCGATGGTCGATGCCGAGCGCATCCTGCGCGAGTTCGCACGACGGGCGTTTCGTCGCAACGTGACCGATGACGACATCAAGCCCTTCCTCGCTCGCGTGAAATCCAGGCTGGAACAAGGCTACACCTTCGAGCAAGCCATGCGTGTCGGTCTCAAAGGCGTGCTGGTTTCGCCCGATTTCCTCTTCCTCCGTGAGAAAGGGCCCAAGCTCGATGACTTCGCACTCGCCAGCCGCCTCTCGTATTTCCTGTGGAGTTCGATGCCCGACGAGACGCTCTTGAAGCTCGCTGCAGCGAACAAGCTTCACGAAGCGGAGGTGTTGCGCGCACAAGTCGAGCGCCTGCTGAACGATCCCAAGGCCAAGGCATTCAACACAAACTTCACCGGCCAATGGCTCAGCCTCCGCGCCATCGACGCCACCTTGCCTGATCGCACGCTCTACCCCGAGTATGACGACATCCTCAAGACGGCGATGATCAAAGAGACCTCGCTGTTCTTCGACGAAGTGTTGAAGAATGACCTGCCGCTCACGAACTTTGTCAGTTCCGACCTCACCTTCCTCAATGCCCGCCTCGCGAAGCATTACGGCATCCCCGGCATCGAAGGCATGGAAATGCGCAAGGTCGCGCTGCCTCCAGGCAGTCATCGTGGTGGGCTGCTCACGATGGGGAGCATCTTGAAGGTCACCGCCAACGGCACCACCACCTCGCCGATCATTCGCGGCTCCTGGGTGTTGGAGCGCATCCTCGGCACGCCACCGCCGAAACCGCCTGCAGACGTGGAAGCCATCGAGCCCGACATTCGTGGTGCCACCACGATTCGTGAGCAACTCGCGAAGCATCGCAAGGTCGAAAGCTGCGCCACCTGCCACAGCAAGATCGATCCGCCCGGCTTCGCGCTCGAGAGCTTCGACGTCATCGGCGGTTGGCGCGATCACTACCGGGCCCTCACCAACGGCGGCGAAAAAGATGCTCAAGGTCGTCGGGTTCGCCCTGGCCCTGCGGTGGACCCCGGCGATGCTCTGCCCGACGGACGACGTTTCCAAAACATCGTCGAATACAAGAGGCTCATCCTCGAAGACAAAGACCAGCTCGCCCGCAACCTCGCCGAAAAGCTCCTCGCCTACGGCACTGGCGCAGCACCGACACACGCTGACAAGCCGCAGATCGAGACCATCGTCACCCGGCTCCGCGACAAGAACTACGGCTTCAAAGCGTTGATCCACGAGGTCGCGCAGAGCCCCCTGTTTCAGAGCAAGTAGCGATTGGTTAACCCAGAATCATCCATGAACATTCACCGCCGCCACTTCATTCGATCCACGGGCATCTCACTCGCGTTGCCATGGCTCGACATCTTCGCTGATGACACGAAGCGCAACGCTGCTGCGACGCATCCGCCGTGTCGTATGATCTGCATCTGCGCACCACTCGGGCTGCATCCCGATAACTTCTTCCCCACACAATCTGGCAAGGACTATGTGCTTTCGCCTTATCTCGACATTCTGAGGGACTTCCGCGATGAGTTCACGGTCATCTCCGGGCTGGCTCATGCGGGCATGGGTTCGAGCTTCGCGCATCAGGCATCTGCTAGCTTCCTCACGGGTGCGCCGGGCGCAGGCAGGCCGGGATTTCGCAACGCGATCTCCCTCGATCAATTCGCCGCCGATCACATCGGCACGCAGACACGGTTTCCGAGCCTCGCTTTGTCAGGTGAAGGCTCTGGTGGCCTGTCCTGGACTCGAACGGGCGCCTTGATTCCTGCCGATAATTCGCCTTCCAAAGTTTTCGCTCGCCTGTTCCTCGAAGGTCGCGCTGATGATGTGCAGGACCAACTGCGCCGTCTCGAAGACGGCCGCAGCATTCTCGATGATGTCCGCGATCAGGCGAAGTCCCTGCGCACCAATCTCGGCAGCGAAGACCGCGGCAAGCTCGACGAATACCTCACCAGCGTCCGCGAACTCGAGCAGCGCATGGTCAACGATGAGAGCTGGGCGAAGAAACCGAAGCCCAAGGTCAACGTCGAACCGCCCAAGGACATCCCCAATGCCGCCGACCTCATCGGCCGCACCAAACTGCTCTTTGATCTCACTCATCTCGCGCTCCAGACCGATTCCACGCGGCTCATCACCATCATGCTCGCCGGTTCCACCTTCGCGCCGCCCATCGAAGGCGTGTCGCTCGGCCACCACGATCTCTCGCATCACGGCAAAGACCCTGGAAAGCTCGCGCAGCTCAGGATCGTCGAGAAGGAAACCATGAAGACCGTGCGCGACCTGCTCACGAAGCTCAAGCAATCGCAGGAAGCTGACTCCAACCTGCTCGACCGCACCACCGTCTTCCTCGGCAGCAATCTCGGTGACGGCAGCAGCCACTCCACCAAGAACCTTCCCGTCCTGCTCGCCGGCGGCGGCTTCCAGCACGGCCAGCATCTGCCCTTTGATGCCAACAATCCGCCGCCCTTGTGCAACGTCTACGTCAACATGCTCCAACGTCTGAGCATCGAAACCGACAAGTTCGGCACGAGCACAGGAACGCTGACCGGATTGGAGATGAAGAGGGTGTAACGCTTTCCATCCAATCTGATCATGAAACGCATCGCCATTCTGCTGTTCGCCTGTGCCGCCAGCGCGAGGGCGCAGGACTTTTCAAAGTCATTGCAACCCGCGCTCAAGACCTACTGCCTCGATTGCCACAACGAGAAGAAAATGGAGGGAGAGTTAAATCTGGCGCGGTTTGGGACCGAAGCGTCCGTGCTCGCGGAGCGCAAGGTGTGGAGGCGTGTCTGGGAAATGCTGCACAATCGCGAGATGCCGCCGCCGGACGAAGAGCAGCCCGGCGAAGACCAGCGGCTGGCGTTGACAGACTGGATCGAGCAGATGCTGGCGCGACCGATGGAAGGTGGCGCGCCTGACCCCGGGCATGTGCCGCCGCGCCGGCTCACGGCGAGGCAATACAATGCCACGGTGGCGGATTTGTTTGGCGTTCAGCGGCGGGTGACGTTTTACGATCCACAGCGCAAGGGCGGCGGGATGCCGGAGATGGTGCGCTTTGTCCTGCACCGGCAGTTTCAGGAGCCGCTCGTCCATTTGCCGCCCGATCCAGCGACCCATGGCTTCGATTCGATGGCGGAGTCGCTGAACCTGCCGCCCTTCCTGATGGAGAAGTATCTCGACGCGGCGGAAAAGCTCACCGCGCGCGAGGACATCCAGCAGGCGTTTTACCGTCGCACGGGCCGCCAGCAACAGCGTGGAGGCGATCCGATGGAAATGGATCGGTGGATAATCGCGGAAGCCTTGAAACATGCTTTTCGTCGTCCGTCGGATGAAAAGGAACTGGCGCGCTACACGGGCTTTTACGATCTGGCGATCAAGAACGGCGAAGATCGCACGAAAGCGATGGCGGTGGCGATGCGCGCCATCCTGGTGGCCCCACAATTCCTGTTCCGTCTCGAAACAGGTGTCGTGAGTGAGGAAAAGAACGGCGTGAGGCCGCTGACGGATCACGAACTGGCCGCGCGGCTCTCCTATTTCCTTTGGGACACGATTCCTGACCGCGATCTGGCTTACGCAGCGGATGAAGGAAAGCTAAGCGATCCCGAGGCGCTCGCCGCACAGGCGCGCAGAATGCTGCGTGACTCGCGCGCGGAGGAGTTCATTCGTGATTTCAGCATGCAATGGCTGCGCATTCAAAACATCAGCAGCCACGCGCCGGATCCGTCCGTGCTCGGCGCGTTCAATAACCGCCTGAAGAATTTCAATGAAGCGCTCGCGTCCGAAATCCTGCTGCTGTTCGCGACCGTGATGGCGGAGGATCGCAGCGTGCTCGATCTCGTCGATCCTGACTTCACCTGGCTGAACCTCACGTTGTGCAACGTGTATGGCATCGAGAACCGTCCTTACACAGGCGTCGGGAAACCGGGCAGCGCGGAATGGCTGCGCTATCCCATCACGGACCGTCGTCGCGGCGGGATCATCACCGCCGGGGCCACTTTGATGGTGAACTCGAATCCCACGCACACGAATCCGGTCAAACGCGGCAAGTGGCTGCTGGAGGCAGTGCTGGGTCAGGAGCCGCCGCCGCCCTTGCCGAACGTTCCGAATCTCGATGCCACCCCTGTGGTGCAAGGCGGCCTGCCCATCCGTGAAAAACTTGCGCAGCATCGCACCGACGCGGCATGCGCCTCATGCCATACGCGGCTCGATCCTCCCGGGCTTGCGCTGGAAAATTACGACGCGATCGGCGTGTGGCGCGACACCGAAGGCAAAGCGGCAATCGATCCCTCCGGCACATTGAAGGACGGAACGAAGTTCAACGGTCCCATCGGTCTCAAGGACATGCTGCGCGGCCCCAAACGGAACGAATTCGTCCGCTGTCTGACCGAGCACCTCTTCACCTACGCGCTCGGCCGGCCAGTGCAGCACTACGACATCGCCACCATCCAGGGCATCGTGAAGAAAGCCGAGGCGGATGGTTATCGCTTCTCGACGCTCATCACGGAGATCGTGAAGAGTTATCCCTTCCGCCATCTGAAAACCAACCCGGACACCTTGTGACATGAACATTCTTCGCAAACGCACTCTCTCCCGCCGCACGTTGCTGCGCGGCGCTGGTTCCATGCTCGCGCTGCCATGGCTTGAGATCATGGCTGCCCCGGCGAAGGAGGCACCCCTGCGCTCCGTCTTCATGTTTGTGCCGGGCGGTGTGAATCACGATGAATGGCTGCCAAAGACCGAAGGCGCGGATTATCAGCCGGGCAAGACGCTCGCCGCGCTCGCACCCGTGCGGCAGCATGTGCTGGTCTTGAGCGGCCTGAATGCGCGGCATGGCGAGGTCGGCGCCAACGGCCATCCTCTCGGCACCGCCCCATGGCTCAGCAGTGCGCCTCTGAATGACAAGGATCGCGGCGGCTACTGCACCGACATTTCGGTGGACCAGCTTATCGCCAATCAAGTCGGCAAGGACACGCGACTGCCATCGCTGGAACTCGGCTGCGATTCTGACAGCCGCAGCATGCACGAGACCAACATCTCCTGGCGCGGCCCAGCATCGCCGATGGGCAAGGAATTCAACCCGCAGGACATCTACAACCGCCTCTTCGCCGACCCCAAGGCCGATGTGTATCGCACTAGCATTCTCGATGCCGTGCGCGAGGACGCGAAACGGCTCAGCAGCCAGTTGGGCGGCATCGACAAGGAGAAGATCGACGAATACTTCGAAGCCGTTCGCTCCATCGAACGCCGGATCGAGTTTGCCTCCCGTCATCAATTGGAGAACCCTCCCGAGATCAAACTGCCATCAGGCGTGCCGCCCGACTACCTGGAGCATACCCACCTGCTAACCGACCTGCTGGTGCTCGCGCTGCGCACCGACACGACCCGTGTTTCCACCTTCATGCTGAACAATGAACCGGGGCGCGCCAGTTGGAATGAGATCGGCATCCGTGAACATCATCATGGCCTCGCCCATCTCGATCCACGCACCGCCGAAGGCCGCGACAAGCTCGACAAGCTGCAACGCATCGATCAAGCCTACGTCGAAATCTTCGTTCGCATGCTCCAGCAGCTCGCCGCTTTGCCCGAGGGCGAAGGCACCGTGCTCGACCACTGCCAGGTCGTTTACGGCAGCGGCCTGACCTGGGGTCGGCTGCACAATCGGGACGACCTGCCCCTGCTGCTCGCCGGCGGCGGCAACGGCATGATCCGCGGCGGCCGCCATGTACGCTACCGCGGCGAAGCCTTCGCTGATCTCCATCTGGCGATGCTGCGCAATGCAGGAGCGCAAATCGAGCGCACCGCAGACAGCAAGGCACCGCTAAGGGGGTTGGCGTGAGCTGTCCTCGACACAACAGGAAATCGTACCTTCTCCAGCACTCAAGCCTATCGGAGCAGTTCGCCCATCGCATCGTCGCAAGGGAGGCAGCAGGGACATCTTCAGCAAGCACTGGCCGAGACCGTAGAGTGTCTGATGGAGTTCATCCGCCTCGTGGTGCGCGAGGTAAACGTGATTGGGCATCATGCGTCACTACCGCTGCGCTTCATTGCCTGATCGAAAGCGGAGGACAAAGGTTTTGCATTCATGGCCGCGTATTCTCGGGCGAACTCCTCTAGCAGCTCCATGTCCACGAGATCCTTGCGGCGATTCGATGCCTTCTTGCTGGCGATGATGTCGCGCAGGTTGGCGATGGGAAAGATGTCTTCCATCACGCGACGGGATTTCGCGGCACTGAAAGATTCGATGCCGTCGGGTGCATGAATGATGTCCACGTCGAAAGGGCCGTCTTTGATTTGCACGAAGTCTTTGCCGGTTAGCAGTGCCTTCTCAGTCTCCTCGTCGAGATGAAAGCCGAGTTCGCGCAGGGCGGCGATGCAGCGACGAGCGTTGTCGGCGTCCTTCGGCGCAAAGAGGTCCAGATCGAGGGTGGTGCCTGGATAGCCAAGCAGGATGGCACCCGCCTTGCCCAGGAAGAGGTAGTCGGCACCGTGCTGTGCGAGGGCCTCTGCCAACTCTCGAGCCTGGGCGAGTTCAAACTTGGGCTGTCGATTGGGCTCGTCCATAGCCGAGATAGGAGGGCTGATGCTGCTCACACCAAGCCCGATACTCGCCCATGGTGGCGAAGGAGCGGTTGACGTGCTCGCGGTTGCTGACCCGCACGAAGCCATATTTCAGCCGGGCGCTGAGCGGGCGCTTCATCTGGCGGCGGCATTGCTCGCGCCAGAGTGAAAGGGTTTGTTCGTCGGTTTGTGGCATGCTGAAAATTACCGAAGAAGGGCAACCAAGCAAGGGCGGTTGCAGAAGCGGCCAGACCATCGAATCGCCCGCCATTTGAATGAACCGAACAAGAGTGACCGCGATCTTGTCGGAAAAGTCGTTGCCCCGCGCGGCAAGCCCATGATTCCTGTCAGCGTAATGCTTGCTGAACAAAACCATCCGACCATGAACGCTTCACTTCCCACTCGACGTGCCTTTTTGAAATCCACCGGTGCGTTTGCCGCAGTTTCTGCCGCATCGTCCGTGATCGCAGCGCCAAATGACAAGATCTCCGTGGCCTGCATCGGCATTCGCGGACGCGGGAACTCGGTGATGCACAGCTTCATCGCCGAGCCGGACTGCGAGGTGACGCATCTGTGCGATGTGCGCGAGGCGGTGCTCTCGCAGCGCGGCGCGGAGGTGAAGGCGAAGACGGGGAAGATGCCGAAGCTGGTGAAGGACTACCGTGAGCTGCTGAGCGATCCGTCGATTGATGCTTTCATGGTGGCGACGCCGGATCATTGGCATGCGCTTTTGACCATCGAGGGCTGCCTGGCGGGGAAGGATGTGTATGTCGAGAAGCCGGCGAGCCACAACATCCAGGAAGGCAAGGTAGCGGTGGCAGCAGCTCGCAAGAAGGATCGCATGGTGCAGATGGGCACGCAGATCCGCAGCGCGAAGTTTCTGCATGAGGCGCGTGAGTTTGTGAAGAGCGGCGCACTCGGAAAGGTGATCACAGGTCGTGCGTGGGAAACCGGGCGGTCAGGCGCGGTGAAGCTGGTGGCGGATGGCACGCCGCCTCCGGGCATCGACTACAACCTGTGGCAGGGGCCATCGCCGGAGCGCGTTTACAACCAGACCATCGTGGAAGGTGCATGGCGCTGGATGTTCGATTACGGCACGGGCGATCTCGGCAACGACGGCGTGCATCGCATCGACTACTGCCGCTATGTGATGGGGCTGGATACATTCCCCGAGGCGATCAGCGCTTCCGGCGGGAAGTTCTTCTTCGATGATGATCAGCAGTGGCCGGACACGCAGATGGTGACGTATGACTACCCCGGCCACATCATCCAATACGAGATGCGCCTCTGGTCCAAGTCGAAGCTCTTCGGCGCGGGCGAAGGCGCGGTGATCTATGGCGAAAACGGCTGGCTGCAACTCACGAACACTTCCTGGAAGGCCTACGACCCAGACGGGAAGATCATGAAGGAAGGCAGCAGCGATGTCGGCCAGACGGCGCATGTGCGGAACTTCCTCGATGCGGTGCGCAGCCGGAAGCGCGAGTCGCTCAATCAAGAGATCTACTCCGGCCACATCAGCACCGTGATGTGCCACGCGGGCAACATCGCCTGGCGCACCGGCAAGAAGCTGCGCTTCGACGCGAAGACGGAGACCTTCGACGATGCGACGGCGAATGTGCTCATCGGTCGCGAGCACCGGAAGGGATTTGAGTTGCCGAAGATCGGGTAGAAACCGTCAAACTGGTCAAGGATTGGTCAAGTATCGTGCTTTTTGCCCTTCTTGACGCTCTTGGCCTTTGACGGCGAAGCCGCTTTGACAACGCTCACGCCACCAGCGGATGCGTGCGCTTAACGAGCGGGAATTCCACACGCGCTCCCGTGATGCCGGCCTGGAAGACGCCATGAGCCATCTCGATGGCCTTCATGGCGCGTTCACCGGAGCCGAGCGGTTCGCGTTTTTCATCAATGGCGTTCAACCAATCGCGCACCACTCGGCGATGCGAGGCATCGTAGCCGGTGAGACCTTCATAAGTGGTCTCAGTGGCTGGATCGACGCCACCGGTCCAGTCCTGCCAGTTCTCAGCACGGGTAGTCGCCGCGCGATTGGGCTCCTTAAGCAACGAGATGCCTGGCGCGAATCCTGAATTGAGACGCACGATGCCGCGCGTGCCGATGATCTCCATGCCGAACGGCCCTGCGGCCTTTTCCAAGCCGACTCGACTGCGAAAGGTGACATTCACGCCTGAATCCATCGCGAAACTCGCAAAGATGTCGTCGCCAACCACGGGTCCGACTTTGTCCGACGGTGATTCCTTGGCATCGGCGATGGTCGGCACCTTGCCCTGATGCCTCATGCGCGCCTGACACCATTGCACCTCGCCACCGAACAACCTCGCGAGATCGAAGACGTGCAATCCGAGCACCATCATGTCCTGACCGCCCGCGCGAGAACCCATCTTGCCCACGGTGTGAATCTCCAACACATCACCGATGAGTCCTTCTCGCAGCGCTTTCTCCAATCGCAGCACGGCTGGTGCCATGCGAGTGACATGCGCCACCGCCACGCGACGCTGTTTTCCCTTTGCGAGTTGCACGATGTCATCCGCCTCTGCCAGCGTGATGGTGAAAGGCTTCTCCAAATAGAGATGCGCGCCGGCTTCCAGCGCCGCCATCGACATCGCATGATGTTCCGTGGCCCAGCGTGGGCCGATGGCGACGAGGTCCGGCTTTTCCTTGCCCAGCATCGCACTGTAGTCGGCATAGTCTCGCGCCGCGCCACAGGCAGCTTTTGCTTTCGCGCGACCGGCATCGTTCGGATCAGCGACGGCGACGACACTCACATTCGGCAGTCCTGCAAAGATGCGCTCAATGCCATGGCCGTAATCCCCCGCGCCGGTGTGGCCGATGATGGCCGCTTTGAGCTTCGGTGCATCAGCGGCACGCAAGGCATGTGTCGCGGCCCAAGCAGTGCTGCCGAGGAGAAATTGGCGTCGGGTGGTTGTCTTCATGGTGAAGGGGATACGCATTGGGCTCCTCTGTTCATGCCTGGAGCTTGAATGGTGAAAATCGTCCTCGGGCGGCGTTTCTTGAAACACTCATGAAAATCGCCGTGCCATTCATCCTCTGCTTCGCTCTTATCAGCCTGCCTCATGCTGTTTCAGCGCAGGGAAAAGTCTTCAAAGCAGGCGCGGCCACCAGCAACATCACACCGCCGCTGGGCATGGAGATCGTTGGGAACTTCGCGCCGCGTCCCATCGCGGCGCATGTGCATGATGAGCTGCATGTGCGCTGCCTTGTGCTTGATGATGGCACCACCAAGCTCGCCTTTGCCGTGGCGGACACGATCTCGCTCGGGCGTGATGTCTGGGACGAGGCGAAGAAAAAGGTCGAGGCAGCCACGGGCATCCCGGTGTCGAACATGATGTTCTCCGGCACGCACACGCATTCCAGCGTCTCGGCCATCACGAACAAGGATTCGTCGCTCGATTACCGCAGCTTCATCATCTCCCGCGTCGCGGATGGCGTACGCCGCGCGCTGAACAATCTGGAGCCTGCACGAATCGCGTGGGGCTCGGGCAAGGTGCCGCAGCATGTCTTCAATCGCCGCTGGCTGCTCAAAGAAGGCGTCACGAACGACAACCCATTCGGCGGCAAAGATCGCGCGGTGATGAATCCGAGCAGCCTGCTGCGCTCACGACTCGCTGGACCTGCCGGACCGAAAAATCCCGAGGTCTATTGCCTCTCAGTGCAAGCGACAGACGGACGCCAGATCGCGCTCATGGCGAACTACTGGCTGCATTACGTCGGCGGTGTGAACAAAGAGGATCTGTCGGCGGATTACTTCGGCGAGTTCTGTCGCCGCATCGAAGAAAAGGTCGGCGCACCCTGCGTCGGCATCCTGGCGAATGGTCCCTGCGGAGACGTGAACAACAACGACTACAGCGGCAAAACTCCCGCCGTGAAGCGCGAGCCGTATGAGAAGATCAAACTCGTCGCCAACGACCTCGCGCAGGAGGTGCTGCGCGTTCACCAGACGCTGAAGCATCAGGACTGGGTGCCTTTGAAAGCCGCCGCGAGCGATCTGGAACTCGCCGTGCGCCGTCCGACTCCCGAAATGATCCAGTGGGCCGAAGGCGTGCTCGCCAAACCAAAAGACGCGGAAGCCACGCACCGCCTGGAGAAGCCTTACGCCGAGCGCACACTCGCCGCACGCGATGCGAAGCCCGACACCATTCAGGCAGTCATCCAGGCCTTCCGCATCGGCGAGCTCGGCATCGCGTCCATCCCTTTCGAGGTCTTCACCGAGATCGGTCTCGAAATCAAAGCCCGCAGCCCTTTTGCAGACACCTTCACCATCGAACTCGCCAATGGCAGCAACGGTTACCTGCCCACGCCCCGGCACCACGACCTCGGCGGCTACGAAACTTGGCTCGGCACCAACCGCGTCGAACGCGAGGCCTCCGTGAAGATCACCGCGAGAGCGTTGGAGATGCTGGAGACAGTGCGGTGACTCACACGCGCCGCAGCGGCTGGGAGAAGATCATGTCCACGATGGGAATCGGTGTGCGAAGCGCGGGGTCGGTGCTGGCAAAGGCTGGGCCGCGCAGGGCTTTCTGATCGTGGAGGAGCGAGATGTCGTGGACGTTCATGCCACGTAGTTTTTCGGCGGTGAGGGGTTCGCCTTGCAGATGCGTTTCTGGATACGCAAAGGCCTCCACACGGACGAATTGAGCTACGAGTTGGCCGCTGGCGTCACGCTTCAGCGGGAACTCGGCTTCAGCGCTATCCACGATGCTGGCGATGCCTTGATCGGTAACGAAGCGAATCTGCACGTTGGGCCGTTTGGCGGGATCGTTACCAGCGACGGTGACTTGAAGTTTGTCGTCATGTGTGATGATGCGGCTGAAGCGTAAGTCGCTGCGATCATACGGTGTGACGACTTCGGCATTCTCACTCGCTGCGAGCGAGGCGACGGAGCCGAAGAAGGCTCCTTTGCGATACGCACATAGCGCGGCGGCCTCGCGCTCGGCTGGAGGTAGCGCGGAGAGCTTCGGCACGAGAAGCACGTTACGTCCGCGACCGAAGGTGTTGTGATCTTTGACGAAAAAGCCCCAGCAGCGGCGGCCGGTGCGCAGGATGTCATCCCAGAGCTGGTAGAAATGAAGGTTCGGCTCACCGCTGTGATCGTAGAAGCCGCGACTGGAGCCGAACCCAGAGGTGAGCTGGTTCCACACCTCAATGCCGAGCACGCGCGGATCGAAGTCGAGCATCGGCGCATAGTCAGCCAGCTTGCCGGTGGGATGATTCAGAGTGAGGCCGCCACCTTCGCCATGCAGCAGGCCGCCGCTGCGTTTGCCATCGATCATTTCGCCATCGAGCGCAGCGCGGAAGACATCGCGCCACGGGCGGTTGGCCCCTTGCATCAAGCGATACTGGGTGACGCTGAGCGCGGCCGTGTCGAACACGAGTTTGGTTTCAATGCTCGCTGCGGTGGTGCGCAGGTAGAGGGTGTGATTGCCCGGTGGCAGTTCCCGCTCGAGGATGGGGCCTTTGTCACTAAATCCTTCGCGGAAGCCACACTCATGAGCACCTTCGACCGTCAGCCTAGCGGTGGGTTTGCCTTCGGATGCGGAGAGCCGCACATCCAACCGATACACACCGAGCCAGGGCCGTTCGGTGTTGAAGATTTCGAGCTTTTCAAAGCGATGCACGATGGGCGAGATCGCGCATTCCTTGGCGCTGACACTGCTGCCGTAACCGGTGGCCAGCAGGCTGCCGAGCGCGTTGAAATGCAGCCCGGCATCGGGGAACGAATGATGCTCCGCGTTTGGCGCGGCGATCACGTCGGGATGCTTGGCCAGATAGTCGGCGGGCAGCGGGTAGGTGGGAGCCGAGGGGTAGTAGTTGCTGAAGGCGAGATGCCGGTAGCCCATCTCCAAAAAGCCATTACGCGAAGCATCGGTCTGCCCCTGGTGCTGATGGGACATCGAATGCAGGCATTCCCAGGTGTCCCAGTCCACCTCGGCATACGGATTGTCTAATTCGCGTCCCGTGGTGCGCGATGCTGCGCCACTGAGCGGCAGAGAAGCGGCGGCAGGCAAGCCGGCAAGGGTGACGAGCAGGTTTCTTCGTTTCATCCATGGCAGTCGGTGCCTTGATGCTCATCCTTTCAACCGATGATGAAGCCGAAGTTATCGTTAACGGCAGCAAGGCATTCTCTTGCGTCGCCGTATCGCTCTCATGCGCTTTCTCCTGCTCTTATCGTGTCTTGCTGTTCATGGCTCCATCCTCGCCGCCGACCTCCCCAAGCTCGATTTTGGCAGTGTGCGCGAGGAGCACATCATGATTCCGATGCGTGATGGCAAGCGCCTGTCGGCCTATGTGTTCTTTCCGAAGGGCAACCAGAAGTGGCCCGCGATTTTCGAGCAGCGCTACGGCGACATCTCTAGCGCTGGATCACGCAAAGCAGCCGCCAAGTTTGCCGAGGGCGGCTTCGTCATCGCGCTGGTGAACTACCGCGGTACGCATCTGAGCGAGGGCGTGTATCGCGGCTACCGCGGACTGCAATGGGGTGAGCTGCGTGATGGCTATGACGTGTGCGAGTGGCTCGCGGCGCAGCCCTGGTGTACGGGCAAAATTGGAACCTATGGCGGATCGCAGGCAGGCTACGCGCAGAACTATCTCGCGGTGACCCAGCCTCCGCATCTGGTCGCGCAATACATGACGGACACCGGTTTGAGCCTGTATCACGAAGGCTATCGCATCGGCGGTGCGACGAAGCCGCAGCGCTTCATCAAGGGCGGCGCGGTGGCACGCGACATCAAGGACAACGAAGCGATGCTGCGCGAGTGGGACCAGCACCCGGATTATGATGACTTCTGGAAGGACGAAGACGCCTCGCTGCATTTCGACAAGATGAACTACCCCTGCTTCACCATCGGCAGTTGGTTTGACTTCATGTGCCAGGGCAGTGTGGCGAGTTTCATCGGGCGTAACCAGAAAGGCGGCCCCAATTCACGCGGTCAGCAGCAGCTCATCATCGGCCCCTGGCTGCACGGCGGCTATCCGAAGTCGAACAAGATCGGCGAACTGGTGTTCCCGGAGAACGCCTTCTTCGATGTGTATCCGCACATGACGAAGTGGTTCAATCACTACCTCAAAGGCGAGGACAACGGCATCGAGAAAGACACGCCGGTGAAATACTACGTCATGGGCGCGTGCGGTGAGGCCGGTGCTCCTGGCAATGTCTGGCGCGAGGCCAAAGACTTCCCGCCTGCGAGCACGGCAGCGGATTGGTTCCTGCAACCCGATGGCAAACTGGCCCCCAGCAAGCCCTCCGCCCCAAGCGCCAGCACTTCGTATGCGAGCGATCCCACACGCCCGATGATTCTCAACGCCATTGGTTTCCCCGGAGCCAGGGATGCACGCGCGTTTGAAGAGCAGGCCGAGGTGCGCACTTGGACGAGCGATGTGCTGACCGAGCCGCTCGAAGTCACCGGCCGCATCAAAGCCGAGGTCTTCGTGTCCTCGACGGCGAAGGACACCGACTTCGTCTTGCGCGTGACGGATGTGTATCCCGATGGCCGCTCCATCCTGTTGGTCGATTACCCGCTGCGTGCCCGCTATCACGAGGGCTTCGATCATCAGAAACTGCTCGTGCCAGGCGAGTTGACGAAGCTCGCGTGGGACATCGGCTGGGTGAGCATCATCTTCAACCAAGGGCACCAAGTGCGCATCACCATCGCCAGCACCGGCGCGCCGTATTTCGAGCCCAACACACAGACCGGCAGTCCGATCACCCACTTCGTCACCGAACCCGGCATCGCCGCGATCAACACCATCTGGCATGACGCCAAACACGCCTCACGCGTGATCCTGCCGACGGTGAAGTAGTCAGGGCTTGGTGCTGCTCGAAAGGGCGGGCACAAGCTTCGGATCATACTTCGCCCCTTTCGACACCTGGATCAGCGTCATGCGCACCTTCGTCGGGAAGAACTTCTCGGGATCAGGGCGCTTGTTGGCGTGGAGGTTTTTGTCGTCCTTGAGCACGAGGTGCATCTCCTTGATGCCCTGGCTCCAGATGATGTCGTTGTTCTGCCAGAAGGTGGTCATCGAGAGGTCTTTCTCGATCACGCCCGTCTTTGAATACGCACCCGTGCCGATGCAGCCATAGCCGTGGTTCTGGCCTTTGTTCGGGATGTAGCACACGCTCCATGTCGTGGGCTGGCTGCCGGCAGGTTTGTCGAGGACTTCGAGACGCACATGCACGGAGCCATTGCGGTAATCGACGGGCGCGGTCCAATCCTTCGGGCGCTCGACGTTGAGCCGGTCGCCTTTGACGTAGTAGTGCGATTTGCTTGGCGTGCTGTTGTCGGCATCGGCCTTGGTGAAGGTGAAAGTGACATCGAAGAGAACGAATTGGTCTGCATGAACACAATTTGTGTCCAGAAGAACAAGGGCGAGAAACCAGGCGAGGCAGTGGGACCAGGAGCGACGAGTCATAAGATTGGGAAGAGCGAGAATGTACCGAGCCATGATGGCTGGACGAATGGATGAATCAACGCCGTCCGTGATTGAAATCCACGGGCTTGCGGATCGTTTTTGCACCTTGGTTGGCTTCGATATGCGCATTCGTGCAGCTTGGATCGACGACGATGCTCACCGGTTTGGTTTGAAATGTGTTGCCGGTGAATTGCAGGTCGTGGCCGTTCGGGGCGAAGGTGACGGCTTCGTCGGGCGCGGAGTTGCCGAGGATGAAGATGTTGTCGCGGACGATGACGGGACCGTAGGTGGCTCCAGGTTCGTAGATCGTGAAGTAGAGTTCCGGAAACTGCCCGGGCTGCGCGGTGCGGTAGGCGATGCGGCCGCGGCGCATGTCGGCTTCGTTCTTGGTCGTGTTGTTGATGAAGACATTGCCGGTCATGATGAAATTGACCGGCTGGTTGATCCACGCACCGCGTCCGCCGTTGCGGAAGGTGTTGCCGGTCATGGTGACATCGGTGCAGCTCTTCTCGACGCTCACCACACGGCTGCCGTTCGTGCCATCGACGAGATTGCCGGTGATCGTGGCGTTCTGGCAGAACTCGGCCAGGAAGAACGCGCCCATGCGGCTGCCGAGGATGTGGTTGTTCGCGAAGACGATGTTTTGGCAGCGTTGAATGTGCATCGTGTCTCCAATAGCACTGAGCTGGCAGCCAGTGACGCGCACATCGCGTGCCGCCACTATGTCAAAGGCTCCTTTGCCCGGCCCGCTGCCGGTGGGCGCATACGCCGACAGGTAGGTGGCAGAAATATTGTGTGCGAGCGTCGCTTCCGCGCCGCTGCTGCCTTCAAATCGAATCGGTGCGCCCTGCGGCTGATTGGCGATCTTGATGAACTCGGGCGTGGCCTCAACGACGAAGTATTGGCGGCCACGGACGATGTTTTTAGGCAAATTCGTGCCAAGAAACGTCAGCGCTTCCTTCGGCTCGTCGCTCTGGCTCACGGCGATGGGTTTGACGGTGTTGTCGAGCTTCACGCGGTCATCGCCGTCTTGCATCGCTACCTCTCGCATCAAATCGGTGCGGAAATACTTTCTCGCCCGCTCCACCTCCCATGGCTCGTAGGCCTCTGGGAAGGTCATGATCTGCCAGAGGTAGCCGTAGTCCCACATGAACTTGCCGCTGCGTAGCAACGTGCAGCTTTCCACTGCCACACGCTCCGCATACGTGATCACCTCGCTCTCGCTTTTCTTCCCCGCCTGCCCATGCACACCAATCACTGCCCCGGCAATGCCGCTCGACTTCACATCGCGAAACAGGATGTCATGCGTGCCGCCGGGTTTTGTCGTCGTGATCTCGATGCCCTTCGTGTTCGCATTCGGCTCCCAGGTGTTTTCTTGCTGTGCCGGATCAAACACCTGCCCGATGAACTCCCCACCATGCCACGCGAAGTGCGTGATGTTTTCGCCCGCGAACAACACGGCCCGCGCTTTGTCCGGCAGCGCCTTTGGCAGAATGAACCGTGCCCCATGCGCAAAGACGGTCATGTTTGAGGCCAGCGGCAGCGGCTTGACGCCCTCAAGTTGGTAATCGCCCGCCGGAATCGTCACCGTGCCGCCTTTGGCCAGCAAATCGGCAATTTTGGTCGAATCATCGGCGAAGCCAGCATTCGAGATGAGAAGAAGGGGAAGCAAACCGGAGAAAATCTTCATGCGGCAGTGTAACGAATGCCACACCCTGATATCCACGACAAATAGTGTGCGAAATGCGCCACAGTTCTCAACCCAAGACACATGGTTTGCTGGTGGAGTTGCATTTCAAAACAGTGCAGGCAATGGCGAGCGCACCAAGGCGACAACCAGAGCAGCTCGTTGAAGCAAGTTTCGCAAACCCAAGCTCTTCTTCTTTTTGTGCGGAGGTTGCTTCCAACGGCCTTCAATGTTTCTCTCGCAACGGTTCAACTTGGCGGCCAGTCATTGAGGGCGATGGTCAGTGGGAGGAAGGAATCGTCGATGTTTAACCACTTCAAAAGCGGCATCACGGCACCAAATCCAGTGTCAGGTTGGATGCCATCTTGGGGGATGTTGATCACGTGGATTTGCTGGCCATCGCCCGCATGACGTCATCAACCATTGATGATCAAAGTGCCGATGGCCGGACTCGAACCGGCAAGGGAGTTGCCTCCCAGCAGATTTTAAGTCTGCTGTGTTTACCATTTCACCACATCGGCATGGGGGAAGATCGCCGCGAGTGTAGCGGAACGATGAGCCACCTCAATAGCTGAAAATCTCGCCGTGATGGAAGAACCGCTCGATTTCGAGAGCGGCGGCCTCAGGGGAGTCGGAGGCGTGGACGACGTTGGTCATCTTGTCCGTGCCGAAATCGCCGCGGATGGTGCCTGCCGGCGCTGCTTTGGAGTCGGTGGGGCCGAGGAGGTCGCGCACATGGGCGATCACGTTTTCGCCACCAAGGACGATGGCGATCACCGGCTTGCTTTTCATGAATTCGGCGACGGTGGGAAAGAACGGACGGTCGGCGATGTGGGCGTAGTGCTCCTTGAGCAGCGCGTCGGTGAGCTGGATCATCTTGCAGCCACGGATGCGGAAGCCTTCGTCTTCGAAACGCTTGAGGACTTCGCCATTGATGCCGCGTTCGACGCAGTCGGGTTTGAGCAGGATGAGGGTGGTTTCTTGGGCCATGGGGACTTTGGGGGAAAGGGCGCGCACACTGCCGTCCGCCCCTGCATCCGTCAAGGCTGGGAATCTTTTGCCAGATGGAAACGCGGCGCTAGGCTCCGCCGCGCATGCCCGCCCGCTCGTTCGCCTTCTTCGACCTCGACCACACCCTGCTGCCCTTCGACACGCAGGCGTTGTTCTGCAATTTCGTGCTCCGACGCGAGCCGTGGCGTGTTTTTCTGCACGGGCTGTTCGTTCCCGTGGCCCTGGCACGCGCCTGCGGCCTCGCCAGCACCGCCACAGCCAAACGTGCCTTCTTGAGCTACCTGCGCGGCATGCCGCGCGACCGGTTGGCGAAGTACGCGCATGAGTTTGCCGAGGTCTGCGTGCCGAAATGGGCCTACCCCGATCTCCGGGCGGAAATCCTCCGCCACAAGCACCAGCACCGCGTTTTGGTGCTGAACACCGCCAGCCCGGACTTTTACGCTCACGAGATCGCCCATGCCCTCGGCTTCGATTACTGCGTCGCCACGCAGTTTGAGATAGGCGCGAAATTTCCCGGCATGCCCCGGCTCGTCACTGGCAACAACAAGCACGAGGCCAAGATCGTCGCGATGGAGGAAGGAGTGCCCGGCGTTGCCGAGCTGACCGAAAAGGAGCGCTCCACCTGCTGGAGCTACTCCGACAGCGCCGCCGACCTCCCGTTGCTCGAATACGCCGGCTTCGCCGTGCTCATCCACCCGTCGAAAAGCCTCGCGGAGATCGGCCGACTCCGCGATTGGGCCATTCTGCATCCCGCACGGCCGTATCGCACGAAGTTCGGCGACATGTTCCGCGTCGTGCTGCAAATGTTCGGTCTGCATCCCGAGTGATCTGCGCCCTTGCTCATGCCGCAGACGGATTTATGATCGCGCACGTTTCGTGAGGCACCCGTAGCTCAGTGGATAGAGCAGCCGATTTCTAATCGGCTGGTCGCAGGTTCGATCCCTGCCGGGTGCGCCATCTAAAGTGGATCAAGCGGCCTTTGCGCAGGGTTTGATCCGCTCCAGCACGGGGCGCATCTCAGCCTCGGTCACCTGGCGGTCATAGCTGGTTTGCAGATTGAGCCAGACTTCCGCAGGCCACTGGAAATAACGGGAAAGCCGCAGGGCAGTGTCGGCGGTGATGGCACGTCTGCCCTTCACGATCTCATTGATGCGGCGGGGCGGAACACCAATGTCATTCGCAAGGCGGTATTCGGACAGGCCAAGAGGCACGAGGAAATCCTCGCGGAGCACTTCACCGGGATGGATGGGGGCGTGTTTCTTCATGGCGTCTGGTGGTCAATGGTAGTCCACGATTTCAACATCGTGCGGCCCGTCCGACTCCCAGTGGAAGCAGACACGCCACTGATCGTTGATGCGGATGGAGTGCTGTCCTTTGCGGTCGCCCTTGAGGGCTTCCAGCCGGTTGCCAGGCGGAACGCGAAGTTGGAGCAGCTCCGTGACGGCATGAAGCTGGGCGAGTTTCCGCAGAGCAGTGCGCTGGATGTCCGGCGGAAAAGCACGGACTTTCTCCAGCCGGAACAGCCGGGCGGTATCGTCGCAGGCAAAGGAACGGATCATGCATCGTGGTGCTCCCATGTTAACGGGAGGCGTTAAGGGTGGCAAGTGTGAAGTAGCCTTTGTGCTCATGAGCCACATGACGCACAGCCAAGACTCAAAGTCAGGGTTCTGACCTGCTTTAGTTGGCTAGCTATCCACGGAAGTTTTCACCACGATGTCTGGAATGCTGCCCCTTAACATTTCAAGAAGGAGTCGTTTGAGTTGTGGACGATGTTTGGATGGCGCTTTTGAGCCGTTGAAGGCGCCTTTGGTTGTTTCCTCCCAAACCGATGGCTGTCCTTCGAAGATGCAGGGATCAATGACCGTTTTCCAAAATAAATCGAAATGAAGCAGAAGTGATCTCCACTTTAGGGAAAAGGCATCCTTCGGACTCTTTTGACAGTCAGAGATCAAGTTCGGGACAGACTGGTAAAATGCACGAAGATTGCGGACAACGTCCGCGTCGTAAAGCGAGCGGTGGACGTCGTTAAAATCGACGGATCGAAGACCGCAGACATCTTCAAGAACATCATGCGAACATGTTTGGTAAAGTGGCCACACTCTGTAGAAGAGTAGCCAATAAAGAAAATCGCGTTTACGATCTCCAGGTTTGCGACGGCCGGTTTTGTGCTGCCTGTCCCAACGAAGCCTGAACGCACCACCCTTCATGACATAAAGGTTGTCAAAAGTGGGCTGCACTGATTTCGCGGCATCAGCAGGCCACGTTCGCAGAACCAGAGCTGCAACATCTGCCAGCACGACCTGTGCAAATTGAGCCACTCCATCATCAGGATGAAAATATGCCACTTGTTTCAAGTCCATGAGGACATGCTCCATCTCGCTCAAACCGATCTTAATATCTCTGCTGGTGATATCATGAACTGACTTTGATTCTTTGAGATGCCCCTCGCAATCTGGGACTCGCATGGCGTGGCTCATAAGCAACATCCGGCACTTGGGTGATGAGTATGAGTTTAAGAAACTTCCATCCACAGCGCCTCCGACTACTTTTCCCAGTTCGGGCTTCCAAGTACCATGGGCCGTCTCGGATTGTTCCAGTTGAGTTGGTGCCACACTTGTTTTCATAGGACAGCGGCCCGCAAGAGGGCTTTAGGCAGTCAGGCGCAAAAAGTGCTCCCGGTGGGATTCGAACCCGCAACCAAGGGATTATGAGTTCTCCCCTTGCCTGATTTTACCTGATGAGGCATGATAGCGTCTGAGAGCGCCAATCCTTGATAAATCAAGGCTTCCAGCGTCATTCACGTTATCAAGGATCATCAAACCACCGCCTGCCATGAACGCAAAAAGTGTCCAAGAAGTGTCCAAGCAGGCTGTGCTTGGACACTCCGCAGAGAAGGCCGCCAGAGGCCACGGATTCGGCAAAACGGATTCCCGCTACTGGCGCACACGGCTTTTCCGCAGTGCTTACATGCGTGGAGACGAGCGCCGGGAGGTGGCGGATTGGTGCATGAAGCTGGCGCATGCTGGACGGCGGGAAACGCTCAATCTGCGCACGCCGAATCAGGCGGCAGCGGCACAGAAAGCGGCGGACATCTACCGCCAGCTTGTAGGCGAGGGATGGGATGCGGTGCTGCTGCAATGGAAGCCCAAGGCCGTGCTGACTCCAAAGGCGGCGAGCGTGGGCGAGTTCGTGGAAGCCGTGCGGGCGGTGTCGGCAGCGCGGCCTTTGACCGTGTGGGAGTATTCCAAGTGCTTGCGGCGTCTCGCGGCGGATGTGGCGGGCCTGCCTCGTGATGACGCGGCGAAATGGGATGGCCGTTCAGGCGGTGCGGACAAGTGGCGCGAGAAAGTGGACGCTCTGCCGCTGTCCATCCTCACGCCGGAGAGCATTCAAGGCTGGCGGCTGGCGCGGCTCAAAGATGCGGGCGGAAATCCGGCCATGCAGCGGGCCACGAAAACCACGATCAACAGCACGCTGAGGAAAGCCAAGTCTCTGTTTTCGTCCAAGGTGCTCAAGTTCCTGAACGGTGCGCTGGTGCTGCCGCCGAATCCCTTTGCCGGTGTCGAGTTCTTTGAGCGGGCTTCGATGCGCTATGAATCGAAAATCGACACGCCCGCATTGATCGAAGCAGCACGCACCGAGCTTGGCGGCGTGCCTGCGAACGTGGAAGCGTGGAAAGCCTTCGTGCTGCTGATGTTCGCGGGCCTGCGGAAGAATGAGGCAGACAAGCTGCGATGGGATTCGGTGGACTTCGCGGCGGGACTGCTGCGCATCGAAGATCATGAGCACTTCCAAGCAAAGTGCGAGGCCAGCAAGGGCAGCATTGAACTGGACGCGGAGGTTGTGGCGATGCTTCGCGGCTGGCGTGCGCTGGATGGGGATGGCGTCTTTGTGCTGCGTTCAGCCGTGGCACCGCTGGCGAACGTGCTGCATTACCACTACCGCGCCAAGCGCACCTTTGACGCGCTGGCGGCTTGGTTGAAGGCCAAGGGCATCACGGCCAAGAAGGCGTTGCACGAGCTGCGGAAGGAGGCCGGTTCAATGGTGGCGGACAAGCACGGCATCTTTGCCGCCTCGCGCTTTCTCCGCCATGCGGACATCGGCATAACGAGTGCGCACTATCTGGACAAGAAACAGCGCGTCACAGTCGGGCTTGGCGGGCTTCTCTCCGCGCCTGTGACTGTCTCCAACGTGACAGCCTTTCCCGTGCCTGTGAAGCAGGCCAAGCCAGCGAACACCAAACGCAAAAGAGCATGATGCAATCAAGAGCAGCACGCATGCCTTCGGTGAAATTGCCGATGCTTGGGCATTTCCAAATCGCGAAGGTGTCAGAATGCCCACCTGTCGCAGTGCCGGACAAACCGGCGAGCTACGCGGCTTATTGGCGAGATGTGATAGCGCCAAGCCCCTTCATCCATGCCGACAAAGAGCACGTTGTTGTTGTGGCGCTGGACATAAAGCTAAACGCGAAAGGATGGCATCTCGTTTCGATGGGTGACTTGAACGGGGCATACTGCGGGCCGCGTGAGGTGATGCGGCCCTTGATCATTTGTGCCGCCTACTCGTTCATCCTGATGCACAATCATCCTTCTGGCTGTGTCACGCCAAGCGACACTGACCGCCGCCTCACTCGCCGCGTGAGAGAGGCAGGCGAGACGATGGGCGTTGAGTTGATGGATCACATCATTGTTGGCGATGGCACCGGGGAATATTTCTCTTTCAGGGAGCACGGATTGATTGGCGGTGCTGTCACTGTGTCAGTGAAGTTGAAGCATCGAATCTCCAACAAAGAAAAGGTGAAGGGATGACGCCATGAAAGCCAAGCCGCCAACGCCAAAGAAGCCGGATAGGAAAAAGCGGGCCGGTGAAAATCCATTCTTCCGCTATCAAAAATTCTGGCTTCCCGGTGATGCCACGAATTTTCCGAAACCGCAGTCTTTGGATGACCTGATGAAGCAGGTGATTGAAACGGATTTCATGATGCTCAAATCGACGCGAGAGAGGATGGATAAAATCAGAGGTGCATGGGTTGCCTCTGCAATAGAGCACTTGGCGCAATGGCTCTTTCTAAGCGCCATGAATGGCGATGAAGTGAGTCAGCGCTATTTCTTCGACAGCACGCGATTTCTCACGCTGCGTTTTGTGGACATGCTGAGAGCAAAGTTTCCCGCAGTGAAGCGCAAAGCATGGGCATCACCGGACATGCCCGGCTTGATTTCCTTGATGCCGGAATGCCATGCCGAAATGATAAGGCTGTGTGTGGAGAATGAGCAGGGGCGTTATCATCCGTTGCTGATGAAGGGTGGACAGGGAAACCGGAAAATGCGGGCGAGTTCGCCGCAAAACATGATGGTGCAAAAGCTCTGGGGCTGGATGGATGTCCGCCGCCGTCAATGGAGCGAGTGGACGTTTCTACAAGATGAAGAGCACGGATGGATTCACCCGCTGGAATTGGAGATCATCCGCCTGCCTGCCTTCACATCTGATACAGTGGAAAAGTGGATGTGCATTTCGTGGAAGGTTTTAGAGGATGCAGCGGGCGGAGACTTGAACAACCACCCGGCATTCAAACCCGGCGGGGAGTATTCCGAATTTCTGAACGCTGGTGGCAAAAGTCCAAAAGAGAAACTGCGCAAGGCTTGGCGCGAGTGGGCAAAGCTCCTGCTGCCAGAGGGAAAAATGCCGGAAGTCAAGGCGTGAACCCCACCTTTTGAGGCTCCGAAATCGTGGCCTTGTCCCCTTACAGCGCGGACGCGTTTGGGGGATGCATCAAGCGTCATGAAAGACGCTCAAACATCACCGCCCCCTATCGCATCCAAACCACGCGGCTTGTCCTACCGGCAAGCCGCTGAACGCCTCTCCATCTCTGCCGTCACATTGCGACGCTGGCGAGCTGATGGACGTTTCAAAGTGCGCGTGTATTCGCCAACGCTCGTGAGGATTCCAATCGAGGAAATCGAGAGGCTTGAGGCGGAGGCACTTGTTTAACCGGATGCCGCATCATGAACACGAATCCTGATGGTGAACTGCCTTTGAATCTGCCGCGTGATGAGGGCCGCGCTCTTTCCTCGCTTGAGCGGGCGCGTTTGAATTTCGCCGGCGACGGAAGCAAGGAAATCAAAGCCTGCGAGGCTGTGAGTGATGACGACGCACGCGGCCTGCTGATTGAGTTCTTTTGCGATGCACGCCCGAACAACTGGCAAAAGCTGGTGCTGATGGTGTCCCTGATGCGCTGGAAGATTCAGCAAAAAGACAAGCGGCCCATTGGTGGGGACATCATCACGAACGCGGCCAAGTTCCATTTTCCTGAGTGCGAGGGGAACAATGATTTCAGACTGCTGTATCCTCGCGCCCTTGCCATCGTCTGCCCTGAGTTGGTGAAAGCGGAACTGCTGCGGATGGAAGATGATTCCAAAGCCAACGTGCTCTTTGACTGTGGCTGGCAGGCTCCTGATTCGGTGGACTGGCTGGCAATCGAGGCATGGAAACCGGGGGAGGCGCGGCCATGAGCGCGGGCGTTTCCATCGCGGAGATCATGCAGGACAAAGACGCGCTGGCGTCTGCCTGTCTGGAGCTGGCGGAGCATCTGGAGACAGCGGTGGGGCGCTTTGATGAGCCTGCCCTCAAAGAGCACGGAACAGGCTTTCTGCGCTTGCTGCCGCTGATGTGCGTCTTTCCCTCGCCAGCATGGATGAAGGCGTTTGCTGCTATCCTGCGGAGGAAAGCGCGGCGTCTGGATGCGCTGCCTGGCTCCGAAGAAGAACTGGCGCGGGTGATGGGTGGAAATGCGGCCGATTTTGCCGCCTTTGACCGTGTGCTTTTCGGGGAGGATGCCGGGCATGATTGATCTGGCCTTGCGGCAGCGCATCGCGGAGAGCCTGCTTGGCGGTGCGCTGGATGCGGACGGTTACGCGCCGTGTCCCGGCAAGGCGAAGCACTCGAATCGAGATGGCCGCCGTGATTTCAAAGTCTGGCTTGATGGCGCACCGTCGGGCAAGTGCGTGCATGATTCCTGCGCTGCGGAGGTGGACGCCTTCAATGCTGATTTGCGGCGGCGCATTGGCGCGGCAGAGAGCGGGGGGAACGGCTGTCCGCATCCTTCACCTTTGGGAGCCGTGGCACCGCTGCCAGTGCCGCCACGCGGGCCAAAGCGCCCGCCGTATGATCCGGCGGCATTGCAGCGCGTGGCGTCTCTGTGCGGGCGGGCGGTGTCGTGTGACTGGCTGGCGGAGCGTTCACCCGTTCCCGTGCCGCCTGCGCATGAGCAGGGCATTGCCACGGCGGGAACCTTCATGGATGCGCTGTATGATGCCGGTGAACGTGTGCTGGTGTTCACCTCGCAGCTATCGCAGGGGGATTTCGTTTGGCATGCGGGGGCTGGTGGCTTGCGTCTGGCGCGTGAGCGTGGCGTTGAGCCGGTGGCGTCTGCCTTGCCGGATGGAGCTGCGGAGGGCGTTTGGTTCCTCACGAATCCCGTGTGCGGAGAGTGGCGCATCAATGCACACGTTCACACGGCGAACGGTTTGCCACGATGGGGCCGGAGGCATGGCGAGTGCGTGGCGAGCTGGCGCTACCTGCTGCTTGAATCAGACTCCGCACCGGATGCGCTGTGGCTTCGCGCCTTGCTCGTGTTGCCGCTGCCCATCGCGGCCATCTACACAAGCGGCGGGCGTTCGCTGCATGCGCTCGTGAGATTGGATGCAGGCGGAAAGCTGGAATGGGATGCGCGGCGGGATGAACTGCTGCCGCTGCTGTGCTCACTGGGAGCTGATGGCGCGGCCATGAGCGCCGTTCGCCTCTCCCGCCTCCCTGGCTGTCTGCGACACGGCAAACGCGCCAAGGATGGCAGTCTGCAACGCTACGAGCGGCCTGCGCTGCAACGCCTCATCTACCTCAACCCGCGCCCGCCGATTGACGCGGCCATACTCGATTTCATCAAGTGAACGCACCTCCCAAAAAGCCCGCCAAGAAAAAGCCGGAACTGCCACCATCGGACAGAATGCGCGTGATTCATGAAGTGGCGGGCGTGCCTGCCAGTGATGACCGCACCGCGCCGAAAGTGGACATCACCTTGCCGCTGTCAGAGCTGGCGCGGCACATTGGCGGCCTGCTGCATGACAAGCCGTTGTTCCTGATGAACGGGCGGCTGGTGCTGGTGGATGAAGCCACGGGCGAGATCGAGGAAATGGACGCGGTGACGTTTCGCTCATGGCTGGAAGAATACGCCGTTGTCGGAAAACCGAATGATGGCGAGTTCAAGGCCATGAGCATGAGCCGGGACACGGCGCAAGGCATCCTCGCCAATCGTGTCTTTCACAAGCAACTGCGGAAGCTGAACGGGGTAAACAAGGTGCGTCTGCCAGTGTGGGCGAATGATGAGCAAACCAAGGTGGAACTGCTGCCGCCTGGCTATCACGAGCGGAGCGGCATCTTGACCGTTGATCTGCTGCCTTACGATACCGGCATGGATGGCGGCGCGGCGCGTTCGTGGCTCCTGCAAATGCACGATGAATGCGCATGGGCGGAAGAAGGCGAGCTGAGTTTGAAGCGGAGCTTTTGCGCGCATCTGGCCTGCATGCTGACTGGCTACTGTCTGGAGATGTTCCCGCCTGAGATGGAGCGCATGGGCTTCTTTTACACCGGCAATCAGCGCGGCATTGGCAAGAGCACGCTGGCGCAATGTGCGCTCGCTCCCGTATTCGGAATGGTGGACGGCAAAGGCTACAAGCGAAACGAGGAAGCCTTTGAGAAGGTGCTGGACACCGCCGCGCATGAGGGCGGGCGCTACTTGTTCCTTGATAACGTGGATGGGAAACTGTTCTCCGGCCATCTGGCGCGGTTCATCACGCTGCCACGTTACAGCTATCGAGTGCTTGGCGGGAACAAGAGCGGCAGCGCGGAGAACCGGCGCGTTGTGGTGATGACCGGCAATGGAGCGCGGGCCATCGGTGACTTGGAAAGCCGCCTGCTGTGCGTTGATCTTTACCTTTCGATGGAAGCTCTTGGCCGCAAATACAAGCGGCCCATGACGTTGAAGAAGCTGAACGCGCCCGAGTCACGCAAGCAGTTCCTCGCGGCCCTGTGGTCACTCGTGAACTGGTGGAGTGAGCTGAACGAGTGCGCCCGCCTGCCTGCCACGCAAACGCGCTGCCCTGAGTGGGAAGCGATCATCGGCGGCATCCTGCTATGCAGCCACTTTGGCAATCCCTTCGCCAAGCCGCTGATGGGGATGGACGATCAAGGCGAGGCATGGCGTTCGTTCTTCGTGAAGCTGGCGGCAGACGTGGAATCAGGCCAGACGAAAACCTTTGAAGTGAGCGAGTGTATCGACGTGGCACGAGAGAACGATCTGCTTGATGACATGCTGCCAGAAGCGAAGGACGCGAACCGTGCCTTTGGTCATTATGTGAAGCGGAAGCATCTTCGCGGCTGGCAATTCACGGATGAGCACAGCCGCCGCTGTGAGTTCAAGAAGGCACCGGATAGCAGCAAGTGCTCTCGCTACTCTGTGACGGTGTTTGCAATCGAGGCTTGAGCTGTGCGCGTGTCGTGGCGTCTCCCCGCGCCCCTGATGAATAAAGAATGGCGCATCACAGCAGGCAGGCACGCCACGGCTGGCAGGCTACCCCACCCCTCCCCCGGTAAGGAATCTTTTACCCTCTGGCCCATGCCCATGCGGGTATATCGTCCCTCACCCGTTTTTCACGAGACCCCCAAAAAAAACTTTTGGCACTTTTGCCCCGCAAACGTCCCCACTTTTGCCCTTTGAGACACTGCCGGGAAAGTTCCGTCCCTTCGTGAGATCGAAGCCGGGCAAAACTTCCCTTTGTGACACTCGCTTGCACCGCTGGCTTTGCCAGCTTCGCCACGCATTGCCACTCTGGAAGCCTTGTATTTGCTTGGTTTGTGGCAAAGTGGTGATGAGGATGGCTATCTGAGAACTATTGAAGGGGAACCCGTTCAGGCAGGCTGTAACAGCGGCGTGGGCGGGGAACCAAGGGGTTGATTCGCCACAATGCCACAATCCTTGATTCTAGGCGGGCTGGCGCGTGGCAATGTCGTTTCTGGCGTGGCGTTCCGGCCCGATCTGCGCAGCGCCCCGCAGTGGCAGGAAAGCCGGGCTGCGGTGAAAAAGTGTCCAAGAAGTGTCCAAGCACACTTTTTTATGTGCGTGCTGAACTGTGCGTAACTCATTGAATTGCAATGAGTGCTCCCGGTGGGACTCGAACCCGCAACCAAGGGATTATGAGTCCCCTGCTCTAACCGTTGAGCTACAGGAGCGTGCGCACGGAGTGCGCGGAGTATGCACGCAGCATGAAGAGCGGCAACTGGTGATCTTGCCACTTCACGCGCCCCGCTCCGCCTCGATGTCGAAGAGGAAGTCGAAGTCCTCCTTCTGCAGGAGTTGGGTGAAGCCGCCTTCGCCTAGGACGTTGTTGACCATGAGGTTCTTTTTGTGCTGCAGGGTCATGATCTTCTCCTCGATGGTGCTACGGGTGAGCATGCGGTAGGCCATGACGGGCTGGGTCTGGCCGATGCGGTGGGCGCGGTCGATGGCCTGGTTCTCGACGGCGGGGTTCCACCATGGATCGTAGAGGATGACATACGAGGCGGCGGTGAGATTGAGGCCGCTGCCGCCGGCTTTGAGGGAAAGCAGGAACACGCTGGCGTTTTCATCCTCTTGGAAGCCGCGGACAATGCCGGCACGATCCACACTGGCACCGGTGAGCCAGTGGTAGGGCAGCTTCATCTCATCGAGCTTCGTGCGGATGATTTTGAGCATCGAAACGAACTGGCTGAAGAGCAGCACCTTGTGACCTTCAGCGTTGAGTTCCTGGATGAGTTCGAGCGTGGCGGTGAGCTTCGCGCTTTCCTCGTTTTCGGCGGTTTTGTCGATGAGGCCGGGATGGCAGCAGATCTGCCGCAGGCGCGTCAGTGCTTGAAGGATGGCAAAGCGGCGGCGGTTCACCATGTCGAAGCCTGAACTGCTGAGCACGAGGTGTTGGGCGCGGGCGAGTTCCTCTTTGTAGAGCTCAGCCTGACGACCGCTCATTTCGCAGAGCATGTTTTCCTCGCTGCGTGAGGGCAGGTCGCGGGCCACCTGGCCCTTCGTGCGGCGCAGCAGGAACGGCCGCAGGCGCGCGGCGAGGCGCTCGGAGGCTCGAGGGTCTTTGCGGCGGTCGAAATGGCGGTGGAAGTAGCCGCGTTCGCCCAGCGCACCGGGCGTGGCGAAGGTCATGAGGCTCCACAGGTCGAGCAGACGGTTTTCCAGCGGTGTGCCGGTCAAAACGAGGCGGTTGTCGGCACGGAGCAGGCGTGCGGCCTTCGCGGCCTTGGAGTCGGGATTTTTAATCTGCTGGCCTTCATCGAGAATCGCCGCGAGCCAGCGGATGGCACCGAGTTCCTCGATGGCGTTGCGCATCTGTGCGTAGTTGATCACCAGCACGTCAATCTGCGTCTGCACCAGGTTGAGATCGAACATGTCGCGGTCATGCAGCACGAGCACGCGCAGGTCAGGGGAGCCTTTTTTGAACTCCAGCGCCCAGACGTCCAGCACGGACTTCGGGCACACGACGAGCACGGGCAGATGCGGACTGTCGGGTTTTTTGCGTGAGCGCAGCCACAGCACCCACGCGATGCTCTGCAAGGTCTTGCCCAGGCCCATGTCGTCGGCCAGGATGCCGCCGAAACGGTTCGTGGTGAGGTAGGTCAGGAAGTGGTAACCCTCGACCTGATAGGGCCGTAGCGTGACCTGCAACTCTTCGGGCACCGGGGGGCGCATATCGAGCTTTGCCTCTTCCATGCGTTCGACGATTTTGCCCCAGGCTTTCGGATTGACGATTTCAGCCGCATTTTCCTGCGCGAGCTGACGCCAGTGCAGGCGGTGTGTTTCGTCGCTGTGCTCGTCGAGGTCGATGCCGAGGCGGTCGAGCAACTGCTGCTGCTCCTCGCTGAGCTCGAGCTTCACGCGACGCCAGGAACCATCGGCGAGGCGCACGAAATCGCCCTTCGCGGCGATGAGACGGCGGATGTCGGCGGGCTTCAAATCCGCGCCTTCGATGTCGAACACGAGTTTCAGGTCCAGCCAGTCGATGCTGCCAGCCTGCGTGGCCTCCAGCCGCACGCGGGCGATGAGCGGATCGGCGAGAATGGTCTGAAGCTGTTCGTCGGCGTTCAGGCTGACGTTGCCTGGCAATTGTGCGGCCCATTGATGAAAAACCTCGGGAAAATCCTTCGCCATGCGCACACGCCAGCCGTCGCTTTCACCATCCCAGGTGCGGCGGAGCTGGTTCATCAGTGCCTCGGTGTCACGCAGCGCTCGGCGGTCGCGGCAGATGATGGCATCGCTGGTGTCAGTCGTTTTTTTTTCATCCACCGGCTGCCAGCCGGAGATGCGCAGGGTCTCGCGTACGCGGCCTTCACCATCGACCGCCTCGGCCTTGAAGGTGACAAATTCAGCTCCGCTGGAGTGCGGCACCTTCGCAATGCAGGCGGCGGTGATTTTGACGCGCAGATCCTCATGCTGCACACGGCCTTGGATCGAATCCGGCACCGCGATCACGATCTCGCGCATGAAGGCGATGCCTTCCGGAGTGGCGAGCGCCTCCAGCGGCAGCGTGATGCCGGCGTCGATGCGCGATTCATCGTGGAGCCAGACGGGACCGTGAAACAGCGTGTCCGAGCTCAGATACCAGGTCTTCACACCGCGCAAAATGCGCAGTGGTAGCGGAGCGGGAGTGCCATCCGCCGTTTCGAGCTGTAAAGCGAGCGTGAGGCCGTCCTTGCCGAGCTTCGAGGCCCAGCGCAGCGGTTCCGCCACCTGTTGAAACGGCGCTTCATCCAAGGTGACGAGGCGGTCGTTCAGTGCCGGCTGCTGAAACAGCGTGGCAAGCCATTGGGCGTGATGTTTCGATTCCAGGCGGAACGTGTCG
Source organism: Prosthecobacter sp. (assembly GCF_034366625.1). NCBI lineage: Bacteria > Pseudomonadati > Verrucomicrobiota > Verrucomicrobiia > Verrucomicrobiales > Verrucomicrobiaceae > Prosthecobacter > Prosthecobacter sp. The sequence continues at coordinate 489,511 of NZ_JAXMIH010000008.1, forward strand.
TTCCAGTCCTCTTCGCTCTGCGCAAAGCAGGAGACGAGCAGCAGTTCCGCTGGTCCTGAGGTGACGATGCGTCCGTCACGATGCTCATGGCGCAGTGTGTCGAGCAGTGCTGCATCCACATTCGTGAATGGCGAGGGCGTTTCTCCTCCAAGGCGGATTTGCAGGCGCACATCATTCACGGTGACGAGCAGGCGGAAATCGCAGTCGCGTGACGGCTGGGGCTTGGAACGGTCAGCCTCATGCCGGGCGTCGATGAAGTCGCGGATGCGCTTGCGCCAGGTCGGCACGGTGCTGGCGTGACGCCATTCGCGCAGCGCTTCGCGCGTGCCGTCGATGTCGGCCATGCCGCGCAGGAAGACGGGCGGAGCGAGACCTTTGTCCGCCAGGGCGAGCGCGATGTAGTTCCAGAACTCGTTTAGGTTTTTAGGCGCTTCCGGCCAGAGGGCGGCAGGTTCGAGGCTCTGAATTGCCCATTTCGGATGCAGACGCACGAGATCCTGATCGAAAATTTTCCCCGTCAGCCGCACGCGCTCGTAGCGTTTCTCCAGCTTGCTGAGGTAGTTCTCCTCGTCGGGTGTGAGCTGGCGGCCGAGCTTGGTGGCCAGGTTCTGCTCGAAGTCCTCCTCCTCCACCGGAGTCTGCGGCAGCGTGCCGCGTGCCTCGCGGCGGCGGATTGCCACGAGGGTGGCACACAGGGCGAGGTTTTCCAGGGCCTCGTCGTCATCCACGTCCGTCTCGCCATGCCAGCCGTGCTCACCGCGCAGCCAGCGCACCTGGGCGGCACGGTCATCAAGGCGCACTTCCGCCATCATTTCATCGGGCAGCAGTTCCAGTCCGATCACGGCATCATCGTCCACGAGGCGTTCCGCCTCCTGACGTGTGCGTTCATCGAACGGGCGGAGAAGAACGGGGAGATCGGAAATGAGGCTGGTCATGCGCGGGGTTGAGTCGCGCGCCGGTCAGCGGCGGGCGAACCGGAGCGGTAGCACGGACTGCGGGCTTTGACAAAGGCGCTGAGGGATTATTTCGGCGGCAAAGGCGTCTGCAGGTTGCCGGACGTTCAAAATTCGTCCAAAACAAGCCACATGCTCGCCCCCGTCCTCACTCCCGAAGGCATCCTCACCACTGAGGGTGAGGCGCAGAGCGCGGTGGAGAGAAAAATCGCCGCAGCAGGACCGCCAGGCGCGGTATTTTGCCTCTTGAGCACCGAATTACTCACGACGGAGCTGGATCTGCCATGGCGCTGGCTGCGGGAGTTTGCGCAGCAGTTTTTCACACGGCTGTGCCAGACGAAGGACTCGCTGACAACGATGGTGCCGTCGGTTGCAGAGCGTGAGGACTTCATCGCATCAGCCCCGCCATTTGCAGGTGCGGAATACCTGACGCCGGAAGTTCTGGAGCGTTGGTGGCTCGATTTGGCCAATCACATCGCCCAAGTCGCCACGAATGGCGTGGAGGCTTGGCTGAAAGAGGAATGCCCGGCCTGGCATGTCGTCGGACGCGTGACGTTTCATCTCGCGGAGAACAAAACCGACACGCAACGACCTTTCGCCTTCCTCGCCACCTTCACCGAGAAGCTCAGCGCCAGCGGCCAGCCGCAGCATCTGCCACTGGCGCGTGCCTTGCAGCTCTATACCGGGCAGAAGGACCAAACCGCGTTGAATGCGCTGCTGGAGCCCGTGCGCATCGCAGCGGAGAAATCGAAGCTGTTGCGTGAGTGGCTGGAGACGCGGCGCTTGTTTCAACCGATGGCCATGTCGCCGCAGGAGGCCTTTCGTGTGTTGCGGGAGACGGCGGTGTTTCAGGAAAGCGGCATCGTCATGAAGCTGCCAGACTGGTGGCGCAGTGGCAAAGGCCCGCGGCCTGCGGTGTCGGTGACGATTGACGCGCCGAAGAAAACCTCGTTGCATGCCGGGACGCTGCTGAGCTTCAAAATGGCCGCCAGCCTCGAAGGCGAGCCGCTGACCGAAGCTGAATGGGAAAAACTGCTCAGCGCCGACACCGGCCTCGTGTCACTGCGCGGCAAATGGATCGAAGTCGATGGCGCGCAATTGCAGCAGGTCATGGATCATTGGAAAAAAGTCCAGAACGCGACGGGCGAAGGCGGCATTGGCTTTCTCGACGGCATGCGGCTCCTCGCGGGCTTCGATCCACGTCAACTGGCGGTGGAAGAGGAAAGCACCGAGATGGTGCATGACTGGAGCGACATCGTCGCGGGCAAGAACCTCGCGCAACTGCTCGATCAGATGCGTGATCCATCTGAAGCGGCTCCGCCGCCGAATCTGTGTGCCACGCTGCGTCCGTATCAGCTCAAAGGTTTCGCGTGGCTGCAATTCATGACACGCCTCGGTCTCGGTGCCTGCCTTGCCGATGACATGGGTTTGGGGAAGACGATCCAGGTGATCGCGCTGCTGCTGGCGAGGAAGGTAGGGCGCTTCGTCCCCGAAGCGCCGTCGGAGTCCGAGCGGGCTTCGAGTTTGCCGGGGAACATGCGCGCATCCTCCGGCCTCACGCGGCGGCTGGAGGACCAGCCGCCCCACCCGGCGCTGCTTGTGGTGCCCGCCTCCCTCGTTGGAAACTGGAAGGCCGAGGTCGCGAAGTTCGCGCCCGATTTGAAGCTCTTCATCGCGCATCCATCCCAAACCTCACGCGAGCAGCTCGATCTCGCGGTGAAGCACACCACCGAGGCCTTGCGCGGCTTCGATGCGATGCTCACGACCTATCAATTCCTCCAACGCACCGAAGCGTGGCAGTCGCATCCATGGAGCGTCGTCATTCTCGATGAAGCGCAGGCCATCAAAAATCCCGGCAGCGCCAGCACGAAGGCCGTGAAGCGCCTGCAAGCCACCACCCGCATCGCCTTGACGGGCACGCCCGTCGAAAACCGCCCCGGCGATCTCTGGAGCCTGTTCGACTTCCTCAATCCAGGCTTGCTCGGTGGTTCAGGTGCCTTTGCCGATGCCGTGAAGCGCTGCGCGAAAAGCAGCGAAGGTTTCGCACCGCTGCGGCGGCTCGTGAAGCCGTACATTCTGCGCCGGATGAAGACGGACAAAAGCATCATCACCGATCTGCCCGACAAGATCGAAACGAAGGCCTTCTGCGGCCTCACCAAGCGCCAGGCGACGATTTACGCCAAGCTCGTCGATCAACTCGCGAAGATGCTCGCCGACAAAGACATGGAGCCGATCAAGCGCCAGGGCCTCGTGCTCGGCTTCCTGCTCAAGTTCAAACAGATCTGCAATCACCCCAGCCATTGGAACGGCGATGGCGCGTGGCACCCTGAGGACAGCGGCAAATTCACCCGCCTCGCGGAGATTTGCAGCGAACTCGCCGAACGCCGCGAACGCGCGCTCATCTTCACGCAGTTTGCGGAAACCTGCGATCCGCTCGCCCGCTTCCTCGCCACCGTGTTTGGCCGCGAAGGTCTCATCCTGCATGGCGGCACCAGCGTGAAGAAGCGCCCCGAGCTTGTCGAGTCCTTCCAGCAGCCCGGCGGCCCGCCCTTCATGGTCATCAGCGTCAAAGCCGGCGGCACCGGCCTCAACCTCACTGCCGCCAGCCACGTCATCCACTTCGACCGCTGGTGGAACCCCGCCGTCGAAAACCAGGCCACCGACCGCGCCTTCCGCATCGGCCAAAAGAAAAACGTCTTCGTCCACAAATTCGTCTGCCAGGGCACCATTGAGGAGCGCATTGATGCGTTGATCGAGGAGAAGATGCGTCTGGCGAATGATCTGATCAGCGATGACGGCAGCGCGGAGTCTCTGCTGACCAATATGAGCGCCGATGAACTGATCAGCTTCGTTTCGCTGGATGTGAACGCGGTCATCGTGTAAACCGCCGCTCATGTCCTGGGACTACGAAGAGGCGCAGGAGCGCAAAGACCGGCTGGAGCAAGAAATCGCGAAGCGGGTGAAGCGTGGCGAGCGCTTGGAGGCGCTGGCGGTGCCGTCGGGGTCGAAGAAGCTGTGCGCGACGTTCTGGGGGCAGGCGTGGTGCCGTAATCTGGAATCGTATCAGGTTTATGAGTCGCGCTTGCCGCGTGGGCGGAGTTATTTGCGTCAGGGCAAGGTGTACAATCTGGAGATCGAGCCAGGCAAGGTGTGTGCCGAGGTGGCGGGGGCGGAGCTGTATGAGACGAGCGTGATCATTCAGCCGCTGGATGCTGAGTGCTGGCAGGAGATTGTGCGCAAAGCCGCCGGGCAGGTGGGCTCGATGCTGGACCTGCTGGCCGGGAAGCTCGGTGATGGCCTGATGAAGATGCTCACCGATCGAGAGGACGGTTTATTCCCGAAACCGAAGGAGATTCGCTTCAACTGCTCATGCCCCGACTTTGCCGATATGTGCAAGCATGTGTCCGCCGTGCTCTATGGCGTGGGCGTGTTGTTGGACACGAAGCCGGAACTATTGTTTACCTTGCGCGGGGTGGATCAAGCGGACCTGCTCTCGAATGCGAGCAACGCCACGATCACCGATTTGTCCGCCAATGCGGGTGATCTGGCTGGAGCTGATCTGTCGGCTTTGTTTGGCATCAATCTGGCTGCGGTGGAGCAGCCTGCGGAAAAATGAATGAAGGCCTTCACTTGTCTGCCACCCAGAGCCTGACGATGCCTGTGGGTTGGAATTTTTCGCTGCTGGCAGCCAGTTCGAGCGTCACCTGAGTCTGGCGGCCATTTTTGCCGAGCAGAGTGACTTTGCCGGAGATGGGATCGGCGGTGGGCTTGCGATCAATGCCAGCGGGCGCGATGCGGACACTGGTGCCCTGCTTGAGGCGTTTGATCTGCTCCTCGCCTTCGTTGAACAGCGTGAGGACGAGTTTGGTGCCGCTGGATTCATCGACGTAGCCCGGTGCGCCTTCTTCGAGAATGCGTTTGGCGTGAACGGCCTTCTGCTCGGTTTGGAATTTGAGCAGGCTGTCGTCATCGAGGAAGATCTCCCAGGCCATGCGGGTTTTGCCTTTGCCGATGCCTTGGGTCTTGGTGCGCAGTTTGTCGCCAATTTTAACGTCGCTGAACTTGGCAGGCAGGCCGGCTTTCCAGTAGCGGGTGTCCTTATCGGTTTCGATGAGGATGTTTTTCTCGCGCAAGAAGCTCTGGTCGAAGTTCGCCCAGGTGCAGGTGAGTTTGCCGGCAGCGGCGTCGATTTGGTCCACATAGAAGTATTCTTTGTGGCCGTTCATCATGTTCATCTCGTCCTGGATGTAGGTGAGCCACACCCACTCGCCCTTGTCGTTTTCATGCAGGCGGAAGATCGCTCGTTCGCCGACGCGGAAGTCCTGCAAATCGCCCAGCGTCGCGTGATGCAGCAGCTCGGCGTAGGGCATGACGGTGAAGCTGACGACCTCGTCGTTGCTCTCGCGACGGAATTTGCCGGTGCGCGTGGCGAGATCGAGGCTGATCAGCTCGCCCCATGGCCGCTGCATGCGGTCGAATGGGATGATGACTTTGCCGGGAGTGATTTTGAGCGCGGGTTTGGCTGGCGGTGTGTCAGCGGCGGGGCAAACGGCGGAGAAGATGATGAGAGTCGCAAAAAGAAGCTTCATGGCGATGAGTGGAGATAGATTATTCCCGGCCGAAAAACTCCTCTTCCTTCGGGAGAGCATTCACTTTCCAGGTCGGGGGATAGAAGCGGACGATGCGCTTCGGGCGATAACCTTCGAGCATCATGTCCATCTTCAGTTTGATCTGCACGCCGCTGGAGCCGAGCTCGACGGGGATCTTTTTCACTTCGAGGATGCCGCCGCGTTTGCGGTCGTTGACCGGATCGTAGGCCATCAATGAATCGCGTGCGACAGCGAGACCTCCTTGCGGCTCGACAGGTGGCGGGCTGCCGTCTTTCGGCGGCGGAGCGTTCGGATCTTTAATCGCGACTTCATCGAAGAGCTTCGGATCAACATTGCCGAAGAAGGTGATGGTGACGAATTGCTGCTCGTCATCGACCGATGTGACCCAGCCGGGCAGGCCGCGCTCGCGGACGTGATTGCGATGGCGTTCGAGTTGCTGCGCGGTGGCGAGCGCCCGGGCCGTTTCATCGAGCCACACGTCGGTGATGCGTCCGGGACCGTAGAGCGTGACCCAGGTGAGGTTGAACAGCACCTGCTGGCCCGGTTTGAGCGCCTTGATGTCGGCGAAACCTTTCCCCTCGAAAATGCGCGTGCTGCTAAGCAGGTCGAAAATCTTCGGTGGTTCGCCCGGCAGCGATGCGGTGAGCTTCATCGTGGTCAGATCGACGGTTTCGATCTTCCAAAGCTGCTTTTGCCGCGCGTGGCGCGTGAACTCGTCCTCCAGCCGGAAACAATGGCGGAAGTCGAACTCGGGCGTCTTGCGCCGATACCACGTTTCCATGGGCGGATCTTCGTCGTTCGGGCCTTTGAGGTAAAACAGCCCGTGCAGATGCGTGCCGAGCGGGATGTCTTGAATCGCCGCCGGAGCGCCGTGATACCAGATCGAGCCATACGGCAGCATCACGCTAGGCAGCGGCAGGTCCCACATCCCGCGATCCTGGCTGTCATTCCGATCCACCCGAATCTGAAACCGCCGCTCAATGTGATCGACACGAATGAGTTCGCCCGAGACGGCGTGTGCAGAACCCTCCGGCGGGAACTGGCCTTCGAGGAGTTGGAACCAGTCAGGTTTGGCGTTCGGGTCTTTCGAGTTCTTCTTCTCGTTGGGATTCACCGGGCCATCGGCATCGGTGCGGAACTTGGGTTTGTCCTCAGCGTGGAGGATTGCGGTGAGAAAGCAGAGAGCGTAGAGGAAGCGCATGGAAAGAAATAGAGAGGCAAGGAGTGCGGTTCCATGACGGCGGAATCGGTGACTAACGCGATTGCATGGAAGGTGTTTAATCTGTTTTGAGGTATTCTTGATCAAACCAAACATCGACATAGGAACCGTCTGTTATAAATGCCCACCCCGGTGGCAAGGCGAGGAAGGGAATAGCAACAGAGCAGTAATCGTTAATATGCTCGAAGCAGAGAGCTTGAAAAAATCTACAGCATCAGACCGCTCACCCGCCCAAAGATACCAACCGTTTGTTCCTTGCTCAGGAAGATGCCGGACGCCGTAGATGGGATTATTCGTCAGTGAGCTAATCGCGACTCCCATCCGAGAGTCAGGTGAAGGTGGATCGAACGCGGCTCCATATAGCGAGCATGTCTTCTTTTGTTCTTCAGTGGATAGAGACATCGCGACTTTTGAACTATCATCAGATTAACCTCACCCCACGATTTGCTTCACCACGCCCACGCTGTCCTGGAAGCTCTCTGCTTTCACATCGGCGCGTTGAAGCATGGTGAGGAGGAGGTTGCTCATGCGGGCGTCGCTGTCGATGGGGCGGCTGCAGAGCTGGTAGTGGCCTTGGGCGTTGGTGACGTCGTATTTCGCGATCTTGGGCAGGTTGAAATCGACGTGGGTGCCGTGCTTGTAGCCGAGGGCTTTGCCGCCGGCGATGATGGTGGGCAGGTTGGCGTTGCCGTGGCTGTGGCCGTAGGCCATGCCGCTGCCCCAGAGGACTTGCGTGGTGTCGAGCATGGAGGTGTCGCCCTCCTTTTGCGCTTTGAGTTGATCGAGGAGGTAGCTGAACTGCTCGATGAGGAAGGTGTCCGTTTGGGTGAGGCGGCGGAGCTGCTCGGGGTCGCCATTGTGATGGCTCAGGCCGTGGCGGGTCTGCGAGATGCCGATCTCGGGGATGCCGCTGGCGTGGGATTCGCTGCCGATCATGCAGGTGATGACGCGCGTGCTGTCGGTGCGCAGGGCCATGACCATGAGGTCGTAAAACAGGCGGTAGTATTCACCGGCTTCGGCGATGCTGAGCTTGCGCGTGAGTTTGGAGATCTCGCCGGGCGCGAGCTGCGGTTTGGCGATGTTCAGCCATTCGTCGGCGCGTTTGGTGCGCTCCTCGACCTGGCGGACGGCGGTGAGGTATTCGTCGAGCTTGTTCTGGTCTTCGCGGCCGAGCTTGTGGTTCACACGCTTCGCGTCGTCGGCGACGAGGTCAAGGATGCTGCCGCGGCGGCTGAGACGGCGGCGGATGGTCTCCTTGCTGTCTTTTTCGACGCCGAAGAGCATGTTGAAAATCTGCTGCGTGTTCCGCTCCGCAGGAATCTGGATGCCGTCCTTTGACCACGCGAGCGAGTGCCCTTCGATGGCGAGTTCGAGGGAGGAAAAGCGCGTGGAGACGCCCTGCACCTCGGCCATGAGCTGGTCGGCGGAGACGGTGTTGCGGAAGGCACCGCCATCGCCCGGCACGTTTGCGCCAGTGAGCCAGACCTTGTCGCAGTTGTGGTGCTTGCCGATGACCATCGGATGATGCAGCCCGCTGATCGGCGTGATGTCCGCACGATGTTTTTCCAGCGGCTTGAGCGGCGCAGTGAACTCGTAATCCGCGCCCGCCTTCTGAATCTGCCACGTCAGTGTGTTCACCCCGTTCGGGATGTAAAGAAACACGCTGCGCTTGGCCTGTGAAGCCGCCGGAGACAGCCCCATCGCATCGAGCAACGGCAGTGAAATGGATGCGCCAAGTCCGCGCAGCATCTGGCGGCGGCTGATCTGCCACTTGTTAAGATTGAGATTGCTCATGGGAGTGGGGATGGAGTTAGCGCTTCTGGAACAGGTTGGAACAAACGAATGCCTCGACGATGTCTCTCACGCGGTAGTCTTTCGACTTGCTGGCCGCGGCGATGGCTTTCAGCTCGCTGTGATCGTCAAAGGACATGCTGCGGCGGAGACCGTAGGTGGCGAGTTTTTCGATGAAGGTGACGTTGAAACGGTCGAGATCGGCGAGGAGGAGGTTTTTGAATTCGTCGGCAGTCTGGTAGGCGCGCCCGTCGGGCAGTTTGCCCACAGCGCTGACTTTTGGATTCGCGCCGATGCCATCGGTGACTTCTTCGGTGCGCCAGCGGCCGATGGCGTCGTAGTTTTCAAAAGCGAGGCCGAGCGGGTCGATCTTCGCATGGCAGGCGGCGCAGTTTTCATCGTGGATGTGCGCTTCTAGTTTCTGGCGCAGCGTGGCCTTCGGCGCGGCGGGATTCGTGGCGATGGGATCGACGTTCGCGGGCGGCGGTGGCGGTGATTTGCCAAAGATGGATTCCATCACCCACACACCGCGATGCACCGGGCGATGCCGCGTGCCGTCGCTGGTGAGCGAAAGAACTGACGCCTGTGTGAGCAGACCGCCGCGATGGCTTTCGGCAGTTAGCGAGACTTTGACGAACTCATCGCCTGCCACCTTGGCATCGGTGAGGCCGTAAAAGTCGGCGAGGCGGGCGTTCATCATGCTCCAGTCTGATTTGAGCAGATCGCGCAGCGTGTGGCCGCTCTGCACCACTTCGCGGAAGAAGGTCTGCGTCTCGCGGATCATGCTCTGCTCCAGATGATCGTCGTAGTCAGGGTAGATTTTCTTGTCCGGCGGGAACATGCCGACTTTACGCAGGCGCAGCCATTGATTGGCGAAGGAATCGGTGAATTGCGTGGCGCGCGGATCGGCCAGCATGCGGGCGACCTGTTTGGAAAGCTCGGCCTTGTCGTGCAGCTTGCCGTTTTCAGCCAAAGACAGAAGCGCCGCGTCCGGCATCGTGCTCCAGAGCAGGTAGGAAAGGCGGGAGGCCAGCTCCCAATCGTTCAGCATGTGGCGCTTGGCATTCGGATCGCCCTCGGTGAGAAAGAGGAAACTCTTCGCGCACAAAATGGATGCCATGCCGGCCTTCACCGCCTCGCGGAATTTTTCACCCGCGGCCAGTTCCGACTTCACGATGCCGACGAAGCCGTCGATCTCCTCGGGATTCACCGGCCGGCGGAAGGCCTTCTGCGCGAGCTTGGTGAAACAGGAACGAATCTCGTCCATGTCCTCCGTGGCGGGCATGTAGGCGGCGCGGACGCTTTGTTCTTCTTCCGTGATGATCGGCCCCTTCCACGAGATGGAGTCGAGAATGAGGAAAGGATAACGCGCATTGCCTTGCTCGTCGGTGAGCTTGATCTGCCACGGCAGGCGGCCGTCTTTGATGCTCACAAACGGCACGCCGCTCTGATGGCGGCCGGAGCGCGGCAGGTTTGAAGGACCGGGCACGTCATTATAGACCTCGATGTTCGGCCTGCCTTTGGGCAAATGCGCGCGGAAGGTCACCGTGACCGGCTTGTCCTCCGCCGCGACGATGTCCTGCTCGAAGAGCACGCGGTCGAGTTTCGACTCATAGACCTTCAATCGCGGTGCGCGGCCGTTCTTCGGCTTCAAACCGCTGAGCGTGTAGCTGATTTCATAAACACCGGCTTCGGGCAGCGGATCACGCAGCGCGGAGTAACGGAAGATGTCGCCCGGCCAGCAGTCGTAGCGCACTTTGTCCAGCAGGCCGAGTTCGCGCAGGCGCTCGCGATGGTGCTCGCTAATCTGCTCCTCGTAGAGAACGGGCTTGCTGCCACCGAACGGAGTGGGCGGCTTGGCAGGCTTTTTGTCCGGGATTTCCGGGTAAGCCTCGTTCAGCACCGTCTCGGCGGCGGCGAGGTATTTCTCAATGTTCGAGGGCGAAAGCGTCAAAACCGAGCCGATGCGCTCAAAGCCATGCCATTCCGGGTCTTCGAGGAAGGCGCCGGGATCATTCGCATCATACTGCACGCCGAGGAGATCACACACCGTGTTCACATACTCGTCTCGCGTCAGACGGTTGTAGCTCACGCGCCCACGCGCCGCCATGCGGGCTGATTCGCCCTCCTTCATCCGCGCGGAAATCCACTCGACCGTTTTTGCGCTCTCTTCCGCCGTAGGCTTCACTTTCTCCTTCTTCGGCGGCATCTCGCCGGAGTTGATGCGCTCCATCAGTTCCAGCCACTGCGGTGTGTCCTCGAATCCGATCTTGGGAGAGAGATTATCAATGCGGAAGTCACCCTTCTGCACATCCGCGTCGTGGCATTTGAGACAGTGCGTTTCCAAATAGGACTGCACCTTCGGGTCGAGCGCGGCGGCCCACGCTCCATGAGGAGCAAGCGTGAGAACGGTGACAAAGCAGGTGAAGAGGTGGCGGTCCAGCATCGGCGGGTCTCATTACGAACCAAGGCAGCGGATCATGCAGCACCCCCGAACTATCGGGGGGCGGGCTGCTCTGATGCTCACAAGCTCGCGCGGAGAGGGTGGGATTCGAACCCACGGTGAGAATTACCCCACGCCAGTTTTCAAGACTGGAGCCATAAACCACTCGACCACCTCTCCTGGTGCTGCGTTGCGGAGCGGCGATAGTACGCAACGGGCGGCGCTGTGCAAAGCGGAAGTTTGCGGGAGAATGGCGCAAGCTCGGGATTGATCGCGGCGGAGGCGGCGTGCATGATCGCAGCGCATGATTCATCCCACTGCTTTGATCGACCCGCGTGCGCAAATCGACCCTACGGCCGCAATTGGGCCGTACGTTGTGATCGACGGCGCGGCCGAGGTCGGCGCGGGTTGTAAAGTCGAGGCGCATGCGCAGCTCGTGGGGCATGTGGTGGTGGGGGAGGGGACGTGGATCGGGCGTGGGGCGGTGATCGGCGGGGAACCGCAGGATCTGGGGTTTGATCCCGCCACGGAGAGCAGCGTGGTTTTGGGCAAAAAGAATGTGATTCGCGAGCATGTGACGATTCATCGCGGCAGCAAGTCGGGAGGGGTGACGCGTATTGGCGATGAGAATTACCTCATGGCGACCTGTCACCTGGCGCATGACGTGGCGCTGGGGGACCGGAACATCCTGGCGAATGGCGTTTTGCTGGCCGGACATATTCATGTGGGGAGTCACACGTTCCTCGGCGGCGGGGCGGTGTTTCACCAGTTCCTGCGCATCGGGGATTACTGCGTGGTGCAGGGAAATGGAGCGTTCAGCAAGGACATACCGCACTACTGCTGCGGTGCGAGGCTTCTGAACCGGATCACGGGATTGAATGTGATCGGGTTGCGTCGCCAGGGGTTTAGCGCGGAGGACCGGGGGGCGATCAAGGAACTGTTTCAACTGCTGTTTTGCGGCGGGATGAACCTGAGTCAGGCGGTGGAACGGGCGTCGGCGAGGGAATGGCCCGAAAAGGCCCGGCGGCTGCTGGAATTCGTGCAGGCACCGAGCAAAAAAGGCATTTGCCCTGTGCGCCGTGGCCGGGGGGATGATTAAGGCGAAAAAAGTCCGGCTTTTTCTTGTCACCGGGACACCACTAGCCTATTGAAAAGGCTGTCATTGTCTGCCTCCGCAGGGCGATGTCCTCCCGTGCTATGAACTTTCCCAGATTTTGCGTGACGGCCTTTGTTTGCGTCCTGGCGGCAGCCGGGACGGCGGGCGGGCAATCCCTCCTCGACAGTCTCACGACTGATCTGAACATTCGCGGCCTGACGACCACGATGGACCCTGAAACAGGCATCGTCACCGTGACCGGAGACGTGAATATCGTGTATGGTGACGTTGAAATCCGCAGCGGCAGCGCCCAATACAACCAGACCACGGGCGAGGTGATCGCCCGAGATGGTGTGACGATCTGGCGTGCGGGAACGATTTATCGGGGGGATTCCATCACCTACAACTCCATCACGGGGGAGATGTCGGGTCAGAATGTGATTTCTGGCATGCCTGCTGGATCGGGCATGTTCATTTACAAGGCGGAGGATTTTAAATCAAAGAGCAAACTGGAGAACCAGATCGAAGCCACGGGAGTCACTCTCACTTCGCATGACATACAGAATCCAAATTTTCGTCTCGGAGCCAAGGACTTGACGGTCATCCCGGGTGAAAGCGCAGTCTTGCACAATGTGAAGGTTTATGGCGGGGACACGCCGTTTTTCTATCTGCCGAAGTTTTCGCAGTCCCTCCAGAGTGAGGTGGGCTACCGGATCAGTCCTGGTTATCAAAGCCGCTGGGGTGCCTTCCTGCTGACCCAGTATTCCTTCATCCACGGTGATCACACCCTGGCCAAGTACAAGTTTGACCTGCGCAGCAAGCGTGGCGTGGGCGGTGGCGTGGACTTCATTTCCCTGCGTCACATGCAGAACCAGCAGAACTTTGGCACGCTGAAGCTGTATGCGGTCGGTGACAGCTCTTCTTCAACGAATGTGTCAGGTGGCATACGCTACCCGGTGAATGAAAAGCGCTATCGGGTGAATTTTCAGCACCGCATATACCTCCCTGGCCCGGACGTGAGCACTTGGTATCTGGACTTCGACCTCAACAAGATCAGTGACATCCATTTTTACGAGGACTTCTTCTTCAACGACTTCCGCACCAATCGCGAGCCGGACAATCTGATATCCCTCGTTCATACCAACGAGGCCTACGTCGCCACCCTGATGGCGAAGTTCAAGATGAACAATTTCTACCGGACGACGACGCGTCTGCCTGAGATTTCCGTCGATTTTACCCGGAGGCCGCTGTGGCATTCGGGCATTTTCCATCAGGGCACCATCTCCGCCGGCCTTTACAACGAAGTGGTGGGCAAGCAGGAGCAGGCCGAACTGCTGCGGTTACAGACGCTTGGACTCGGTGGATTGCCGGGCGTGTTTGGCGATCCGCTGGGAACCGCCACCGCCTCTTATCTGAGCCTGGTTGGACGGCCAAGGGACGTCGGATTGACTGCGGCAGATGTCACACAAGGGCTGGGAGTTATTTCAAGCCGGCTGCAGGAACCGGACTTCGCCCGTTTTCACACATATCACGAATTGCTGTATCCCAAGACTTACATGGGCTGGCTGAATGTGACACCACGCATCGGCGCAGGCGTGACGAGCTATAGTAGCATTGATGGGAGCATCACCGGACTCCAGAATTTCACCCGTGGCATCGTTCATCTCGGTCTGGATGTCTCCTTCAAGCTCACCAAAACGTGGAGCGACATGCAGGTGGAATCTCTCGGCATCAACGGCCTCCGGCATGTGTTCCAGCCCTACCTGAACTACTCCTACCTGGATGCCAAACAAGACGCCGGACTGCCCGCCATCGACAGGCTTTCACCGACCACCCGGCCACGTTCGATCGACGTTTCTCTGTTCACCGCAGTGGACAGCCTGCGCTCATGGAATGTGGCACGCCTGGGCTTTCGCAATCTGTTGCAAACGAAGCGTGATTACATTACCAGCAGCGGCTATGGCAGCTTTCTCGAAACGCCCGAGGGTGGTGACAGCCAGACCTACACCCTGGCGGGCATGAACACCTATGTGGACGTGTTTGCCAAAGACCCGGAGTTTGGTCGAGACATCTCCAATTTCTACAATGAAATCTTCTGGCGGCCGGTGCCATGGATCACGGTGAAGTCCGATCTGCAACTACCCATCAGCAGCGGTATCGGCAGCTTTACCGAAATTAATAACAGCATAATCTGGCTGCCATCCAGATATACGTCCCTGGAGTTTGGGCACCAGTTCATCTCCGATCACCCGTTCTTCCGGGACAGCAGCCTGGTTTACACGCGGTTCTTCGCCCGGTTGACGGAAAATTACGGTTTCAACATGAACCACATCTACGAGGCGGACGACGGCACGCTGGAGTTCCAGAGCTACAATCTCTCACGTGACCTCAGCAGTTGGGTGGCCTCCATCGGCTTGATGGCCCGCGACAACCGCAACGGTGCCTCTGATATTGGCATCCTGCTCACCTTCTCACTCAAGGACTTCCCACAGTTCAATTTCGACCTGGACATCGACCCGAACCCCACCGGTCGCGGCGGCAAGCAGTAGCGGCGTTCCTGCCACATCAAAGTCATTCGCTATCGCTAACCAGCAGGGCTTGTGGGAGACAGTGCAAGTCTTCATGTCTCTTGCGGAAAGCCTTTTGGCCTGCCCCAAAGACAGATCAGTTCAATACCCATCGGATGGCCTCATGAGCGTCACCCATGAAGCACGCCGGGTTCTAAAGTAACTCGGGGTCTTGAGACGCCCAATTTCAATCGAGCCACATGACAGGTGACTTCGCGCGTCGCCTGACATTATTACTGATGCCATGCCTGTGCCAAAGGCCCGTGAGAACCGCTTGTTAGCAGACAAGAAAACTTGAGGTTCCCCGGCAACGGACATCACATCGCCCCACCGCTTTTGGCGAGGAAATTAAGCGCCAAGGTGGCGACGGCGAGGAGGAAAACTAACCAGGCGAGAGGCATGACGTGAGAAGGATTGAAATGGAAATTCGATCAGGTGCCTTGTCTTCAGGGAATCGGCAGCAGGGTGTCTTTGAACTTGTTGGTCCACACGCCAGTGATGGCGTTGCGGCTTTCCCAGCCCTGCTGGTTGGAGATAGGCACCATGATGGGGGATTCACCGGTCGGATCGGACTTCACGGCATCCGCCCCGAACATCTGAACCACCATGAGAACAGCGGAAAGCAGGAAGCAGATCACCGACAGCGGCACCAGGCCTGCCTCGGGATCCTTTTCCTCATAAAATTGCTCCGCGTCGGCAGCGGCACTGCGTTTTACGGGAGCGCTGGGCGGTGCGGAGATGGAAGGACGCTGCATGGCCTGGGTAGGCTGCAGTTTGACAGTCGCTTTCGGCAGCGGAGCCGTTGGGCCGCCGGTCATGGGGCCGGTGCCTGTTCCCGGAGCGCGTGGTCCGCCAGCCATGGGTTTTTGCAACGGAACGGTGGGGGCTCCGGTTTCGGTGCGCGGAGCTGGGGCGGCCGGATTTTGGCTGAGAGGGCGGGTGGCTGCCGGAAGGCCTGCCATGGGCGGTGCGGTGGGACGTGGTGCCGTCGGTGCGCCGGGTGGCTTGGGTGCCATAGGCGGTGCGGTCGGACGGGCGGCGGGCGGGGGCATCGAGCCGGAAGGCGCTGGTGCCGACGGGGGTGGCGACGAAGCCACGGGAATGGCAGACGTGGTCTTTTTCGACGGCGGCGACATCGGCGGCGCAGGAAGCTTCACCGGGGAGGTGCTTGACTTGGGTGCGGGCGGCGGCAGCGGAGCCGAGGGCAGTTGAATTGGGGCCGTGGCCTTTTTGGCCATCATGGGAACCACCGAGGTCGTGTTCAAGGACGCTGGAATCCCGCCCGTGGCTGGCGAAACAGGGGAGGTGGCCTCACGCGGCTGGGTGACACCTGCTCCGGGGCGACCGCGCAGGGTGATGCGCACGGTTTCTTTTTTCAGTGGGACGGCAGCCGTCTTGGGCGTCGAGCCTGACGGTGGTGGTGGCGTGTTTTCGGGTTCGCTCATGATTCAGGGACGTAAAAAGGGGATTCTGAGAATTCCGCACACATTTAGCGAAATCTGCACCCTTGCGTCAATCCCTTTCTCCTCATGTCTTGCAATTGTCCGTCGATTGCCCGTAAATCCGCGCTCATGAACATTCTTGTTACCGGCGGGGCTGGTTTCATCGGCTCCCATACCGTCGAACGACTGCTCCGTGATGACGCCGGGCATGTCACCATCATCGACAGCCTCAACGACTACTACAATCCCGCCATCAAACGCGAAAACCTCAAGGCGCTCGGCCCCAAGGTGAAATTTCGCCAAGGAGACATCACCGATCCCCTTTTTGTCGCCGAAACCTTCGACGTGGGCCGGTTTGACGCCGTCATCCATCTGGCCGCCCGTGCCGGCGTCCGCCCCTCCATCGAGCAGCCGGAGCTGTACATCGACACGAACATCAAAGGCACTTTCAACCTGCTCGAAGCCGCCCGTCGCACGGGGGTGAAGCACTTCGTGGCCGCCAGCAGTTCCTCCGTCTACGGCGTGAACAAAAAAGTTCCCTTCGCCGAGACCGACCCCATCCTGCAAACCATCAGCCCCTACGCGATGACGAAGATGGCCGGCGAGCAGATGTGCTCGAACTACAGCCACCTCTACGGCATCAAGACCGTCAGCTTGCGCTTCTTCACCGTCTATGGCCCGCGTCAGCGCCCTGACCTGGCCATTTCCAAGTTCACCCGCCTCATCGAGGACGGCCAGCCCATCGACAAATACGGCGATGGCACCACGCGGCGCGACTACACCTTCATCAACGACATCGTCGATGGCATCATTGGCTCGCTGAACTACCGCACCGGCCCGATCTGCGAAATTTTCAATCTCGGCGGTTCGCAAAACGTCTCGCTGAACGATCTCATCGCCACCATCGAGCAGGCGCTCGGCAAAAAAGCCACCTGCAACCAGCTCCCGGACCAGCCCGGCGACGTGCCCATCACCTCCGCGGATGTGAGCAAGGCAAAAGCTCTGATCGGTTTCAAACCGACGACGACCATTGCCCAAGGCGTGCCCCAATACGTCGAATGGTTCCGCGACATGCGCTCACGCGGCATTGCGGTGAGCTGAACTCAAAAATGCGGCGCTGACACCGTGCCGTCCTCGATCTCCTGGCGCTTCTTGCGTACGATGCCGTCGGCGATGTCGAGCACCATCTCCTCCAGCAGCAGCCGCAGGTGGCTGCCGGGGCGGTAATCGGCGGGAGCGATGTGTTTCACGCGGTCCGCCAGCCCGGTGAGCTGGTAGCATTTGCGGAAGCTGCTGCGGTTTGTCTCATCAGGGTTGTACACTGCCACCGCATGACCGCCGTAGCGTTTCATCAGCGTGAAGCAGGGCACGTCCGTCGGCCCGTCGCCCACATAGATCATGTTTTGGAACGGGATGGGCCGCAGTTCGTGCGCCATGTGGTCGTTCACATCTTCGTGCGGCTCCAGCATGCCTTTGTTGATGCGGAAGATGTACTGCGTCTTCGTCGTGTGACTGATCACGCGCTTGGGGAAGGTGATGCGGCCGTTTTTGTCCTCGCCAAACTCGCAGCCAAAGATTCGCTTCACGAACGGCGCCAGCGCGCTGCCGTCCAGCAGGGCCTTCAGGCCGCTGGAGACGATGTAATGCTCGATCTTCACGCCCAGCAACCGATGCTGGTCGTTCAGCACGTTGTTCAACTCGTCAAACAGCTCGGGCACGCCCTTGTAGAAACGCAGCTTGGTGCCCAGCTTCCGCAGATCCTCATTCGTGGGCCGGTCCATGTCCAGGTAGTCCAGCATACACTTCAGATAGGCCAGTTCGCCATCGTAGCCCTCGGTATCGACCAGCTCGCGGCTGCGTTTCCAGAACTGCCCGGGATTGATCCCGAAGTGCGGGAACAACGTCTCATCCTGCATGTAAGTCGGGCTGAGCGTCTGGTCGTAATCGTAGATGATGCCGATGGTGGTCTGTTGGGATGCCATGACGGGGAAGTTGACGGTTGGTTACGGTCGTTGACGATGGTTGACAGTGGTTTGGGACAATCGTCAACCACTGTAAACGACCATCAACCACCGTATACTCAGATCAACGCCTTGAACGCGCTGGAGAGAGTCGGATGCACAAAACCGTAGCCCATCTCCGTCGCAACGCGAGGAATCACTCGCTGTCCGCCCAATAGCATCTCATCCGCCATCCCGCGCAGGAGCAGGCGCAGCGCAAAGGCGGGTGCGTGGAAAAGAGCGGGCCGCTTCAGTGCTGCGGCCAGTTGTTGCGTGAACTCCGCGTTCGTCACCTCGTCTGGCGCGCACAGGTTCACCGGTCCCCGTACCGTTTCAGTTTCAATGGCCTTCAAAATGATCTGCACGGCATCCTCGACGTGAATCCACGACATCCATTGCGTCCCTGAGCCCAGCCTGCCGCCGAGACCGAAACCAAACACGCGCTTCAACAGCGGAAACGCCCCGCCATCACGGCCGAGCACCATGCCCGTGCGCAGCAGCACCACGCGCATGCCGAGCGCTTCCGCCCGCAGCGCCGCCTTTTCCCAGCCTGCGCACACATCGGCCAGGAAACCGCCACCACGCGGCGAACTCTCATCCACCGGCTTGTCGTGGCTGTTGCCGTAAAACCCGGCGCCTGACGCGCACACCAGCATCTTGGGCCGGTTTTCCACCTGCCATGTTCCCAGATGCGCCACCAGCGCCTCCGTGAAGTCCACACGGCTTTTCCAGATGCGGTCACGTTTCTCATGTGTCCACAGCCCCATCAAAGATTCGCCAGAAAGATGCACCAGCGCGTCCAGCCTCGTCTCTGGCAGCGCATGCGGCTCTTTTTTCGGCTGATACAGGGTCTCCTGCGAGATCGGGACAAACGAACCTGCCCTGCGTGAATAAGCGATCACTTCATGCCCGCTGCCTTGTGCGAGCAGCGCCAGATGCCCGCCGATAAAACCTGTGGCGCCTGTGATGCCGATACGCATAACCTTCATAACGTTTCAGGGCGCGGATGGTTTGTCCAAAATCAGGCAGCGGAACGAACGGCCCATGATGGCCGGGTGCGTGAGGGAGTTGAACTGGCGGATGAGGGCTGCGGTGGCTCTGTCGGGAACCTTGCCTTGCAGGCTCTCCATCCATGTCAGCCCCATGCGGCCCAGCACGCGGCCTTGGAGGTCGTATTCACGTTGTTTCATGCCGTGGCGGGTAGCTTCGTCGACCAGGCGAGTGAAATTGATGTGCGTGGTCAAATCGCATGCGCCGAGGTCTTCCAGCACATGACCATCCATGTGATGCTGCCAGTAGCGGCGGATGGTGCCGCTGGCACGTGAGTCGGCAAAGAATTCCTCGGCGTCGAGGCCGTAGTCGGCAATGAAGATGGCCCCGCGAAACGCCGCGTGGGCCAGTTCACGGATCCACGTGAGCATGGCGAGATTGATTTCGAGTGTGTGGCCGGTTTCGAGATCGTGCGGCAGGTGTTTAGCCTCCTCGGCCAGTTCGTCGCAGGAAAAATCACCCGCGACGAAACGAAAGGCTTCGGTGCCGTCGGCTTCAACGAAAAGCTCGCGCCAGCGCTCGCCGTTCCAGCGCACGAGATGCACGGGAAAGGCGTCAGGCAGCTCGTTGCAGAGGAAAAAGGCATGCTTGGGGCCGGTTTGCAGCGCGGCGAGATTATCCACCCACTGTACGCGGTCACCAAGGCGTTTGGTCTGCACTTCACGATACTTCGGATTCGGCTCCACGATGAGGTAGCGCATGGATTTGCCCTCAAGGGCACTCAAAACGTCCTCGGCGAGCTGTCCGTCATGCGCGCCCTGCTCGATGATGGTGAAATTCTCTGGTTCGTCCTGCTCCTTCCATTCTTGAATCGCCCGCATGGCCAGCAGCTTTCCAAACAGCGGACCCACACTCACGCTGGTAAAAAAATCGCCCTGTCGGCCGATTCGGCGTAGTCCGGCTCCATAATAGCCATGCTCAGGATGGTAGAGCGCCAGCTCCATGATCTGCACGAAGGGCAGCCTCCCGGCAGGCGTGGCGGCAAGCTGGGCGCGGAGAATCTGGGGCAGGGGAGACATGCGGAGGACGGGAAAGAACTGGCGCGAAATGTGAAGGGCGGGTAGTTTGCCTGCCCAACTTCTTCCCCCCAGCCATGTATCGAGATGATCCCGATCCCAAGCCCGAGCGCAACTGGCGCGGCGAAGCCGGCCTGAAACTGCCATTTTACCGTCGTGGCTGGTTCAGCGCGCTGGCGGCCTTTGCACTGCTCTGCGTGGTGGCCGCGTTTGGCGTGTACAGCGTGGTGGTGGCGCCGCTGCGGCGGGATGCGGAAAAATACGATCTCGAAGAGCTCAAGAAACTGGAGTCTGCCAGCATCATCTTCGACCGCAATGGCGATGAAATGGCCCGCCTCTACGTGCTGAACCGCACCCCGGTGCCGATCACCGACGTGCCGCAGCATTTCATCGACGCGCTGGTGGCGCAGGAGGACTCGCGCTTCTTCAAGCACGACGGCGTCGATTACATCGGCCTCATGCGTGCGGTCTGGCTGAACTTTCAGGCCGGTGAGGTGACGCAGGGCGCGAGCACGGTCACGCAGCAGCTCGCGCGCCAGACCTTCAAGCTCCTGGAAAAGAGCTACAAGCGGAAGATCCTCGAAGCCTTCATCGCCCAGCGCGTTGAAAAGCACTTCTCGAAGCCGGAGATTCTGGAGCTTTACCTGAACCGCATCTTCTTCGGCGCGAACTTCTACGGCGTGCAGGCGGCGGCACGCGGTTACTTTGGCAAGGACGTGAACGAGCTCACCATCGAGGAGTCGGCCACCATTGTCGGCCTGATCAAAAGTCCGAACAACATCCAGCCCGTCAAGCATCCGCAGCGTGCGCTCAAGGAGCGCAACTACGTGCTCGACCGCATGGTCAGCGAGGGCACGCTCACCGAGGAGGAGGCCGAGAAGCTCAAAAACAAGCCGCTCATCACCGCCCCGCAGAGCACCGACCCGCGCCTGAGCTACGTCTTTGATGCTGTGCGGCGTGAGGTGGTGGACCTCGTCGGCGAGGACCGTGCCTCCATCGGCGGATTCCGCATCTACACCAGCATCGACCAGGATCTGCAAAAATCCGCCGAGGACGCGATCAGCAAGCGCATGGCCGAGCTCGAAAAGCGCCAGGGCTACGAGCATCAGACCTTCGAGCAATTCCGCGCCATCATCTCCGACTACCGTGCGCGCCTGAAACGCGGTGAGATCGATCCCGCCACGCCGAAACCGATGCCGGAGTATTTGCAGGCCGCAGCTTTGATGATCGACAACAAGGACGGCAGCATCCTCGCTATGGTAGGCGGGCGTGATTTCGGCGACAGCCAGTTTAACCGTGCCACCGATGGCGTGCGCCCGGCAGGCACGGCCTTCACACCACTCGTTTATGCCGCCGCGTTCAGCAGCCCAGGCATCTATCCCGGCACGAAGGTGGAAGATGCGCCGCTGGACAACCGCCGCGTCATGATCGGTGGTTTGACCGGCATCTTGGGTGAATGGGGCGCGGAGGTGGACGATCCGAAGTGGTCGCAGGCGCCGATGAGTTCCCGTGAGGCGCTCGTGCATGGCCGCAACTCCGCCACCGTGCGCCTCGGCGAGCGTGTGGGCGTGCCGATGGTCAAGCAGGTGGCGCAGAAGGCCGGCATCACCTCCGAGATGCGCGATTATCCCTCCACCTTCCTCGGTTCGAGCGAGGCACGGTTGAGCGAGATGTGCCTGGCCTACTCCAATTTTCCCACGCTCGGCAGCCGCCCGCAGAAGCTGAACCTCATCCAGCGCATCACCGACAGCAACGAAAAGGCCGTCTTCCAGATCGCCGACTCCGCCTTGCAGAGTGTGCAGAGCATGGACCCCATCGCGGCGTATCAGACGCACACCTGCCTCGTTGATGCCCTGCATCGCGGCACCGGCAGCCCGGCGGTCACCGACTACAAGCTCGGTGAGTTCGTGGCCGGCGGCAAAACTGGCACGCACTACGAGTTCAAGGACCTCTGGTTCCTCGGCTACACCTCCCGCGTCACCTGCGGCGTGTGGGCCGGCTTTGACAAGCAGAAGACCATCTACCCTGGCGCTTTCTCCAACCGCATCGTGCTTCCCGTGTGGACGGACATGGTGAACGCCAGCGCCGCCCGCTACGTGCCGCAGGAAATCACCCCGCCGCAGACCGCTGAACGCGTCGAGATGTGCCAGCGCAGCAACCAGCGCGCCACCGATTACTGCTACGAGAAAATCAAAGGCCCCGACGGCCGTGAAAAATCCCTGCGCGCCACCTACTTTGAGTACCTGCGCCCCGGCACACCGCTGGAGGGCTTCTGCAGCCAGCACACTGGCGAGGGCCTGCCGAAGGAGATGGAGCAGTTCCGCTACCAGATGCCCGTCGGCGGCATTGATTCCGCCCCGCTCATCGCGGACGCTGCCAAATGGGTTCACGTCGAGCCCGTGCGCATGAAGGCGCTCACCATCATCGGCGAGGATCCCTACAACGCCGAGCAGGCCGTCCCTCGCGCCAGCCCCGTGAACGACGACGGCACTCCGATCCGCAAAGCCATCCCTGTTGATGCCGTGGAAGCGGCTGATGACGGCCCCGTTCTCAAACTGGCTCCACCGCCGCCGATGAAGATTGATTTGTGATTAGATGCTCAGGCGATCATGTCCAACTCAAGCATAGCCGTCTATCCAAAGACCACAGCGCAGGATGTCGTTGGACGGTTGACACAGATCAATCCTGATTGGAGGCTGTCGGTGAATGCTCGCAAGTTTGACTATGACGCGGACATTTTGATAGCCAGCCACGCTCATTCGGTGGCAGTCTGGGCCAGTGGCAACGCACGTGGGCAAGATCATGAGTTGCAAACCGAAATTGGACGCCATTCAAGTCATCCTTGGCTGAGGATTCTCTTCCAGGACCATGTGGCCTGGGAATATCTTCTCTATCAAAACGGCTTGGTGATTGATCGCTTCATGCCACTGCCGTCCATGTGGGGGCTGGACAAGCCCGAGTTAGGCCAGCCTTCGTTGCTGGCCAGCATCTGGGGCGTGCCTGAGAAGACGATTTCCAAATACCTGCGGGAATGGAATGCCAAGACACGCGGTCGCAAAGCATTTTGGTGGCGGGATCAATGGAAATTTGGCCAGTTTGAACAAGGCTTCGATTTTTTGAGGGCACTGACAGGCATCGAGTTTCCTTCTTGATGACGATTCACATTCGTTGTCCGTCACCTCAGCAGCATCGCACCCTTCTCCGCATCAAATCCTCTCTCCCACTTCGCCACGACGAGGGTGGCGACCGTGTTGCCCACGAGATTCGTCAAGGCGCGTGCCTCGGACATGAACCGGTCGATGCCGATGAGCATCGCCAGTCCGGCGACGGGGATGCCGGTGTCGATGGTGGAAAGCGTGGCCACCAGCGTGATGAAGCCCGCGCCCGTGACGCCCGCCGCGCCTTTGGAGGTCAGCAGCAGCACGCCGAGCAGCATGAGCTGCTGCCCGAGCGTCAGCGGTGTGTTCGTGGCCTGCGCGACGAACAACGCGGCGAGCGTGAGGTAGATGCAGGTGCCGTCGAGATTGAAGGAGTAGCCGGAAGGAATGACCACGCCGACCACGGACTTGTCGCAGCCGGCATTTTCGAGTTTTTTCATGAGCTGCGGCAGCGCGGTCTCGGAAGATGAGGTGCCGAGCACCAGCAGGATCTCGTCTTTGATGAACACGAGCACCTTCCACAGGCTGAAGCCGCAAAAACGGCAGATCAGGCCCAGCACCACGAAAACAAACAGCCCACAGGTCACATAGACACAGCCCAGCACCTTCGCGAGCTTCACCAGCGTGCCCGGGCCTTCTGACCCGACCGTGTAGGCCATGGCGCCGAAGGCCGCGATGGGAGCCACTTTGGTGATCATCGCCACGAGCTTGAAAAACACCTCCCCGACCGCATGCAGCAGTTCCAGCACGATCTGGCCACGCTCCTGCATCTGGCACATCGCCACGGCGACGAGAATGGCGAGAAACAGGGCCGGCAGCACCGATTCGTCCGTGAACGCGCTCACGAAGGTCTTCGGCACGATGTTCATCACAAAGGTGAGGGTGCTCGTGTCATGTGCCTTGTCGGCGAACTCACTGATCTTCGCGGTCTCTTTGGCCGAAGCCTCCAAGGGCATGCCCGCGCCGGGTTGGGCGATATTGGCCACCAGCAGGCCGATGATGAGCGCCAGCGTCGTCAGCACCTCAAAATAGACCAGCGCCTTCCAGCCGACGCGGCCCACGCGTTTCAGATCGCCCATGCTGGCGATGCCCGCGACCACGGTGCAGAAAATGATCGGCGCGATGAGCATCTTGATCGCCTTGATGAAGATCGCCGCCAGCGGCTGCATCTTCGTGCCCGTTTCGGGGTAAAAAAGCCCCAGCAGCACGCCCAGAATGATCCCGATTAGCACCTGCACATAGAGAATTTTCAGCCACTTCATGGGCGCGGATGCTGGCAGGTTCGCGGCAAAAGCCAAGAGGCTTTCTTGCACCGTCCGCAGTGCGTGCTAGGCTCGCGGCCCTCCAAACCTCCAATTCGCACGCATCATGGGCAAAACTCTCTTCGAAAAAGTCTGGGACTCGCACGTCGTCGGCACGCTCGCCAACGGCCAGGCACAGCTTCTCATCGACACGCATCTCGTCCATGAGGTCACCAGCCCTCAGGCATTCGGCATGCTGCGTGATTTGAACCTGAAAGTCGCCTACCCGCACCGCACCTTTGCCACGGTCGATCACATCGTGCCCACCGACAGCCAGGTCTCGCCGTTTTCCGATCCGCTCGCCGAGGCGATGATCCAGGAACTGAACAAGAACGCCAAGGACTTCGGCATCACCTACTTCAGCCTCGCCAGCGGCAAGCAGGGCATCGTTCACGTCGTCGGTCCTGAGCAAGGCATCACCCAGCCCGGCACCACCATCGCCTGCGGCGACAGCCACACCGCCACGCACGGCGCTTTCGGTGCCATCGCCCTCGGCATCGGCACCACGCAGGTGCGCGACATCCTCGCCACGCAGACCATGGCCCTTGGCAAAATGAAGGTCCGCCGCATCAACGTGGACGGCCAGCTTCGCCCCGGCGTTTATGCCAAGGACGTGATCCTGCACATCATCCGCCTCCTCGGTGCAAACGGCGGCATCGGCTACGCCTACGAATACGGCGGCAGCCTCTTCGACGCGATGTCGATGGAAGAGCGCATGACCGTCTGCAACATGAGCATCGAAGGCGGTGCGCGCTGCGGTTACGTCAATCCTGACGAAAAGACCTTCGAATACCTTAAAGGCCGCCCGTATTCGCCGCAGGGAGATCAATGGCTCGACACCGTCGAGAAATGGCGTGCCGTCGCCACTGACGCGGACGCCGTGTATGACGACATCGTGAACATCAAGGCCGAAGACGTGCCGCCCACCGTCACCTGGGGCACCAGCCCGGACCAGGCCATCGCCGTCACCGAAAACGTGCCGACGCCTGAAAGCGCCACCACCGAGCCTGGACGCATCTCCATCCAGGACGCGCTCGATTACATGAAGCTGCCTGCTGGCAAGCCCATCAAGGGCACCAAGATCGACGTCGCCTTCATCGGTTCCTGCACCAACGGTCGCCTCAGCGACTTCCGCGAAGTGGCGAAGTACATCAAGGGCCGCAAAGTCGCCGCTGGCGTCAAAGCCATCGCCGTTCCGGGATCGCAAATCGTCGATGTCCTCGCCCGTCAGGAAGGCCTCGACAAAATCTTCAGCGAAGCCGGCTTCGAATGGCGCGGCGCAGGCTGCTCCATGTGCCTCGCGATGAATCCCGACAAGCTCATCGGCGACCAGCTCTGCGCTTCGTCCTCGAACCGCAACTTCAAAGGCCGCCAAGGCAGCCCCACGGGCCGTACTGTCCTCATGAGCCCCGTCATGGTCGCCGCCGCCGCCCTCACCGGCAGCGTCGCTGATGCCCGCGAGGTGTTCTCGATTGCTGGCTGAGTAGCGCGGGCAATCTTGCCCGCCTCCACGCATCGTCATGCTCCCGGCGCTCTTCATCCTCGCCCTGTTGGCGCTGAACGCCTGGATCAAGCCGCCGACCCGCTGGCAGTGGATGCTGCAGCTCGTCACGCTCGAATTCGGTCATTGGCTCGCGCTGGTGGCTCTCATGTTGCTGTTTCCCGCATCGAACATGCAGGGCACGTTTGGCCTCATCGCCATGAGCCTGTGCGTTCCGCTGGCGCTGGTATTGATGATTCCTGCTTTTCAGGCTTCACGCATCGCTCGTGACCAAAGTTTGCACTTCTCCTGGCTGCGTCTGTGGCAGCCGTTTCACTTTGGCAGGTTCAAAGTGCGCCAAGAACGCCGCACCTACTGGCAGGACGACGATACATCGCTCGACATGGTGATTCATCGACCTCTCGGAGCCGACAAACCGCTGCCTTGCCTGCTCATCGCCCATAGTGGCGGCTGGGACAGCGGCGATCCGGGTGAATTCGCCGGAGCGAATGCCGAAATCGCTTCACATGGCTACGTCGTGTGCAGTTTTGGCTACCGCCTCGCCCCGAAGCATCACTGGCCTGCACAGGCCGAGGACACACGCCGCGCTCTGGCCTGGATTCGCGATCACGTTGGCGAACTCGGTCTCGATCCCGAGCGAATCGTCCTCATGGGCCGTTCCGCAGGGGCGCAGATTGCCACCGCCTGCGCCTATAGCATGCCGGAACTCGCCGCCCGTGCCTGCATCGCCGTGTATGGCACACCGAACATGCACCTCGCGCATGAATGGTCCGTGCCGAACGATCTGCTCAAATCACTCACGCTTGTCCGCCAATACATGGGCGGTGATCCCGATGAAGTGCCCGAAGCCTACCGCACCGCCTCCGCCACCGAGTTCATCGATCATCACAGCCTGCCCACACTTCTCATCCACGGCACACGCGATTCTCTCGTCGGTATCGGCCACAGCCGTCGCTTCACTCAGTTGCGTGCAGATCGCGACGATCATCACTTCCTCGAACTCCCCTGGGGCACCCAC
Source organism: Prosthecobacter sp. (assembly GCF_034366625.1). Classification (NCBI taxonomy): domain Bacteria; kingdom Pseudomonadati; phylum Verrucomicrobiota; class Verrucomicrobiia; order Verrucomicrobiales; family Verrucomicrobiaceae; genus Prosthecobacter; species Prosthecobacter sp. The sequence goes on from NZ_JAXMIH010000008.1 coordinate 516,676, forward strand.
GGCACCGATTACTTCCCCTCCACACCCGGCGGCCAGCTTTCCATCTCCGCCATCCTTCGCTTCATGGAACGATTCGTTCACGGGACTCCGTAATCGGAGGCCATGAATCGACTCCTCAGTCTCGTCTTCCTCGCTTTTACGGCTTCTGTCTCCGCAGGAGATCTCCAGCTCACCCTCCCGCCCGTCGTTTATGCCACGCCGGACGTGCCGATGAGCATCTACCACGACAACATCGTCCTCACCGAGACTCCCGAGTCCTATCGCTTCGAATTCACCTGCAAGCTCGGCACTAACGAACCCCGCCGCTGGACCATCACACCCACGGATCGCGATGTCGGCGATCACCCGCTCGCCATCACCGTCAAAGACGCCAGTGGAAAAATCTTGGAGCAGGGCAAGACCACGCTTCACATCTCGCCGCGCAAATCCGCCTCCACCAAACCGCTGCGCCTCCTCATCCTCGGCGACAGCCTCACCAACGCGACCGTTTACCCGAACGAGATCGCCCGCCTGCTTGCCACGCCCGGCAATCCAAAGTTCACCCTGCTCGGCACGCACAAACCCGCAGGCGCGCAGCCCGGCGTCGCGCATGAAGGCTATGGCGGCTGGGCCTGGACCACCTTCCTCACCAAATTCACTCCGGAAGCCCCCGGCGTCACCGCCGGGCCGCTCGCCCGCAAGGCCACCAGCCCCTTCATCTTCCCAGCCAAGGATGGCAAAACCGGTGTCTTCGATTTGAACCGCTACTTCAAAGAGCATTGCGACAACCAGCCGCCGGATGTTGTCACCTTCCTCCTCGGCATCAACGACTGCTTCGGTGCCGATCCCGCCAAGCCCGACGCCACCATCAACAGCGTCCTCGACAACGCCGACAAACTCCTAGCTGCGTTTCATAAAGCCGCGCCCAAAGCCATCCTCTCCGTCGGTTTGACCACGCCGCCGAATTCACGCCAGGAAGGCTTCACCGCCAACTACCAGGACAAATACCCGCGCTGGGGCTGGAAGCGCATCCAGCACCGCATCGTCCAGCTCATGCTCAAGCGCCTCTCCAACCGCGAACAAAACGGCATCCACCTCGTCCCCACCGAACTCAACCTCGACCCCGTCGATGGCTACCCCAACAACAACGGGGTCCACCCCAACCCCGTCGGCTACGCCCAGATCGGCGCGAGCTTTTACTCGTGGATGAAGTCGAAGCTGTGAACGGAGCGCGGGCCTCCGAGCCCGCAGCACTCCGAGATGTTCTGGACAAGAGAGCTTCCAAGCTGCAAAAGGATTTTTCGAAGGAACTATCTTCGTGGCTGTGAAAATCTATAGCATATCATCTGATTTGAATTGTTGGGCATTGCTTCCAACACAGCGTCAAATCTGGAAGAATCTAAAGCTCTTTCAGTTGGAAAACATGCGTCCAGATTGGGGTGACATATCCTTTTATGTTCGCGATCCCACATGTACACGAAAAGGCAATTTTCATTATCTGAGCTTGGGGTGTCTGGCCTATGACCGTCAAGTGGCGGAGAGCGATCTGGGGGAGATTATCGAGCTTTCAGGAGAGGTGCTTCCTGCCACGTTGGATGGCACTAATGAAAGGTTTTATGTGTTCAATCCCACCGCTTGCTACAACTGTTTTGACCGTCGCAATAGCATAGCAGAATGGACACCAGACGGCACTGTGGCTGTCCAAGTTCAGAAATTCGTCTTCCATGCGGATCGGATCGGCGATTGCAACCTGTTCAAGATCCCTGAGATGAAACGAGTGGGTCTGTTTGCACTCGTTGGCCGCGATGATCCCGAAAACGAGTTCTACGCGCAATACCACGCCTTGGGCTTTACCGGCCTCAAGTTTGAAGAAGTCTGGAGTGATGAAGTGAGCTGAGTGATTAGTGACCTTCTCCGGCGAGACGAAGCACCTCGTCTCGAACAGCGCCTGAGAGATAAAAGCCTGCCAGAGACTCGAGGGCATCGATCAACGGTTTCACGCTTGGCAGCAGACCTTGCTCTTTGGCGAGGAGCAGCACGCCCATGAGGCCAATGACCGGCGTACCTTCTTGCTTGGCGAGACGGCGTCCATCCGAGTCATCAATCAGCAACCAGTCAGGATGAACTTCGAGTGCCAGGGCGATGGCTTCGGCTTCTCCTGCGTGAACAAGACGCTGATAGTCGCGTACGCGTTGCCCTTGCGAAACGGTCACTACTTCCAACCAGTCAGGCACCTCAGGATGAAAAGCCAGAAGTTCCGTCCATACTGCCGGTGGGATGATCACGCGCTCAAACAATGTGATCAGCAAATCTGTCCGCCCAATCGTGAGCAGGTTCGAGATCGCCGTGGTGTCCGAAACGACGATCATGCCGCCTTTGCGTGGATTGCAGCCACATCTTCCGCCAGATCATCAAGCGAGTAGTCCATCGCCAGACGTCTTCCCGCCATCGCCTGCTGAAACTGCAGGCGTGAAAGTCCGGCAACCTCGGAAGCTCGGCCAAATCCGAGTTTCCCGCTGACGTACAGACCAAGCGCGAGACCAAGCCTGACGTCTTCGGCAGTCAGGGCAGCTTCGATAGGAGTTGGCAGGGTGACTTGCATGGGGAAAGCCTATCACTCGACATTCGATGCGCAAGCTCCCAGCGGAGCGCGGGTCTCCGAGCCCGCAGCACCCCGCTATTTCACCACACTCCGTCTCCACCCATTCACCCCTTCGCGGAACAACTCATCCTTCAACTTCGTTCCCAAGCCTGTTCCCGTCGGCAACTGCGCCTTGCCATTCGCGATCACCGGCAGCGTATCGACCAGCTTGTCATAGAACGAGCGAATGTGCGCCCGCACCGTCTCCTGGAAGACGACATTGGCCGATGAAGCGGCGAGATGCAGGCCACTGAACAGCGTGAGCGGACCGGTGCAGTCGTGAATCGTGGCGGGGACGTTGAAAGTCTGCGCCATGTCGATCACGCGCCGTGTTTCGCTGATGCCGCCGTTCCAGGTGGGATCGACCATGCAGTAATCACATGCCTGTGCTTGCAGCACGGCGAGGTACTCCTTCCGGCCAAGCAGCATCTCGCTCGCGGCGATGGGCAGCCCGCTTCTCCGGCGGAAATCGGCCAGCGTGGCGGCGTTATCGACACGCAGCACGTCTTCGAGCCACAGCGGCTTGATCTCACGCAGTGCCTCCGCGATCCGCTCCGCCGCTGGAAGCTGGAAAAAGGCGTGGCCTTCGATAGCGATGTCCATTTTCATGCCCACACGCTCGCGAATCTCGCGCAGCGGCTTCATCGCCTCCTCGACATCGGTCCACGAAATGTGCAGGCCGCCATTACGATGCGCCGCACGATCAAACGGCCAGAGCTTCATCGCCGTGATGCCTTCGGCGAGCAGTTCCTCCGCCAGATCACCGGCGGCGAAATGAGATGCCCAGTTGTCCTGTAGCGGGCCTTTGCTGCCGATGTCGCCATAACCCGGCCAGCCCGGATGACGTGGCACATCGCTCGTCCCCGCCAGCGCACCGTAGCTCGGTCCGCCGCTCGTGTTATAGACCGGAATCGCATCACGCACCGGCCCGCCGAGCAGTCGATACACTGGCTGATTGCAGGCTTGGCCGAGAATATCCCAAAGCGCGAGATCAATGGCCGACAACGCCCGCATCTCCGCGCCTGGATGCCCAAACGGCGTGCAGCGCTCATAAATAAAGCGCCAGTGCGCTTCGATGGCGAGCGCATCCGCGCCGAGCAGGCGTTCTGCCATCCAGTCATGAATCAACGCCGCGATGGCATGAGGCGTGTAATACGTCTCACCACAGCCGACAAAACCATCCTCGGTGTGAATGCGGACGAGCAGCAGGTTCGGCATGATGCCGGACGGAATGGCGGTTTCGATGGTGGTGATGCGTGACATGGCGTGGATCAATGGGAGAAAATCTGGTGGAACATGGCGAACGAAATTGCTCCGTAAAACAAGGCGGTCAAAACGAGCGCAATCTTGCGCCACAGCGGCGGACGAAGCTCACGCGGCAGCAGCGTGGTGTTCAGCCGCAGGATTTGCAGCGCGGAGAAGGCCGTGATCGGCGCGGCGGTGGCGCCGAGAATCATGAGCAGCAGTTTCGCATCGCCCAGGAACGCGCCGAAGCAGGCGATGACGGTGAATCCGAGCAGCAGCAGGCCGTAGAGCCGGCCCACGGGCATTTTCTTCGGCACCGCACCACCCGCCCAGGCCATGTCGGCCACCACACGGGCGAGCACATCCACATTCGTCAGCGTTGTCGAAAACAAAATCCAGAAGCCGTTCATCAGCGCGAGAAACCAAAAGCCATCCCATAGCTTGCGCATCTCCGCCGCTTGGAAAACGCCTGCGGCGACACCGGAGACCTGCATGCCCGCCTGAAACAGCGACGAGGCCAGATTCACCATCAAAAACATGCCCACGATGCAGCCAAGCATCCACAAGCCGGATTGATCAATGATCGCGTAACGCCACCAGTCGCGCCAGCGCTTCAAGTTTTCCGCATTGATCGGAAACACGCTGCCCACGGGAGCCAGCGTCTGCTCCGTGCTCCACACGCCGCCCATGTTGCCGGTTTTTGAACCCATTCCGAAACCCTTGTCGCGAAACCAGTTCGCGATGGCGAGATTGCCGATGCCGCCGCTGCCTGCGAGGGCCGCAAACACCGCCAGCATCACAAAATCGACGTTCTCAGGAATCGAGCCGAAGGACAAAAAGCCCGCTGACGTGCTGATCCAGTCCTTCAGCGGCACAAAGGTGAAATTCACCCACAGCAGAAAGCTGAAGATGAAAAGGATCATCATCCACGACAGCCGTTCCAGCAGCCGCTCGACTTTTTTTCCTGACGCCAGCACCACCGCCGAGATCAACACGATTGCCACCGTGATCCATGTCACCATCGACGCATCACCATCCGTCGGCGCACGGCCTTGCAGCATCGCAAACGCCACACCCGCGCATCCCGCTGCCGCCGCAGGCATGCCGAGCTGTGCAAAACCTGCCAGCGCATAAAACACGCCCCACACCCGCGATCCCGGCCTCATCCGCATGAAACCCGTGAGCACCGGTTCGCCCGTGTAGAGTGTGTAGCGCACCGCTTCGAGGTTTAAGAGCGATTGCAGCACAAACGCCAGCGTCGCGATCCACAGCACACTGCGCCCATGCTGCACCACAAACAACGGCCCCGCGATCCACTCCCCCATCCCAATCGCCCCCACGAGCAAAATTGCCCCCGGCCCGATGGTGCGCAGTGCATTGCGTAAGCTGAACGGCAGCGGCGCTGGCAGTTCCTCCACCTTCCAGGGCGGGAGGCAGCCGTGGGGAGGGTTGGGAGGAGTTTCAGGTTTCATGGTGTGGAGGAATGACGAACGGTTCGACAGTTGTGGCTTGGGCATTCATTCGTCATTCCGCATTCTGGTTTCGTCATTGTTGTGCCGCCTGCATCAGCCCGCGCATATAGCCATACGCAAACAACCGTCCCATCATGGTGTAGCCGGGCTCACCGTCTTCCTCGCCATCGAGCTGCGGCACATGATCGGGCCGCATGGGACCGGTGAAGCCGATGTCACGATACGCACGCATGGCAGCCACCATGTCGGTGGGACCATTGTCATGAAACGTCTCCGCAAAGATCTCGGCGCTGCCGCGCACGTCGCGAAAGTGAACGTAGCGGATGTAAGGCCCAAGTCGGCGGATGGTGGCTGGAATATCGACACCCATTGCCGCAAAAGTGCCCTGGCAGAAGCAGATCGCGTTGTGCCTGCTCGCTGAGATGCGCATGAGCCGCTCGAAGTTCTCCACGCTGTTCATGATGCGTGCCTTGCCTGCAAACTCAGCCAGTGGCGGGTCATCGGGATGCATGACGAGAGTGACACCGCATTTCTCGGCCACGGGCAGCAACTCGGTCAGCATGCGCTCCAGGTTCGTCCACAAGGCTTCGGCGGTGATCGTTTCGCTGCCGATCTGATTCGCCGTCGCGCTCAAAGACATCGCCTTTTCCGCTTCTTTGAGGTCAAAAGCTGTCACCAAGGCTCCGCCGCGTTCTTTTGCATCGACCTTGGTGCGCACCCAGTCAGTGCCGGCCATGAAGTTGTAGCAGAGCAGCGGGATTTCAGCCTCGTTCATGTGCTGAAGCAGCAACTTCATCGACGCCATGTCGCTGCCATCGTCTTTCCCGAGCTTGAGTTTCTCGATGGGCAGATAGCCTTCGATGATGCCGAGTTTCAGGCCGTGGCGCTCGATTTGAGCCTTTGTGTGCAGCAAATCCGCCAGCTTCGTCCCAGGATATCTCACGGTGATTTCCTCCACTCCACACTGTGCCGCGAGTTTCAGATGATGGTCATCGAGCGGCGTGAGAACAGAGGCGAGGCGCATGCGGTGATGGGTGAGAGTGAACAAACAACGCGGATGGCAGCGTAGTTTGCGCATGTCACTCCGAGGAATTCTCACCGCCGTTCTGTTCACCACCAGCGTCATCGCCGCACCACCAGGAGCCACGCCGCTGTCGCCGCCAACACCGCCGAAGTCCGTCGCGCCGCAGGTTCCGGCGAACTGGAAGGTTGGCGTGGCCGTCGCCAAAGTGACGCCACAGAAGATGCTCTTCATGGCGGGCTACGCCTCGCGTAACAAGCCTGCGGAGGGTAAGGTGCAGGATCTTTTCGCCAAGGCGCTCGCTTTGCAGGATGAGCAGGGGAACAAGCTCGTGTTTGTAACGCTCGATCTCATCGGTGTGCCGCAACTGCTGCGTCACGCCGTGGCGGAGCGTGCAGAGAAAGAGTTCAAGCTGCCGCAGGCGAATCTGGTCATGAACGCCTCGCACACACATAGCGGACCGTCGTTGAGGACGACGCCGCTGACCGAGAAGGACAAGGACAACCCGAAGGCCAAAGACGCCTGGGACTACACGCAGAAGCTGCAAGACGACATCGTCGGCATCATCGGCAAAGCGCTCGCCGATGTGCAGCCCGCGCGGCTTACCTGGAACAAGGCACGCTGCGGCTTCGCCATGAACCGCCGGCGCGATTACACACTGCCGCCCGATCATCCCAACGCTAACAAAGCGCCAAATCCGAACGGTCCCGTGGATCACGAGGTTCCCGCGCTGCGTGTCGAAGCACCTGATGGCATGCTGCGGGCCACGTTGTTCGGCTACGCCTGCCACAACACCAGCCTCGGCTTCTACAACTGGTGTGGCGACTACGCCGGCTTCGCGCAGGAGTATCTTCAAGAGCATCGACCAGGCTTCACCGCGCTGTTCTTGATGGGTTGTGGTGCCGATCAGAATCCGTATCCGCGCCGCAGCGATGTTGTTCCCGGTGTCACCGACCTCGAATTGTCGATGCAGCATGGCCGCTCGCTCTCCAATGCCGTCGAAATGGCCCTCACGGTGAATCCACGGTCCGTCGCAGGCCCAATCCGTGCCGCATATGAGGAGATCGTCCTCGATTACGCCAAACCGGGCCGCGAATCGCATCCGTATCCCGTGCAAGTCATCAAGATCGGCAACGACCTCACCTTCATCACGCTCGGCAGTGAGGTGGTGGTCGATTACTCGCTGCGCTTCAAGCGCGAGTTCGCTGGCGAGGCCGGCGTGTGGGTCGCCGGATACTCGAACGACTACACCGGCTACGTCCCCAGTCTCCGCGTCCTCAAGGAAGGCGGCTACGAAGCTGCAGCGGGCTGGGCGGAAGATGTGGAAGACCGCATCGCCACCAAAGTTCACGAACTGCACAAGAAGCTCTCGAAATAGTTATGAAGACACTCGCACTCCTCCTCGCCCTCACGCTGTCTGCTTTCTCAGCAGACCTCACCCTCACGCTGCAATCCCGCTCGCCAGCGGGTAAAGCGACGCTCGTCAAAGAATCGTGGCTCCCGTCACGCACGGCCATCATCGTGTGTGACATGTGGGACCTGCATCACTGCAAGAATGCCGTGATACGCGAGGGCGAGATGGCGCCGCGTTTCAATGAAGTGCTCGAAAAGGCCCGCAAGGACGGCGTGCTCATCATCCACGCGCCGAGTTCCTGCATGAAGCCCTACGAAGGCACTCCCGCACGCGAGCGCACGAAGTCCGCACCTGCCGCCGCTCGCCTGCCCGACAAGATCGCCGAGTGGTGCAAACAAATCCCCGCCGAGGAAATGGCCGTGTATCCGCTCGATCAAACCGACGGCGGTGAAGACGACGATCCCGCCGAGCATGCTGCCTGGGCCAAGGAACTTGAAGCCAAGGGCCTCAATCCGAAAGCACCGTGGACGAAGCAGATCGACACGCTGCGCATCGATCAAGACAAGGACGCCATCAGCGACAGCGGCGTGGAGATTTGGAACCTGCTTGAGGCACGCAACATCGACAACGTCATCCTCATGGGCGTCCACACCAACATGTGCGTCGCCGGCCGACCGTTTGGGCTGCGGCAGATGGCGAAGAACGGCAAGCACGTTGTCCTCATGCGCGACATGACCGACACGATGTACAATCCCGCGCGCTGGCCCTTCGTCAGTCATGTGCGCGGCACGGAGCTGTTCATCCAGCATGTCGAGAAGCGCATCTGCCCCACCATCACCTCAGACCAGCTCATCGGCGGCCAGTCTTTTGCTTTCAGCGCGGCCACCGCAGGAAAAAAGCGCCTGCAAATCATCCTGCTCGGCGACAGCACCACGGAGGCCAGCATTCCAAAGAAACTCGCGCCGGATGAACCTCAGATCGAGGACACGCTCCGCATTCTGCTCGCCGCCAATCCCGATCTGCCGCCCTGCGATGTGTACAACGAAGGTGTCAGCGGCGAATACATCCGCCGTCTGCTCGACACACGCTATGACAAAGCCGTGAAGACCAAGCCGCAGGCCGATTACATCTTCATCCGCTACGGCCTGAACGATCAGGCGCGTGTCAAAGACTTCAAAACCGTCTTCCCCAAAGATTTCAAAGAACTGCTTTCCCGCCTGCGCAAAGACCACCCGAACGCGATGCTCATCCCGATGACTGCCATCCCTTATGCGCTCAACAACCTGCATGAGGACATCAACGCGCTCATCAAACAGGTTGCCGCTGAGGAAAAACTCACGCTCTTCGACATCGCTCCACGCTACACGGCCGAACTGAAGAAAGGCCCCGACATGCTCAACTATCGCCGCTACTCTCTCTCCAAGATTCCCGAGAACCTCCGCGCCTTCGCCACGCCTTACATTCAGCCTGGCACCGACCCAACGGTCGTCGTCCTCGACAACCGCCTCGACGGCATTTTAGGTCACCTTCCCGGTTGGGCCGGTGACCGCCACCCGAACCTCGCTGGATACAACGTCATCGCCGATGAGACCGCGAAGTGGCTCGCGCCGGTCATCCGCTCTGCGAAGAAATGAAACGCGTCTCTTCTCGTGGCGGGCCTTCAATGTCTTGTCATCGGAGTTATTTCATCTCAAACTCCCCTCCATGAATTCATCATCCTCGCGTCGCTCGTTCTTGAAGTCCGGCATGGCTGGTATTGTGGCTGCCGGGATCGCTCCACAATTCGTTTCGTCCCGTCTGCTCGCGGCGGATGCTCCATCGAAAAAGATCACCCTCGGCTGCATCGGTGTCGGCAAGCATGGCTTGGGAGTGAATCTCAACTCATTCCTTCAGGAGGATGACTGCCGGATCATCGCTGTCTGCGATGTGTTCAAGAGCCGGCGCGCACATGCGCGTGAGGTGGTGAACAAAAAGTATGGCAACGAGGACTGCGCCGAGTTCGCCGACTTCCGTGCGCTCCTCGCACGACCCGACATCGACGCGGTGGTCATCTCCACGCCGGATCACTGGCATGTGACGATGGCGTTGATGGCACTGGCCGCCGGGAAGCAGGTGTTTTGCGAGAAACCCACGCTCACCATCGCCGAGGGCCGCACACTTGCCGACACCGTCGCCAAACAAAAGGCTGTGTTCGCCACGGGCCTCGAAGATCGTGCGGTGATCCACTATCACAAGCTCGCGGAAGTCGTGCGCAATGGCGGAATCGGCAAACTCGAACGCATCAAGGTCGGCCTGCCGGCCAAGCCCATTTTCCCCAAGGAAGATCCGGTGCCTGTGCCGGATGATCTGAACTACGAACTGTGGCTCGGTCCGGCACCGCACCGGCCTTACACGCCGAGCCTCACCAACGACCAGGTGTGGCGGCAGATTCGCGATTTTTCAGGCGGCTCGCTCACCGACTGGGGTGCGCATCTCATCGACACCGCGCAGGTCGGCAACTTTGCGGAAAATTCCGCGCCGGTGGCGGTCAGCGGCAAAGGCGTCATTCCGCCGAACTCGATCAACACCGTGCCGCGTGATTACGAACTCAAGTACACCTACGCGAACGGCGTGACGATGGAGGTGCAGGCGAGCGCCGCCTCCATTCGCTTTGAAGGCAGTGATGGCTGGGTCGCCATCAACGGCTGGACCGGACCGCTTGAGGCCAGCGACATGGACCTCTTCCGCAAGACCTACGATCCTGTCACCAACAAGATCTGGCCGCGTCCGCCGCGCGAGCATCGCAACTTCCTCGATTCGATCAGGAATGGCACGCCGCCGACCTACACCGCCGAGGGGCTGCATCGTCTCAGCACCGTCATGCACATCGGCGCGATTGCGATGGAACTCGACAAGCCGCTGCGCTGGGATCCGAAGACCGAGGCCTTCGATGATGCCAAGGCCAATGATCTGCGTCAGCGCACGAGCCGGGAAGATTGGAAGCGTGCGGGTTGAGGCAATGAAGAACTGGTTTCGCGGCGTATAGCTGCCATGCGCCTCATTCCAAGTCTTGTCCTGATTGTCCTCCTGAGTCCTGCTCTCGCCGAAGAACCGCCACCGCCGCAGATTGAAGACATCTACAAGACCGATGCCGCGACGGATGTGATCACGCTCAGCGATGGCAAAACCGCACTCTATGTCCGGCAGCGCGTCGATCAGGCCTCACGCACGTTGAAGCAGTCACTCTGGCAGGTGGATGACACAGGCAAAGCTGCCGCTGTCGAAGAGGGCGAACCGGATGCTTCCAGTCCCATGCTGTCGCCAGATGGCAAGTGGATCGTGTTTCTTTCCACGCGTGCGTTTGCCGATGGCACGCCCGCTTTCCAACCTGTGCCGCCGTATTCCGATCCCGCCGCCGACATCTGGCTGATGTCCGTTGCCGGTGGCAAGGCAATCCCGCTCGGCGGCAAAGCGAAGCCGTATGGCCGCGTGATCACCGACAAGTTCTATGGCCGCGTCGCATTCTCGCCGGATGGCAAGAAACTGCTGTTCGTCGCCGATGAAGGTCGCGATCTGCGCACCGAAGCCGAAAAAAGGAACAACGTCCTCATCGTGCGAGATGATCAGGGCGAGGGCTACGAAGGCTATGGTCCCACGCAGGTGTGGGTGGCCGATTTGAAGGAGGCGCCCGATGATGCTGCCGCCGCAAAGATCACGAAACTCACACCCGGCGACTTCTGGTATGGCGACCCGCAGTGGTCACCCGATGGCTCGTTCATCGTCTGCCATGCCAACCGCAACGCCGAGCAGGAGTCCGCGCGCTACAGCATCAATCACAACTACGACCTGTGGAAGATCACGCTTGCCGACCAGAGCATCGAGCAGCTCACGACAGGACCAGGCCCTGAGTTTTCACCGCGCATCGCGCCGGATGGCAAGCGGCTCGTGTGCCTGAGTTCGCCACGGTTCAAAGGTCCGCACATCGATGTCTTCAATCTGCTGGTCGTGGATCTTGATTCGCAGGCCGCATCATCGCATGTTGTTTTTGATCATCACGGTAAAGGCATGGACAAGCCGCCGTATCTCGCCCCAACGACTCCACTGCCCGACAACTGCTGGCGTGACAACCAGCGCGTGTGGTTCAATGCCATCAGCGGCGTGAAAAGCCGGACACAGGCAGTAAACCTAGACGCCGGCCCACAGGCCATCGAAGACACGCCGCCGCCACCACCGCCCGCACGCAGTCCGTTGATCCCGCGCAGCAGTCCAGAGATCGGCAAGCGCCTGCGCGCCGAGGATGAAATCATCCACTGGAAGAGCTTCGATGGCCTGGAGATCGAGGGCGTGCTCACCAAACCGCCTGCTTCCATCGCCAAGCCGCCGTTCAAGCTCCTCGTCATGCCGCATGGCGGCCCGCATCACCGCGCTACAAGCGGTGCCGGATTCGACACGCAGTTCTTCGCCACGCGCGGCTACGCCGTGTTCCAGCCGAACTTCCGCGGCTCCACCGGCTATGGTTTGAAGTTCCTTGATGCCGATCACAACGACTTCGGCGGCGGTGACATGAAGGACATCCTTACCGGCATCGATTTCCTCGTGAAGGAGGGCATCGCAGATCGCGACCGGCAGTTCGTCTATGGCGTGAGCTATGGCGGCTACATGACCTCCTGGCTTGTCGGTCAGACGACCCAGTTCCGCGCCGCCGTGGCCCAGAACGCCGTCACCGATCTCAACGTCATGTGGCACCTCAGCGATCTGCAAAGCTGGACCGAGCACGACATGAGCGGCATGCCGTGGGACGTTGCCGAACGCATGCGTCAGCACAGTCCGCTCACCTACGCCAACAAAGTTCGCACGCCCACGCTCATCCTTCACGCCACCAATGACCGCCGTTGCCCTGTGGCGATGGGGAAGATGTTCCATCGTGCCCTCAAAGAGAACGGCGTCGAAACCCAGATGGTCCTCTATCCCGACGAGGGCCACCCGATCAAACAACTGCCGCATCGTGAAGATGTGCTCACCCGTGTGCTCGACTGGTTTGAGCAACACGACAAGCCGAAGTGATTCACTTCTCCTTCGTCTGGAACGTGCGCGAGTGCTTCTGCGACGGCACCTCAATCGTGTAGCTCTTCGCTTCCGCGCTGATTGTGCAGTGGATGTGATGACCAGCGCAGGTCTCGGCCAGGTCGCCGTGATTCGCGATCATGCTTTTGTCGGCGGTATTCTCGTGATCGTCTCGGACGTTCTCATGCACCTGATACATGGCCTGAATTGTCGGCGTGGACTTGAGCGCATCCATGGCTGACTTGCTGGTGCCTTTACGCGGGCCGTTGTTCATCACGGAAACCGTCGGCTGGAGGCTGCGGATCAAGATCGGGTTGTTGCTGCTGTCGAGGCCGTGGTGGTTCACCTGATACAAATCGACGGTGCCGACGAGATTGAAGGGCGAGACGAGTTTCTCCTCGATGTTCCAGCTCAAATCGCCGCCATCGAAGAAGCGGAAGCCGCCGAAGTCGAGCACGAGCACGACGCTGTTGGCATTGTCGCTGGGATCGGGTGCTTTCGGCGGCACCGAGCCTTTGAGCGGGTTTTCCGGCTGATCAGGATAAGGCGGGATGAATTGCTGATTCGCGCCGAGGCAGCGCAGTTGGAGCTTGGGACCGTCCGCAGGCTGCTTGAGGGGAATCAGGCTCCCTGCGGTCAACTTGACGCGTTTTTCCACCTTCGCATCGCGATACGGCCGGCTCATCAAGGTCCAGCGCATGTCCTGCGCCTTGTCATCAGGGCTGCCCTCGGTGATTCCCTTGTCATAAAGCGTTCCAATCGGCATCAGCGCCGCGAGTTCGGCCAGGCCACCGAAGTGATCGACATGGAAGTGTGTGATGACGACGTGGTCGATGCGCGTGAGACCCGCAATCTCGGTCGCAACCTTCTTGATCCGCTGCGGATCACGTCCGCCCGGATTTCCCGTGTCGATGAGCACTGATTCACCTTCCGGCGTGACAATCAGCGTTGATCCGCCGCCTTCGGAGTCAATCCAGTAGATGTCGAGTGTCTTGTCGCGGGCGACGGCGGTGATGGCGAAGGCAAGCAGGAGGAAGAGCGTTCGGTTCATGGCAGGTTGGTATGTTGTTCACGCTTTAGCGTGTCCTCTTCTCTCACAAACACACTGAAGCGTGAACAACAAACTGCCAATCACCGCCCTGGCGGATTCACTTCCTTCACGGTGGCTCCATGCGTGTCGCTGAGGATGAGAAGGGAGAGTCTTTCGACGTTGTTGAGCTCGGCGGGCTTGAGCATCTGGTAGTCGAGGCCGTTGGCGGGTGGCGCGTCGGCGGGAACAGGCTGCGGCGATGTGTTTTCAGGGCCATTGAGGCTGGCGTAGTCAAAGCGACCGCGCAGATCGGTGTAGCCGTCTTTGAAGAAGCGGACGGTACCGTTGTTGAGCTTGGCATAAACTTTTACATAGGCCTTCGGCAGGGCCTTGTCGGTGGTGCTGTCGCGGGTTTCGAGGCGGCCGTAGTTTTCAGTCAGCGTGAGCTTCAGCGTGTTGGCGTGGTAGGCCTGAGTCTTGCGCTGTCCGGCACCGATGACCTCCACAAGCACGTTTGCTTTGGTGAACTCTGCGGGCAGGGCCACATCAAGTGTCGTTTGATCCTTCGGCAGCGTCTGCGTGGCGGTTTTGTTTGGCTTGATGATGCTGAAGCGGCCGGAATCCTGGCTCACAAACGGATTGCTGCTGAAGCTGAACTCGGGGTCCATCAGGTAGTAGTTCAGCGTGACTTCGGAGAGGTTTTTCCAGCTCAGACCGATGGTTTTGTTCTCCACCTTGAACTCAAACGTCGGCTCTGTGGCGGCGAGTTCGGCCTGCTGCTTCTCGCGGTCGGGTTTGTCTCCCTTTTCAGTCTTGCTGGCCTTGCCTTCGATTTCATCGAGCTGCGTGGTCACATCCGCAAAGAGTGTCTTCCAGCGTGGGACTGGATGGCCGGCGTATTTGGCGGCGAGACCGCGTGCGGAAGCGAGATCGCCCTCATAAAAGGCGGCGTAGCACTGGAAGTAGTCGTGTTGGAGCCGTGTGGGCAGCTTGGCGGCGTCGATGGCCTTGAAGCGGGCCAGCGCCTCCTCGACGCGGTCTTGCAGGAAGAGGAAGTAGGTCACGCTCATGCTGTCCATGGCATCGAGCTGCGGTTTGAAGGCCAGGATGCCGAGGAGCTTCGTATATTCCTCCAGCACCGCCGGATTCGCGATCCGCCAATCGCTGCCGACGCGGTGGGCGCGTTGATTGACGAGCGGGGAGTATTCGAGGTGCTCGTAGCTGCGAAGTTCGATGGGCTCGATGGTCAGCAGCTTGCTGGCGAGCCAGGGGCCGTAGCTTTCGTCGTCCTTCAACATCTGTCCGAGCGTCGCGGCGTCGTTGTGGAGGAAGGCGTAACTGAAAACGGCATCGTCCGCGACATGATGCTGATTCATGAAGACGATGAGCTTCTGGTAGAAGTCGCTGCTCTTGCGGCAGCGCCAGGCGATGCGCTCCAGGTTGAGTCCTTCGAGGTTGTTCTGGTCGAGGAAGCTGAACACCTCAGCGTCGCTGCCATATTGCGAGACATAATCCCATGAAGCCTTGTCCACCTCAGTGAGTTTGGCGACAGCGTTGAACTCAAACGGTTTCGCGGCGGCTGAACCGGTGGCAGTGGCGACATTGACTGGGAAGTGCGCGAATTTCAGTCCGGCCTTAGCGGGAACGAGCGGGAAGTAGAAGTGATACTCAAAGGTCTGCGTCGTGTAAGGCTCCAGGCGCACTTGGCGGCTGTTGGTGGCCTTGCTGCCGAGCACAGGGAGAGCGCCCTGCGGGATTTGCAGCAGCACCACGGCCTTCGCCGGACTGCTGGTGGGATTGGTGACGACGATGTTCGCGCCATACGTCGCGCCGGTGAGGAACTCGGTGGTGACGTATTTTTCGAACTTTTCGTTCCCTTCCTGACGATAGCGGTCGCCGTGGCGGAAGAAGCTCTGTGACACGAGAAGCTGGCCCTGCGCGTTGTTTTCGCCAGCGGCGGGTTTGATCTCCTTGTGATACAAAATGACCGGTCCGCCCGCCGTGAAGGTGAACTGGCCGTTGTCGGCCTTCGTGGTGTGTTTCGCCGCCTCAAACGGCAGGTCGAGCACTGCGAGCGCGAGCATCATCTCCGTGAAGTTACGGCTGGCTTCGGCCACATTCGACGAAACGAAGCCGTTCTTCGACCCTGCGGCCACCCAGGCCGCGTAATCGCGCCAGAAGGCGTTCACGGTGACGAGTTCGGCAGCCTGCTCGTCGATGCGCAGCTTGTAGTAGTTGTTCTCCGCCCATTCCTTTGTTGGGCCGAGCGCTCGGAAGAAGGCGCGGACGAGTCCACGAGCGTTCTGAGCGTCAGCCGCGCCAAAATAGGCCAATGTGCCGCCGTTGATGGCAGTGGCCCCTGAGGTGGAACTCCCGCTGAGAACCAAAGTTTGCCCAAGAGCCACCTCGCGTTCTGCGACGAGCGTTTCGAGCTCTTTGCGGCCCGCCATGCGATCTCCATCGGCGGCTTTTAATTGAGGCAGTGCCCGCAGTTCTTCGGCGGTCATGGAGCGTCGAAGAGCGCCTGGAACGCCACCCATTCCCATGCCTTTGCCAAAACCACCGCCAGCAGCGGGTTCGGCGGCAAAATTGTCCATGAGTGCCGCAGGTGATGGTGCGGGCAACATGGGTGGTGGCGGTGGAGCATTCGCGGCCATCTCTGATTTGGCCTTATCGAAAGCAACTCCGGCACCTGAGTCACCGAACTCCATCGCTCGGCCCCGCAAGGCAGTTTCAAAGAGATGATCGGCTTGCTCGGGATTCGGCGGAATCATTTCCCACAACTCGCGCACATGACGCGCGGCATTGGGCGCTTCGTTTTCGATGCGCTGGGCCAGCAGGATACGCTCGACGATGTTGAGGCGGGCGTAGGCCCAAGGTTGGAGATAAGTTTGGAGATCGAGGCCGAGGAGGAACTCGTCCATGAAGGTTTTGTCCTTCTTGTTGGCGAGATAGGGCTTGATGACCTGATCAAAGAACGGCTTGTCTTTGCGGGAGAGGAAGAAGCTCAGCTCGTGGCAGGCGAACTCGCCGTATTTGGCGCGTTTTTCGTCGTCCTTGAGGTTCGGCCAGTTCAGGATGAAGGCGAATTCTGTCAGATGGCCGTTGCCGCTGAGTGTGGTGAAGAGGCTGTGGATGCCGCCGAGGGTGTCGTAGGTCTCCAACTCGCTGGTGAGGATGTCGGAGAGCGTGAGCGTCTTGCCGGTTTCGAGCACGGTGATCTCTTTCTTCTGCGTGAAGGGCTTCACGGGATCGAGGTTTCGCGCGAGTCGCTGATCGGCGAATTTCGTCGGCACTTCCGGCAGTGTGAGCGTGCGCCAGGAGGCGTTGTGCAGATCTTCGGCATAGATTTGGACGTGCTGGCGATCACCGAGCGCTTTGCGCTCGATGCGCACGACGCCATCTTTGTCAGGAACGAGATTATAGATGACCGGTGCGGCGTTGGCGAGGAAGTCGAGGTTCGTGCCGCCTTGCGGGCCGGCTTGAGCTTTCATTTTCTTCGCGGGCATCGCCGTGGCGGGTGCCATGCCGCCTGCGGCTCCGCCGCGAGTCATCGCGGCTCCTTCGCCGGCTTGCTGCCTCAATTCTTCGAGATCGGTGTTGCGAATCTCCCACGGATTGAGCAGCAGGCCTGGGCGCGTGAGCATGTTGCCGGGGAAGAGCTTCGCGTAGCGGCGTTCGAGGATGTAGCGGTATTCATCGCCGATCTCGCGTCCGGCGGAGTAGAGGTTCGGATGTCTCGCGGGCGTGCCGGAGGCCGCACCGAAGCGCGTGAAGCCGCCGAGACCGCCAAAAAGACCGCTGCCGGGATCGAAGCGAGATGCGGCGACGTGGACTCGCGCAAAGGGGTTGCTGTGAGCGAGTTTGACGGTGATGAAGTCTTTGTCGTTCTCGACGCTGGCGATTTGCAGCGGCACATTGCCTTTGAGTTCGAGCTGGCGGTGCTTGCCGAGCGCCCAGCCGCCGATGACATCGCCTTGGGTGACTTTGATGGTGATGAGTTGGTCACTGAGCCGCAGAGAGTAGTCCCCGGCCTTTAGGCCGTTCAGCGTGACGAAGCCTGCCTCCGTTTTGATCGCTGCGGCGTGATCTGTGGTAAAAGTTCCCGCTGACAGTGAGAGAAGCGAGACGGGCTGTTGCGAAGCCGCGAAGCGAACCCCGAGACTACTCTTTGGGATGCGAATCGTTTCGCCTTCAGTGGTGTGGATCGTTGTTGTAAGGGTGGTGTCGGCGTCTTCGAGCGGCCACATGCTGCTGCGGCCGTTGGGGATTTTGGCGGTGACTAGGGCGATGTTTTCGAGTTTGCCGAGCGCCACGCGGCCCTTGTCATCAGTGCTCAAGGCGACGGTCTGCACACGGTTGAAGTCGCGGTGCTTGAAGGTGAAGATGACTTGCTGGTCGGCAACGGGTTCGCCGTTTTTGCCGAGGAGTTCGAAGGTGCGCTGGCCGTCGAAGGTGCTGAGGTGTCCATCGTTGACGGCTTCGGTCTTGTCGATGCCGTTGAGGGTCCAGGTGTGGCTGGCGGTGAGGTCTTTCTTGGTGCCACCGGCACTGAGGACATCGACTTTGGCGCTGAAGGCCACGGTGAGTGATGCGAGGCGCTCGGGGACGGTGAGCTTGTGCGTGAGGACACTGCCGGCGCTGAGTTTGAGGTCTTTGACTTCGCGGGTGGTCGAGATACCGTCGTGGGTGGTGCTGGTGATGGTGAGTTTCGGCTCGGTGAGCAGTTCGGGGGCGAGATGGGTCTCGCCGAGCATCAAGGCGGTGCGGACGGCGAGCGTGGCTTCTCGACGGGCGAGGAGCTGCTCGCGCTCGATGTGGAATTGGGCGTCGAGGCGATAATCCTCCGTGTGATGGGTGAATTGCGTGAGAGTGGCGAAGGTGCCTGCGGCGTCGCCGATGATGAGGTTTTTCGTGCCGGGGCCGGGCTGGTTGGTGAACGGAATGGCGATGCGGCCGAGTTTTTCATCGACGGTGAGCCTGCGGCCTTCAAACCACGCGGCGGCGTCTTTGACGGGCTGGTTCTTTTCGTCGAGCACGAGGATCAAATCTCCTGCGGGGCCGGTTTGTTGAAGCGTGTGGTATTGGCCGGCGCGGATGAGGGCGCGGCTGCTGCGGCCGCCACCGATGAATTCGATGATCCAGGCACCGCGTTTGCCTTTGAGGTCGGGGAACTGGAATTTCTGCCGCGTGCGGTTGAACGGGCCGCCGTCGAAGGCGTGCGTCTGCTCGCTGTTGGCGACGAGGCCATCGAGATTGAGGTCGGTATTGAGCTGGCGCTGCTGGGTTTGGAAGAAGTTGAGCGTGTTGAGCTCGAAGATCTTCACGATGAGCTTCGGCGTGTTTTTGACGATGACGTCGAACGCGATGTCGTCGCCGGGCAGGAACTGTGGGGCGTTGGTGGCGGGGAATTCGATGTCCACGCGCTCTTTGAGCTGCTGGAACTCGGTGGGCGTGATGAGCGAGGCCCAGCGCTCGGGATTGCCGATGCCGTTGGTGATCAGCGCCTCGGCGAGGATGGGCTTGAGCCATGTATCGCTCACATGGTCGGTCCAAGGGGAGAGGAGCTGTGGCGCGGTGGCATCGGCTTTGGCGGTGGCGAAGAGGTGGAGGAAGTAGTCGCGGACGAGCGCCTCATCGTTGCCGATGGGCGGGGAATGCAGCAGCGGCTCGCTGAGGTCGGCGTCGAGGTCGCTCCAGTCGGAGTTATAGGTGCGCAGGAACTCCTCGTTGATGTAGGGCATCCGGCGGGGGAGTTTGAGGTAGGCGAGGAAGCGTTCGCGGTCATAGACACCTTTTTTGCGGTCATGGTCGAGGCGGAGGTAGAGGATGCGGACTTTGAGAGTTTTGTGCGATGTGACGCCTTGAGCGAAGACCCACACGCGGTCGAGCCAGGCTTCGCGCTCGGCTTCGTCGTATTCGAGGCTGACATCGGCGCTCGGGGCGAGTTTGCGCAGGTAGGTGTAAATGAAGTTGGTGCTGCCGAAGTGCTCGCTTTTCAGCTCATCGAGCTGTGGCAGCAAAAGCTGGCGATGAATGGGCAAATCGCCGAAACCGATGTTCGGTTCCGCTTTGAAGTCCGCATTCAGCGCGGCGACGAGATTGGGCACATCGGGGCGCTGGAGCTTTTGCAGCACGCTGCGGCGCTGGTCAGGAGTGAGCGGCACCTGATCGCGAATCAAGGCCGCGAGAGCGTCCTGGGTGAGGGATTGCAGGGCGCGGTCGTTGTTGAGCGCATCACGGAGGAAGACCTCGCGGGAGATTTTGGTCTGGTCGAGGCTGGTGGGGAGGTCGGGCTTTTGGTCGCGGACCTCCTGCTGGTGGTCGTGGCGGATGCCGAGGCGCTCGATGAGGTATTTGAGCGTGCCTTGTGGATCTCGCTCGTAGTTGAGGATGGCTTCGCGGTTTTCGATGATGCGGCGCTGCTCGTTTTCGTCGGGTGTGCGCTTGCGCCACTGGTTGAGGATGTCGTTGAGCTTCGCGGTGTCGCGGATGTTTTGATAATGGAGGGCGTGGAAGAAGTAATACTCTTCGGAACCGGGAACGAGTTCACCGAGGGCTTTTTCGCGGTCGGCGGCGAGGGCGAAGCGCTCGATGAAGCCGATTTCGTTTTCGGCGTTCACCTTCGCCAAGGTTATGGCTGACAAGAGCAGGGGCAGAAGAAAGCTGCGGAAGGGCGTTTTCATGGTCGTGGGCGGGTTGGGGCAATGATGCGGCGAGCATCACGGCTGAGGCGAGCTTTTATTGTAAAGAGTCTGTCAATCAGGGACCAAGGGTAGGGACAGCAGGGCAAAAAACCGTTTGAAACCAAGGGGCCGGGAACTACTATCGCGGCCCCTACCTCCCAGACCCCATGGCCGACGCTGCAAACAAATACGCCCAAAACGCCCCCGGTGCCTACTATGTCGATGACCAGTGCATCGACTGCGACCTTTGCCGTGAAACGGCCCCGGCGAACTTCAAGCGTGACGATGACGGCGGCCATTCTTTCCTCTACAAGCAGCCTGAAAACGACGACGAGCGCAATCTCTGCGAGGAAGCACTCACCGGCTGCCCGGTGGAGGCCATTGGCCGAGACGGAGAGTAAAAGGCTTCAGTTTTGGTTCACCGCCTGCCGACACTAATGGCGGCGGACCCTCACTGCAGCACCAGCCAGCGGGCAGTCACGACCTTGTCCAAATTCACGCACTGGTTCGATTGGGCGTCCGGCGGGAAAGAGACCTGCATCGTGTAGCCCTTGAAGCCGGAAGGCCCCGTGGAGGCGAGGTCGGATTCGAGCCAGCGGGCCAGTTCCGTGCCGCGCTCGCTGTAGGCGTAAACAGAACTTTCACCGTTCTCCGAAGTCAGCTTCACGCAGAGGTATTTTTTAGAATCGGAGAACTCGAAGTTGAAGTATTCAAACAGGCGCACATAGGCGCGCAGGCTCACCGGCTTGGTGGGGCGCTTTGTGCGGAAGTCCTGAAAGGACATCGCGCCATAGCCGGTGAGACTTTCCCAGTCGATCAGGAACTTTCCCTGTGGGCCGCGCAGCATGGCAACCTCCAGCGATCCGGTGGGGCGGCTGCTGGTGTAGCTGAAGTAGAGAATTTCGGTGTCATCGATCAGGTAACGGGCCTTGCTGACCAGACCACCGGGCACCGGGTCTTTGGCGCCCTGGGTTTCATAGAAGTCCTGCATCGAGGCGGCGACACGGTCGGAATTGACCACCAGCGGCACGCGGTCCTTCCACGCTTCGGTCTTCCAATACTGGTCCAGGAGCGCCAGCGCCTGAACCACATCGTCATTGGTTTCTCCCAGTGGCAGTTCCTTGATTTTGGATGCCTCGGGATATAGGGCACCCTGAGCGTTGGAGGACGGATTGGGAGCCGCCTCCGCGACTGAAATCTTGGGAAGCACTGAAGGCGGCGCTATTTCGGTTTTCGCGGCCTCGACGGAAAGCCCCAGGTTTTCCAGCTCACGAACGCGTGTCTCCGCCTTTTTTGCCAGCTCGATCAGGGTGTTGCGGCTGGAGAGGCTCTCAAAATACCACTTCCATCCCACGAAGAGAGTCAGCGCCAGACAGACGCACAGGGTGATGCTGACACCCATGAAGGCGCGGTGGGAACCGATGGAACCGGAAGTCATTGGCAGTAAGTCAGATGGAACAGTCATCTGATAATGGCGGGGAAATCTCTCAGGCTCAAGCACTTGGTTGCCGCATCTCAGTCCCCGCCTACAGTTTTCGACCCATGAATTACCCTGAAAAGGCCCGGCGCGTCATCCAGATCGAGATCGATGAACTGCAGCGGCTGCATGCACGCATCGACGAAAATTTCTCCCGTGCCATCGAACTGCTGCTGCCGTGCGTTCGCAATCGTGGCAAGCTCATCGTCTGCGGTGTGGGCAAAAGCGGCAACATCGGCCGCAAGCTCGCCGCAACGCTCAACAGCACCGGGGCCACCACCGTGCTGCTGAATGTCGGTGATGCGCTGCACGGCGATCTCGGCGTTGCCGATCCGGGCGATCTGGCGATCATGCTCAGCTACAGCGGAGAAACCTCCGAACTACTGGACTTGCTGCCGCATGTGAAGCGTTTTGGCATTCCGATCATCGCCATCACGGGTGCGCTGCAATCCACGCTGGCAAAAAATGCGGACGTTGTGCTCGATGTGCATGTCACGCAGGAGGCCTGCCCGCTGAACCTGGCACCCACCTCCAGCACCACCACGATGCTCGTGCTCTGTGACGCGCTGGCGATGGCGCTGCTCGAAGCACGCGGTTTTCAATCCGAGGACTTTGCCCGGCTGCATCCCGGCGGCTCGCTGGGCCGTGCGCTGCTCACCCGCGTGAGCGATGTCATGCGCAGCGGCGAGCAGCTCGCGATCATCACGCCGGAGACTCCTGTCCGCGAGGCGCTCCAGGCCATGACACGCGCCCGCAGCGGCGCCGCCATCGTCACGAATGCGGACGGCATGCTCGCCGGCGTCTTCACGCATGGCGATTTCGTTCGCGCCTTCCAGAAGGACAACGCCATCGCCTTCAAGCCCGTGCGCGACTTCATGACGCCACGCCCCGTCAGCATCCAGGCCGACAAACTCGCCGCCGAGGTGCTCGCCACACTGGAGAAGAACCGCGTCGATGACATTGTCGTCGTCGATTCCACGGGCAAACCTGTCGGCATGGTCGATACGCAGGATCTCACGCGACTGCGGCTGGTGTGAGGAGGGAAGGCGGTTATGAGAGGAGCCATTTGAAGAACTCATAACCCGTAACGCATCACTTCTAACAATATCCTCAGAAATCAGTCACCTCACGATAGTGCCGCACGCGGTGGCCGCGTTTGCGCATCAGCTCGATCAAGCCGGTGTCCGAGATGAAGTGCAGCGTACCGGTCAGCACCATGACTTTTTCGCCGTTCTTGAGCATCTGCTCCAGCCGGTCCATCCATGACAGGTTGCGGGCTGTGACGAACAGCTCGTTCAGGTCGGCATAGCGCTCCGCCTCCTGCAGCATCATCTCGCTCAGGGCCGCCAGATCACCCTGTTTCCATGCCCGGACGATTTTTTCATACTCCTCGGCCACATGGCTGACCTCGATCAGCGTCTGCTCCAGCAACTCGCGCTGCTGTTTGTCGCTGAGGGATGCAAAGAGCTGGATTTGGAACTCCACCGTTTCGAGTCCTTCCGCAGGCTTGCCATCCTTCTTCGCCCGTTGCTCAAAGTGCGTGTCCACACCCATTTCGGCCTTGGCCCCCAGGTTGGCGTATTCGACATTGGTCATCAGCAGTGCCACGAACCACGGGCGGAAGCGGTTCATCGAGGAAACCTCCAGTCCGCGCTTCGCCGTCCACTTTTTCACGCCCTCCCACGTTTCCTTGCTCACATTCGCCTCCAGCGAAGTGTCCGCCGAGTACAAGCCGAGTTGTGACATCCGGCTGGTCAGCTCCGGCCCGGACGCTGCGCCGGGCGGCAGTTCCAGCACCAGCTTGTTCGAATACATGTAAGCCGCCTCGTAGGCCGGGGCCAGCGGGTAGTCCTTCTCACGCAGGATGTGAATCGTCCCGCACAAAAACAGCCGGCCGCCGTTCGGCCCGTCCACCACCCACACGCTGCCATCACCGGCACCATCAGAGACAAAGGCCGCTGAATCCGGTTTTCCATCCGCCTTTTTCTCCTCACGCTCGCATGCCACAGCGCACACGATCAGTGCGAGTGCGAGAACAAGACGGGGAATCAGCATTGGACGACTCAAACACGTGGCGGCAACGGGATGCAACCGCCATCTGGGCTTTAAGCCAGCACCGGCCTCACCACATGCCCATGGACATCCGTCAGCCGGAACTGGCGGCCCTGGAAGCGGAAGGTGAAGCGTTCGTGGTCGATGCCGAGCAGGTGCATCAGCGTGGCCTGGAAATCGTGAACGTGAACACCGTCCTTCCCCACGTTGAAGCCGAACTCATCGCTCTCGCCGTAGGTCATGCCGGGTTTCACGCCGCCACCGGCCATCCAGATCGTGAACACATACGGATGGTGATCGCGCCCCCACTGCTTGGTGTCCTCGATCTTGCCTTGCAAAAATGGCGTGCGGCCAAACTCGCCACCCCAGATGACCAGCGTGTCCTCCAGCAGCCCGCGTTGTTTGAGATCCTTCACCAATGCCGCGCTCGGTGCGTCGGTGTCGGTGGCTTGAATCTTGAGCTGCGTGTTCAGATTGCGATGCTGGTCCCAGCCCGCGTGCATGAGCTGCACGAAACGCACACCACGCTCGGCGAGGCGACGCGCCATGAGGCAGTTGTAGGCGAAGCTGCCCTGGCGCATCACGTCCGGGCCGTACATGTCGAGGATGTGCTTCGGCTCGTCGGAAAAGTCGGTCAGCTCCGGCACGCTCGTCTGCATCTTGTAGGACATCTCGTATTGGGCGATGCGCGTGGCGATCTCGGGATCGCCAAAGTCACGCAGCTTCATCTCGTTCAGGCCCGCGATACCGTCGAGAATCGTGCGCTTCACCTCGCGGCTCATGCCGTCAGGGTTGCTCAGATACAACACCGGATCGCCACTGCCGCGAAACTTCACGCCCTGATACTTCGACGGCAGAAAGCCGCTGCCCCAGTAGAAGTCATAAAAAATCTGGCCGCAGCTCGCCTCCTTGTCGCGCGAGGTCATCACCACGAAGGCCGGCATGTCCTCCGCGTCGCTACCCAGGCCGTAGCTGAGCCACGAGCCGATCGCCGGACGCCCCGCCTGCTCGCTGCCCGTCATGAAAAACGTGATCGCCGGCGCATGATTCACCTGCGTCGTGTGCATCGACTTGATGAAGCACAGATCATCCGCAATCGCCGCTGTGTGCGGCATGAAATCGCTCACCGTCGCCCCACTGTGGCCGTGGCGTGAGAAATTCGAGATCTCGCCGAGCACCGGTCGTGCCGTCTGGCCGCCCGTCATCGTGCTGAAGCGCTTCCCGCCCACGATGCTGTCGGGAATCTGCGTGCCATGCATCTTTTTCAGCATCGGCTTGTGATCAAACAGGTCCACATGCGACGGTGCCCCGTTTTGCAGCAGGTAAATCACCCGCTTCGCCTTCGGTGCGAAGTGCGGCAGCGCCGGAGCCATCGCATCCGCCATTTGCGCCGCGAATCCTTCCCGCGTCAGCAGCGATCCCAGCGCCGCACCACCAACACCCAGCGCCGTTTTCCCAAACAGGGAACGGCGGGTCAGGTGGAGACGATTGGCATCGAGCGGATTCATGCGCGCTGATCTCTACGAGTGACAAAGCCACGCCTTTCCATCATCATCCCGTAGCCATCCATGAAACTGCCGCTTTTCATTCTCCTCACCACAAGTCTGCACGCCGTCGAGCCGCTCACGCTTAAGCTCTGGCCTGATGGCCCGCCCGGCAAGATGCAGCCTCATTCCAAGGCCACGGAAGACTTCATCCGCACCAAGGCCGGCAAAAGCACGATCACTGACATCATTGATCCGACCATTACGGTCTATCGTCCCGAGAAGCCCAACGGTACCAGTGTCATTGTCGCTCCCGGTGGCGCTTACATCTTCCTCTCCGCCGTTCATGAGGGCACGCAGGTTTGCGAATGGCTGAACACAGTCGGCGTCACTGGCATCCTCCTCAAATACCGCACTCCGACTCGCGACGAAGCCTCCCCGCACGAAAAACCCGTTCAGGATGCCGCCAAAGCCATCGCTCTCGTCCGTGAACACGCCAAGGAATGGAATCTCGATCCCAATCGCGTCGGCCTGCTCGGTTTCAGCGCCGGTGGGAATCTGCTCGCGCACATCGCCTGTGATCGCGTGACGAAGACTGAGCTGCCGAACTTCTGCGTCATGATCTATGGCGGTGGCTTCGTGGATTTCAAAGAGCCGACGAAGCTCAAAGACGGCTTCACCGTTCCCGCCGATGCACCGCCCATGTTCATCGCCTGTGCCCACGACGACGGACAGAATCCCATCGCATCCACGGTCCTCTATCTTGAATACAAGAAGCACAAGATCCCGGCCGAGCTGCACCTGTTTGCGAAAGGCGGTCACGGCTTTGGCATGCGCGACAACAAGCAACCGATCAACGCCTGGCCGCAACGCTGCGCGGAATGGATGGGATCGCTGGGTTGGCTGCCTAAATAGTCTCAGGGCTTGCAAGACAGCCATGTTGTCGGCTTAGATGAGCGCATGAAGTCGCTTTTCTTGTCTCTCCTTGTCTCTTCGTCTCTTTTCGCCGCCGATGTTGCCTCCGTGGCGAAACAGGAGCTGCCCTCGCTCGTTGCGCTCTACCAAGAACTGCACGCGAATCCCGAGCTGTCGATGCACGAGGTCGAAACAGCGGCCCGCATTGCCAAGGAGCTGCGGGAGGCTGGTTTGGAGGTCTCGGAGAAGGTCGGTGGTCATGGCATTGTCGGTGTGTTGAAGAATGGTGACGGGCCGGTGATCCTGGTACGCACGGATTTGGATGCGCTGCCGGTGAAGGAGCAGACGGGTGCGCCTTATGCGAGCACGAAGGTGGCGAAGGATGATCTGGGGCGTGAAGTGAATGTGATGCATGCCTGCGGCCACGACATCCACATGGCGAGCTTCGTCGGCACGGCGCGGGCGTTGGTGAAGCTGCGCGATCAATGGAAGGGCACGGTCGTCATGATCGGCCAGCCGGCGGAGGAGCGCGTGCTTGGCGCGCGGCTGATGCTGCGCGCGGGACTGTTTTCCAAGTTTCCGAAGCCGGACAAGGCCATCGCGCTGCATTGCTCATCCGACATGGCGCACGGCAAGGTTGGCATCGTTGAAGGTTTCGCGCTGGCGAATGTCGATACGGTCGAGGTCGTCGTGAAAGGCGTTGGCGGGCATGGTTCGATGCCGCATTTGAGCAAAGACCCCATCGTGCTCGCCGCGCAGATCGTGCTGGCGTTGCAAACCATCGTCAGCCGTGAGGTGAAGCCGGGCGATCCGGCGGTGGTGACCGTCGGCAGCATTCATGGTGGCACGAAGAGCAACATCATCTCCGACGAGGTCCGCCTCCAACTCACCTTGCGCAGTTACAAGACCGAAACGCGCCAGCATCTCATCGATTCCATCAAACGCATTGTCAAAGCCCAGGCTGAGTCCGCCAACATGCCTGCTGACAAGATGCCGGAGGTCATCGTCTCAGACGATCAAGTCGCCGCGCTTTACAATCAGCCTGCGCTTTGCGCTGAAGTGAGGCAGCACATCGGCAAAACGATTGGCGAGGACAACGTCCTCACGCGTGAACCGGTCATGGGGGCCGAAGACTTCGCCGAATACGGCCTCACCAAGGAGAAAGTGCCGCTGTGCATGTTCTGGCTCGGCACGCAGCCGCCTGAGGTGGTCGCCGAGGCTAAAGCGAAGGGCACCACGCTGCCATCCTTGCATTCACCGTATTTCAAACCCGTGCCCGAGCCGAGCATCGAAACCGGCGTGAAGGCCATGACATCGGCCGTGATCGGTTTGATGAAGCAATAAACGCCGTCCCGGCTTACTTCCGGCTTAGCTTGTAAAACAACCAGCCGCCGATGCTGAGGAAGATCACATTCGGCAGCCACATGATGAGATGCGGCATCGCCGCCGGTTTGTCATTCAAGGTGTCCGCCAGAATGATGAACACGATGTAAACCGTGGCCGTGATCAGACTCAGCGCGAATCCCGACGACGTTTCACGTCGTTGTGCCGTGACACCCAACGGAATACCCACCAAGGCAAACGTGAAGCAGGCCAGCGAGAAGCTGTAGCGCTTGTTGAGCTCGGTGCGTGAGAGTGAGCGCGTCACATCTGTGAGTTCTTCGCCCGTGAACGTGTCCTTCCATGTCCGCACCTCCTCTGCCAGCGCGTCCGTCGTCTTCATGCTTGCGTTCACACGCACAGCATCCTTCTGCATGTCGGAAAGTGGAAACTCGAGGGGGAACTCGGTCAGTCCGAGCGGTTTTGGCACGGCGGGCTGCCCGGTGGTGGCCTGAAGATGCTCGATGCTCACGTCCTTGAGCAGCATGGTGAAGTCCAGCTTGCCTGCCACGGTCTGGATCTGCCCGTTTTTCGCGCGGATGTAGCTTCCGGCGTTCGCGTTTTTGTCCATCTTGATGATGTGCAGATCACCCAATGTCTTCTCATCGCGTTTCCCCGTGTAGATGCGGTAACCGGGCACGCGCTCCAGCACCTGCCCCTCTTGAAACAGCGTTTCGGGTTGCTTCACCGCCACCTCGTAAAACAGGCGCTTCATGCGGTCCTTCGCCGCCGGGGCCAGGCTCACATTCACCCACAGGCAGATCCCGCTCAGCAGCAGCGCCAGCACAAAGACCGGCGCGCAGATGCGTGCCATCGACATGCCTGTCATGCGCAGCGAGACCAGCTCGTTGTCGGCGGAGAGGCGTCCAAACACGAGCAGGATCGCCGTCAGAAACGCCCACGGAATGGTGAAGATCAGCGAGAACGGGATCACCATCGCCACGAACTCCAGGATCACCGAGATCGGCAGCTCCGTGTTCCCCAGCAACTCGTCGAGCTTCTTGTAAACATTCCCCAGCACCATGACGCCGCTGAGCAGCGCCACGCCGATCAGCGTGGCTGATCCCACCTGGCGGCCGATGTAGCGGTCAAAAATGCGCGGAAACATGTGGGCGCGAGGCTAGCGAGATGTCCCTGCCGGGCAATTCGAGATTGGCTGCGGGTGAATCAAACCACCGCTTTCTTCACCTTGCCGAAATCCGTGCCGAGGAAGCGCTTCGCCATGTTTTCCGCCTGTTCGGAGTGGTCGGTGAGGAAGATTTCGAGCGTGGGCTTTGATTTCACTGTCCGCAGCAGACCGTCCTGCTCCAGTTTTGCCTTCACATGCGCCGCGCAGGTGCTGGCGGAGTCCACGAGGCGCACTTTCTGGCCCAGCATGCGTTTCAGCACCGGAATGAGCAGCGGATAGTGCGTGCAGCCGAGCACGAGCGTGTCGATGCCCTTGTCGAGCAGCGGCTTCAAATACTCCCGCAGCACGGATTTGAGCGCCGGGTGGTCGATCCAACCCTCCTCGACGAATGGCACCAGCAGCGGCGTCGCCCGTGCCTCGATCATGATGTCCGGTCGTCGCATGGCGATCTCATGCTGATACGCGTGGCTGCGGATTGTTCCTGCGGTGCCGATGATGCCCACACGCTCGCAGTGGGCGTCCGCCAGCGTCGCCTCGACCCCTGGGCCGAGAACGCCGATCACCGGCACGCGAAACGTTGCCTGCAAAATCGGCAGCGCGTGTGCCGTGGCCGTGTTGCACGCCACCACCACGGCTTTTACCCCGTGCGAAACGAGGAACTGCGTGTCCTCCATCGAGAAGCGGCGGATTGTGTCCGGTGACTTCGACCCATACGGCACACGGGCCGTATCGCCGAGATAGATGATCGACTCATTCGGCAGGAGATCCCGTAACGCGCGCACCACGGTCAAACCGCCCACACCCGAATCAAAGACGCCCAGCGGGCTGTTGGCGGTGACGGGAGTGCTCATGAGTTGGAAGTGGGGCATGAATGCCTGTGTGTGCCGAGGCTGCCAAGCGGCTTTTTTCACTCCAGGGTGAAACGAAACCGTCTTGAACGCGAAACAAATGGCAGCCACGCCTTCTCATGCACGCCCCATCAATGATCTCCATGCTGAGCCTTCCCCAAAATATTCTTCGCCACCGGCAGGGGGCATGCGGTAAAAGTTCGCTGCCAAGGAGAGCCAACGCATGAGTGCGAATTCACGACAGACCTGGGTGCTCGCCACCATCTTGACCTGCTTGGCCAGTGCGTCGTTCTTGCATGCGCAGGCTTTTTTCGCGCCGTCGGCACCTCCACCAGAAGCCCTGCCGGCGGATCAGATTTTTCCGCGTGGACGCATCTTTCCCTTCATCGGCTTCTCCGGCAAGGCGCAGTGGCAGAAGGACAATGGCTACACCGTCTTCGGCCCCGTGTATGGAGATGAGGCCAGCCAAATGGAGGCACTGGCAGAAGCGAAGGCCGCCGGGCTGCCATTTATCTTCAGAGTCGGACTGGAGATGAATTTTCTCGGCAAAGGCGGCGGACAGCCTGTGGCGATGAAGGCCGAGGATGTGCGCCTGGCCATCTCAAAGCAGGCTGCTGCTGCCATGACCGACCCGGCGGTGTGCTGGTGGTATGTGACTCCGGAGGAACTGCGCTACTGGGTTCCTGCTGAGATAGAGTATCTCGAAGCGGCTAGAAAGGCGCTCGCCACCGACCCGCAGAAGCGCCCGATGTGGATGTATGAACCCAACAGCCGCGACGCGGCGGCTCTCGCACTCACCGGCAGGCATCAGGACATCATGGGAAAAGGGTTCTACACGAACTACGCCGGCTTCAAGGACGACCGCGTGTGGATTCGCTGGTCGGCGGAGCAGGAAATGGACGCATTGAAAAAACTCGGCCGCAAAAACGGCCTCGCCCTCGTCATGCCCGAACTCGCCGCCGATCCCGAGCCTGCGGATGAGCCGCTCATTCCGGTCTGGGCGCGGCATGATGTCTATGCAGGCCTCATTCACGGCTGCAAAGGCGTGGCGATCTGGTCGCTCTTCAAACGGCCCGAGGTGACGAAGACGCATGAGGCCTGGATGACTGCCTACGCCAGCGTGGCGAAGGAACTCACCGGCCCGAAGGCTCTGGGCCAGGTTTTCCTCTTTGGAGAACCGAGGAAGTCGCTGGCGCTCACGCAAACAGCCGGCCCGGCCACCGTGGAGCTTCTGCTCGGCAAGGCCCGCGGCGAGGAGGCCACCGACATCTCCGCCAGCGACCGCCGCAAGTTGACGGAGAAATTCCCCGCCTTCTCCAGTGCCGAGCTGGCCTACGGCACCGCGCGCTACCTTTTCCTCACGAATGACACCGCCAGCCCGCTCATCATTGAGATCAAGGGTTTCCCCAAGGGCTGCGAGATCGCATCTGTCTTTGATGAGAGCACTCAGGAAAGCAGCACAGGCACCTTGGTGCTGAAACTGGACAAATGGGGAGCCGCAGGACTGCGCTTCTCCGCGCCTGGACCCACACCAGCACAGCGTTGGAAAAGCACCGATGGCCGGGAGATCGAGGCTCGATTCGTCCGCCTGGAGGGTGAGGATGTGCTGCTGGTCAGGGAAGGGCAGTCTCTCAAGATCCCCCTCGTCAAGCTGGCTGAGGAGAGTCAGGAACTCGCCCGCAGGCTCGGATCCTCCAGATGAAGCTCATTGTACAACCTGCCGAAGTATGAAGCACACACACACCACCCCCACGCAGATTTCCATCGCCAGCGGCGTGGGTTTTGCGCTAGGATTTTCACGACAAGGAATACCCGCGCATGAGCACTGATTCCCGCCCCGCCTCCTCTCACGCAGGTTCGCAACCCGGCGGTGGGTGGACTCCTCCCACCGTGGAGCAACTCCAGGTGCTGCTGCCGCAGTATGAGATCGTCTCCATGCTGGGCCACGGCGGCATGGGCGCGGTGTACAAAGGAAGGCAGAAGTCGCTGGATCGCGTGGTGGCCATCAAAATTTTGCCGCCGGGGCTGGAGAACAGCGATGCGAAGTTTGTGGAGCGTTTCCAAAATGAGGCGCGCACGATGGCGAAGCTGATGCACCCCGGCATCGTGGCTGTGTTCGACTTTGGCGAGACGGCGGAGGGCCAGCTCTATTTTGTGATGGAGTATGTGGATGGCACGGACGTGGCAAAGATGATTCAAAGCAGCGGCAAGCTGCCGCAGGACTACGCGCTGGCCATCACGGCCCATGTTTGCGATGCGCTGGCCTACGCGCACGGGTTTGGCGTCGTGCACCGCGACATCAAGCCCGCGAACATCCTCGTCAACATGCAGGGTCAGATCAAGGTGGCCGACTTTGGCCTGGCGAAGGCCGATGATCCTGCCCAGAGCAGCGGATTGACGAAAACCGGCTACGCCATGGGCACACCGGACTACGTCTCGCCCGAGGCGCTGATCATGGGCAGCAGCATTGATGGTCGTGCCGATCTCTATGCCATCGGTGTCATGCTGTACCAGATGCTCACGGGTGAAATCCCGCGCGGCTTGTTCCAAATGCCGAACATCCGCACCAAGGGGGAGACGGACCCGCGCTTCGACGCTATCATCAGCAAGGCGATGCAGACCGACCGCGAGTCGCGCTATCAGACCGCCTCCGAGCTGCGCCGCGCACTCGACGTGATCCTCACTACGCCGCACATCAAGCAGGACGCTTCTCAATCTGTCGCCGCTGTGCCGCAGCAGGCCGTGGCCGAGACGCCAGGCAAACGCTCCGCTGTCGCAGCCAAACCGGCGGTGAAGGGGCCGAAGCCGCCGCAGGAGGCACCGCCAAATCAGAAAGCAGAGATTGGAAAGGCGAAATCAAACACCGGCCTCTGGATCGGGATTGCCGCCGCAGCGGTCATCGTCATCGGCGGGGTCATCTTTTTCACCAGCGGTGGCAAGCCGAAGCCTGTCACCGCCTCGGCACCCGCTGCCGCTCCGACAACTCCCAAAACCCCGGAGCCGCCGAAGCCCAAACCTGCGCCACCGGCCTCAACTCCAGCGCCGAAACCTGCCGCTGGCGCTCAAACGAACTCGGCAGGCTGGACCGACGGCCTCGCCGAATGGGTGGCGGTGCCGGGGAATGTGCAAGGTGGAATCATGAAGGAGGAGGCGGGAGCGTGGCGCATCGTGAAGGGGGAAAGCGTCAGGTTTGGTCCGAAAACGCCCGGTCGTTTTTTGGCGAACGTGGCGGTGCGCATCACGATCCGCGATATGAGCAACAAAAACTTCGCCATCCACCTGCGTGGTCAAGGCTCGGCAAAAGGCGGGTATCAAGCAGGGTTTGGGAGTTCGGGGCGCTCCGACATCTTCCTCGAAATGCCAGGGGCGAAGCGGACTGCATTGGGCAACTTTCAGGTTCCCGCCGGTTTCGTTGCCGGCCCCCGTCACGTCATGGAGTTCCGTGCGGAGGGTGATGTGCTGACGACCACCTTGGACGGGCAGACGACAGGCTCTGTCAAAGACGCCACTTTCGCCTCGGGTGGGATCTCGATCTCCGGTCTAGGCTTGTTGATCGAGAAGATCGAATACCGCGATCTCGGCAGTGCGCCTGCCGTGACTGCGGTGGTCTCATCCTCACAAGCCGTTGATGGCGGTGTCTGGGCGGACGCTTTGGCGGAGTACTTTGCGAAGACGACGACGGACGGGCGGCTCGTGCAGGAGGTTGGTGGTGCGCGGGTGATGGCGAATGGCGGCACGGGCTTCACCGGCAGCA
Organism: Prosthecobacter sp.; assembly: GCF_034366625.1. Taxonomy (NCBI): domain Bacteria; kingdom Pseudomonadati; phylum Verrucomicrobiota; class Verrucomicrobiia; order Verrucomicrobiales; family Verrucomicrobiaceae; genus Prosthecobacter; species Prosthecobacter sp. The sequence continues at coordinate 550,186 of NZ_JAXMIH010000008.1, forward strand.
GGCAGTTTTTCACCGACATGAGCCTCCGCGTCACCGCGCGGGGCGGGAATGAAGGACACCCGCCGTATTGGGGCGCGCTGCTGAGTCATGGGCAGGGCAAGGGATACGGTGCGCGTATCAACCCCAAAGGCACGGCCGAGCTGCGTTTGCACATGCCGACTGGAGGCGGCAGCAAGGAATTGCAGAGCTTCAAGCTCCCGGCCGGATTCGACTACGCCGCGCGTCACACGCTGGAGTTCCGCGCCATCGGTGATGAACTCACCTTCATCCTCGACGACGTGAAACTCGGCTCCGTGCGCGACAGCACGCTGACCGGCGGACGATCTCCCTCGTTCGACGGCTCCGTCGGCGGCCTCATCGAAAAATTTGAATACAAGGCCATGCCGAAACTCAGCGGCTCCCCCGCGCCCGCAGATGGCGGCGGGCCGTGGTCGGATGCCATCGCCGAATGGATGGCCAATCCCGGCAACGCGAGCAGCGGCAAATTGAAAACCGAAGGCACCGGTTGGCGCGTGGAGAAGGGCGCGAGCATTGAGATCAGCACCAACCGGCCCGGCAGAGCCATGGCGAACGTGGCCGTGCGCACCACCTGGCGGGATGCCACGGCCTTGAGCATCAACTTGCGTGGTCAAACCACAGGCGATGTCTATGGAGCTACCCTGTGGGACAGCGGCGCGGCAAAAATTCTGGTGACTGCGGACAAGAAGATTACCGAACACCCTGGAGCGAAGCCGCCAGCGGGCTTCAAGGCCGGAGAGAGCCACGCCCTGGAATTCCGCGCTCAGGGCGATGTGCTGACGATGCTGGTGGACGGGCAGGTGACCGGCTCGGTCAAAGACGCCACCCTCACCTCCGGCAAGTGCGTCGTGATCCCCTCAAGTGCTTGGGTCGAGAAGATCGAATATCGCGAGCTGCCTGTGCTGTCTGTGGCATTCCCACCAAGTGGGTCCAAGGAATCCACCGCCACAGTTCTTGCCACCCCGGTGGTTCCTCCAGCGGCACCACCGCCCGCCCCATCAGCCGATCCCAAACTTATCGCGCTGCTGCAAAACTACACGAAGGCGATCACGAATGGCCTGTCAGCAGCCGCGCCCGCTGACAAGCCCGCGTTTGAAGCCGAACTTGCACGCTTGAAGAACAACGCGCCGCTGCCCGACGCTGCGGAAGATGCGAAGCTGCCCGCCGAGCTGAAACGCCTGCGTGGGATTTTACGCGGGCAGTTGAAGTAGGCGGACAGTGCCGTGAAGTGGAATAAGATCAAGCCGCTGTCCGACGTCGGCGGAAAATCAGGGTGATTCCACCGCTGGCAAGCAGCAGCAGACGGCTGGGTTCCGGCACCCCCGAGGTGGTGATCACGAGGCTGAAATTGTCGGCGGCGGAGCCCTGGGTGTCGCCGGCGTACATGTGGAAACCGGAGGCGGTGATCGTGGGCTCGAAACCCGGGCTGTTTGGAGAAACGCCAGGGGTTTCAAACGGGTTCAATGCTGCCATCACCTGGGTGTTGTTGATGTAGGCACTCAGCAGGTTTGTAGCGTTGTCGTAGTCCAGCTTCAGGTTGTTCAAGCCACCGGCCACAAACCCTGGGGCGGAACCCGCCACTCCATGAGCCAGGATGTCCTGGGAGTTGAAACCGTAGTGATGACCCAGAACCCACCATTCGCCGGTGTTCATCAGCCGCAGGGTCATCTGCCCCGAGTTCCACTCAGCCGAATCAAAGAAGTAGGGATTGTTCAAGAAGCTGATGGATGACCAGGCCAGATCTGTGGTCAGATTATTGACCAGACTGACATCCAGCGAGAGAACCGCCCGCTCACTTGCCCCGAGCGTTTGATCCACCCAGGCCAGGCGCGTTGTAGGTGCATTGACGTCATCGCCAGCAGGGCCGGCCAGGATTGTGCTGCCATTGGCATAGTAGCCGCCGCCGTTCGGGCCTGACGCCGTCCAGGCATAGCTGCCGCTGCTGGCGAATTCGGCCGTATCGCCATTGAGCGGGCCGCTTCTGGTGAAGGAATCCGTGATGGTGACAGCCGCGTTCAGAGGCAGGCTCGCCAGCGGGCCGAACAGTGAGAAGGCAGCCGCCAGCGCGCCTGCGCCGATGCGTGGGGTGTGGTGGAGTGTTTGCATGATTTGTGAGGGGTTGAATGATGAACTGACAGGAGAAAAGGGTTCTGTTTTCAGGTGAGGATCAGCGTCTGCGGCGCAGGATGAGGCCGACAATTCCCAGAGCGGCGAGCAGTGCACGCGAGGGTTCGGGCACGCTGCCGAGCACCAGTTCGTCCAAGCTGGTGTCCGAAACACGCAGTTCGTCGAACTGCCCGTTGGTGGCGAAGTAGCTCTGCATCATCATCAGCCCGCCGTTGGCGAAGGCTGCGCTGCCGGTGATGGTCCGGGTGGCGCGCTGAAGCACATCCGTGGCACCGGAGCCGAGCGAGGCGGAGTTCAATTCGGCCTCAGTGAGGCCGCCCGTGATGAAACTGTCATACTGGCTTTCTCGCAGCAACCACATGGTGGCATCCTGGCTCACGGATGAGCCCCCAAGGTTGGTGACTTTGTAGAGCGCAAGGTAGGTTTCGTTCGCAGAAATGGGGGTGCCGGATGCATAAGTGTAGGCACCCCCGGTGATCACGCCTCCATTGCTGCTGGCGTAGCCATCCGGCTCGATGGCATATTGTGCGCTGGCGCTGGCCAGTCCCATGCTGGTGCCCTCGAACACCGAATACAGCCCGGTGAAACTGGGGCTGGAGGTTTTGAAGAGGTAGCTGCCGTAAAGGGTGCCGGTGATGGCCGCAGTGTGTGCACGGCCAGCGTTGATGAAGCCGTCACCGTTGGCGGATAGCATGGCACTGCCACCGCTGACGCCGAGCGTACTGAATGTCAGACCTGTGGACTGATAGGCTTCGTTAAACGTGGGCGAGCCGGTGTACGTGACACCTTGAGTGGCCCAAGAACCACCCCAGCCTGATCCCGCAGTGCCCAGGCCTGCGAGGCTGCTGTTGGAACCGCCGTAATCGAAGGATTCCTGGATGACAATCGCGGCATGACCGTCCTGGGCGGACAGTGTGAGCAGGGCGGCCGCCGCAAGGGCGAACCTGGTGGTGGATGCTGTTTTCATATTGGCAGTGGTGGTCCTAGTTTCATCCTCCCGGGCGGGTCGGAGAAAAATCGACTGGTGGTTGAATCAGGTCTTGAGCTTGTGGTGAAAGAGGTTTGGCAGGCTTTGCAAAAAAGATGTCATGCAAAGCGTCTGCGGCGCAGGATGAGGCTGGCGAACGCCAGCGCGGCGAGCAGCGTGCGTGAAGGCTCTGGGACACTGCCGGTGATGCTCAAATCATCCCAGGACGCGGTAGTCTTGGCACCACCAAAAAACAAATGGCTGTTCGTGCCATTGATGAACGGGGCCGTGGTGGAAATATCGGCGACGGTGTAGGTCATGTCCGAGCTGAATAATCCAGTGTAATCCCTGTCGAGATCAAAAGTGAGCGCATCATTGGCCTTGGTCAGCCGGATGCGGTGTGTGCCGGGGCTGGTGCCCAGAGCGTAGAAATTTTGCTGGAGTATTGTGGCGGGACCGCTGCCAGTCAGCGTGGCCGCATCCACGCGTCCTCTGTTGTCGTCAAGACCGCCGACGAAATCCGGGCTGTGAATGCGCAGGTAGAGCGAGTCTTGCGGCTCGTTGCCATAGCCGGAATTCCCCAGTCCGGAACCCAGTCCGACGAACATCATGGAACTCGAATCATTGGGTGAATTGAGAGTGATTTCAAAAACGAAGTCCGCATTGATGTAGTCACCCGAAATCGTGCTGATGTAGGCCCGGTCGGCCGCGCCAGACGAGGTCGTTTTGTGGATCGTGCCACCGGAGATTGTGTAAGCACTGAGGGGATCCTGAAGGTTCGCGTTCAGGCTGCCGCTAAAATCTTCCGTGAAGAATGCAGTGGCGCAGACTGGGGTTGCAGATGTGCCGGCTAACAGCAGCATGGCGGCGAACAGATGGTGGCGGAAAGGTGGGGTCATAAATTTTAAGAGCGCGACGTGATTCACGATTTACGGCGACGGCAAAGCAGCGCTCCCGCTCCCAGAAGGAGCAGCACCGCCCGCGAAGGCTCCGGCACGGCATAGACGACGCCGGAAGCACTGCTGATGCTGGGCGAGCTGACGAGCGTGTTGGAAGGAAAGTCATAGACCTCAATGCCGACGAGCGTGAGCTGGACATTGCTGGCGCTGGCGGAGTCGCTGGTCGCGCCGGTGTCGCCGCCATAGCCGGCGGAGCCTTCCAGGCTGATATTGAAGCTGAACGGCGTGCCAAAGGTGAAGTCGCCGGTGGTGACGCTGAAATCGGTCAGCGCGAAACCGATGAGGCCAATATTGGAGTGTTCGGTTCCGACGCGGGCGAAGAAGTTCCCGTTCACATCGCCGTTGACGGCGTAAGTGCCTGTGGCTACGGACGAGCCTCCTCCATCCGCAGCAGCCAGCGAGCCTGAGAGTGTGAAGTACAGCTTCAGAGTCCCTTGGCCGGAGCCCAGAATCGTGAGAGAGTCCACCCAGCCTGCCTTTGAATGAGAGTTCACGTTCTCATCACTGACGCCGCTCGCCGCCGTGTTGACCAGCAGGCTGCCAAAGTTTGCCGTGGCGGTCGAAGACGTGGAGTAGTGGGTGAGCGATCCATTCAACGGCCCTGTGGCCTGCGTCACGGCCGCCGGGTCGGTGTTGTCGGTGAAGGGAAACGGCGGCGCTGTCACATCATTGTAGGATGCGCTAAAATCCACCAGCACACTCGCGGCATGCATCATCTGTGGCTGCGCCAGCAGGAACAGGCCCGCAGCAGCCATCAGAAGCACACGACTTGTCTTCATGGGGCGGATGATCTGAAATTGGGCGTCGTTGTTCAAGATTATTTTCTGATGAGGATGAATTATTCTGCCGCGCCCTGGTGGCTTTCACCACAGGGCTGCACAGAACGTCTCGGAATCCGCCTCGTCTTGTTTCGCTTGCCGGGGAAGAAATCTCCCGGACTCTGCCAGAACTCTCCGCCGTCATGAATCCCGCCCTGTTTCGCGATGATCGCCGCAGCCGTGACACGCTGCTGGGCGTGGCGTTTCCCACCACGCGCTGGAGCCTCGTCTTGAGCGCCCAAAAGGACGGGGCCGAAGCCGGCCGGGCCGTGAACGAGATCTGCCGCCGCTACTGGTATCCGATCTACGCCTACCTGCGCTGTCGTGGCTTCTCACGGCCGGACGCGCAGGACATCACGCAGGGCTTTTTTCTGAAGATCGTGACGGGGGGCTTCATTCAAAACGCCGATCCATCACGCGGACGGCTGCGCAGCTACCTGCTGGGCGGGCTGGGCCGCCACCTTGCCGATCACCTGCGCCATGAGAATGCCGAGAAGCGCGGTGGGCGTGCCATCGTGCTGCCCTTGGAATGCCAGAACTCTGAGGAACGCTACGAACGGGAACTCATCGAGCACCGTGATCCCGAAACGATTTACCTGGCGGCCTGGGCGCGCGAATTGATCGAGCGTGTGCGTGCAAAACTCCGGGTGCATTATGAACGCACCAGACGTGGGGACATATTTGAGGCCCTGCATCCCTGCCTTGGCATGGATGAGGACGCCACGCCCTACCTTGACCTTGCCCGGCAGTTCAATGCCAGCGAGACCGCCATGCGCCTCCAGGTCTTCCGCCTGCGCCGCCGTTTCGGCAAAATGCTTCGGGAGGAGGTCGCCGAGACGGTCGAAACTCCTGCCGAACTCGAAGAAGAGCTCGACTGGCTCTCCAAAGTGCTGCGGGGCGGCTGAGCAGTTCTATTTCCGCGTGATCTCCACGATCACCGCTTTCTGCGCGTGCAGACGGTTCTCGGCCTGGTCGAAGATCACATCAGCGTGGGCTTCCATGACTTCGTCCGTGATTTCCTTGCCGCGATACGCGGGCAGGCAGTGCATGACGATGGCGTTCGGTTTGGCGTGCTTCAGGAGGTCGGAGTTGATCTGCCAGGGCTTCAAAATCTCGATGCGGTCGGCGCTTTCGGCCTCCTTGCCCATGCTGACCCACACGTCGGTGTAGAGCACGTCGCAACCTTTCACAGCCTCGGCCGGATCATCGACAACGCGGATGGTGCCAGTGGGAACGCGCTGCATGAAGGTCTCCTGCGGTTGGAAGGCCTTTGGCGCACCAATGACGAGTTCAAAGCCGAGTCTCGCGGACGCCCAGATCCACGAGCGGGCCACGTTGCAGTCGCCATCGCCGAGGAAACAAACGCGTTTGTCCTTCCAGCCACCCAAACGTTCCTGGATGGTCTGCAAATCGGCCAGGATCTGGCAGGGATGCTCGTCATCGGTCAAAGCGTTGATCGTGGGAATGCCGCTGAACTGCGCGAAATCCACCACGTCCTGCTGCGCGAAGGTGCGGATGACCGCGCCATGAATCATGCGGCCCATGACGCGGGCGGTGTCTTTGATCGGTTCGCCGCGGCCAAGTTGAATGTCCGCGCCGGAAAGAAACATCACCGAGCCGCCCAGTTCACGAATGCCGACTTCAAAGCTCACGCGGGTGCGTGTCGATGACTTGGTGAAGATCAGCGCCCATTGCTGCCCGTTGAGCACTTGTGGCGATGCGGTGCGGTCTTTTTTCAGCACGCAGGCCAGATCGACGAGCTTCTCGATCTGCGCGCCGCTGAGTTCTTCGATGGAAAGGAGGTGTTTCATAAAGCTAAGGGCAAAGGGCTAAGAGCGTAGGGTCAGAGCAACTGATCGAGGGCGGCTTTGAAGATCGACAGACCTTCCGCCGCGTGCTGCGCCGTGATGTTCAGCGGTGAGAGCCAGCGGACGACGTTCGGGCCGGCGGGCGTGACCATCATCCCGGCATCCAGCAGCTTTTGCGCAAGGAAGATGGACGGCAGCTTGCCGCCGGATTTTGCCGAGATCGCCTCGGCGTTGAGTTCAAAACCGATGAACAGGCCCAACTGCCGCACTTCCTTGATGAGAGAATGATTCCAGCCGCGTGCAGATGTCGCGATGGCCGCGCCGCGTGTTTTGGCATTGTCGCAGAGCTTCTCATCCAAAATCGTGCGCAGCGTGGCGATGCCGACGGCGCAGGCGAGCGGTGAGCCGCCATACGTCGTGCCGTGCGTGCCCGGGCCGAGCACCCTGCTCAAATCGCGGCGATCATTCACCCAGAACGAGCCGAGCGGAAAGCCGCTGCCGATGGCTTTGGCCCAACTGATGCCGTCGGGTTGAATTTCATCGCCAGGGATGATGCTGCGCCAGCCGGCCATTTCGCCAGCGCGGCCAAAGCCGCACTGCACTTCATCCAAAAGCAGCAGAATATCCTTCTCGCGGCACAAACGTTGAGCCGCACGCAGAAACTCCGGCGTGACGGCATTTACACCGCTTTCGCCCTGAATCGGCTCCAGCAGAATGGCGACGGTTTTGTCCGTGATCGCTGCTTCGAGGGCCTGCACATCGTTGAACGGTGCATAAACAAAGCCCGGTGGCAGCGGACCAAAGCCACCGTGAATCTTCTCCTGCGCCGTGGCGCTCATCGCACCGAACGTACGGCCATGGAAGGAACCGGTGAAGGTGATGATTTCGTAGCGTCCGCCGGTCTGCTGGCCGTATTTGCGGGCGAGCTTGAGCAGGCCTTCATTCGCCTCCGCGCCGCTGTTGCAGAAGAAGCACTTTCCGGCAATGCCGACGCACTCTTCGACCAAAATCCGCGCCAACTCGCCCTGCTTGTCGATGCAGTACCAATTTGAGACATGGATGAGCGTGTTCGCTTGCTCCGTGAGCGCTTTCACGACCGGTGGGGGGCAATGACCGAGCGGGCACACGGCCACACCGCCTGCGAAGTCGAGATACTTCTTCCCATCGCGATCCCACACATAGGCACCCTCGCCACGCACCGGCCACACGTTGTAGCGGCCATAGTTCGGCAAAACAAACTCCTGCATCAGTTGATCACTCGTTCTCATCTCGTTCTTCGTGTCTAAAATCGCTCTGCCACTTCACAAATGAATCTCCGTGCCAATCCCGCCATCGGTGAAGATTTCGAGAATCAGCGCATGCGGCAGACGGCCATCAATGAGATGCACCTTGCCCACGCCACCACGCAGCGAGTCGAGCGATGAATCGACCTTCGGAATCATTCCGCCGCTGATGATGTTCTCCGCCTTCAGTTTGGCGATGGAGGCCTCGTCGAGGCTCGGAATGAGTGTCGTGTCGTCCTTCGGATCGCGCATCACGCCGCGCACATCGCTCAGGAAAATGAGCTTGGTGGCCTTGAGCCGTTTGGCGAGGCCACAGGCGGCCAGATCGGCGTTCACGTTGAGCGTTCTGCCGGAGGCCAGTTCGCGGGCCACGGGTGAAACGACGGGAACGAACTCACCTGCGACTGCCGCCTGGATCAAACCGAGCTTGCAGTCATTCACCTCGCCGACCCAGCCGAGATCACCCTTCATTTTTTCGCCAAGGAAGACTTCGGTACCGGGAATGCCCACGGCCTTGCCGCCGAAAGCGTTGATCTTGCTCACGATCTCCGGGTTGATCACGCGGGCGAGTGTCTCCTCGACGATCTTGATTGTCTCGTCGTCGGTTACGCGCATGCCGTTGATGAATTTGGCTTGAAGACCGGACTCGGTCATCGCCTTGGAGATCGCCTTGCCTCCGCCGTGCACGATCACGGGGTTGATGCCCACGGCTTCGAGGAAAACAACGTCGCGCAGAAAGCTATCGACTTGTACAGGGTCTTCCATCGCGCTGCCGCCGACCTTGATCAGAAACGTGCAGCCACGAAAGCTCTGCATGTAAGGCAGGGCTTCGAGAAGTACGGCGGATTTGGTGATTTGGGTATCGAGGGAATTCATCGAAAGGGGAATGAATGCGTGCAGCGATCAAGCAAAGCCCTTCTGGCGCTTCGCATGTACGGCGGCGGAGTATTCGGCGCTGTTGAAATCGACGTACTCCTCGGAGAGGTCGCTTGTATAGACGGTGTAGCCGCTGGTGCCGAGATTGAGGTCGATGGTGACGGTGAACTTCGGCTCTTTGACGACCTTCTCCATCTCCGCGACGGGTGTTTTGGTCACAAGGCCGCCTTTGCAGGCCTGCAAACCGCCGAAGTAGATGTCGATGAGTTCTTCACGAATGCGCGCGCCAGAATAACCGACGGCGTGAATGATGCGGCCCCAGTTCGGGTCGCAGCCATGGAAAGAGCACTTCACCAGCAGCGATTTGGCCACCGCTTCAGCAGCCTTGCGGGCATCGCCGAGCGTGCGGGCATTGCGCACGCGAATTTCAACGAACTTGGTCACGCGCTCGCCGTCGCAGACGATCATCTTCGCAAGTTCGAGCATTACCTTGTGCAGGGCGCAGCGGAACAGCTCGCCTTCGGGCGTGTTCTTTTTGATCAAGGGCACGTCGCTGGCGCCATTGCTCATCACGATGACGGTGTCGTTCGTACTGGTGTCACCGTCGATGGTGATGCAGTTGAAGGACTTCTCCACGGCGTAGCGCATGGCACGGTGCATTTTATCCTTGGCGACTTTCGCGTCCGTGGTGATGAAGCAGAGCATCGTGGCCATGTTCGGACAGATCATGCCGGCACCTTTGGCGATGCCGCCGATGCGGAAGCTGCCTTTGCCGCAGGGCACTTCGATGGCGAAGGTCTTCGGCTGCGTGTCGCTCGTCATGATGGCACGCATCGCGTCTTCGGAGCCTTTGGGGTTTAGCTTGGCAACCACATCGGGCACTTTGGGAATGATGCGTTCAATCGGCATCGGCATGCCGATGATGCCCGTCGAGCAGACGAGCACCTGGCGCATCTTCACGCCCAGTTCTTCCGCCACGGCCTTGGTCATCGCCTTGGCGTCTTGAATGCCCTGCACGCCGGTGCAGGCGTTCGCGTTGCCGCTATTGGCGATGATGGCACGCGTGTCGCTGTCCTTGATGTGCTGCTGGCACACGCGCACGCAGGCGGCACGGACTTTGTTCGTCGTGAACACGGCATCCGTGACGGTCGGCGAGTCGGAAACGATGAGCGCGAGGTCGAGACGCGTGGCATCGGGGTTCTTGATGCCGCAGGTCACGGCACCAGCACGAAAGCCCTTGGCGGCAGTGACACCACCGGAGACGATTTTGAATGGAACGCGGCATTCGCGCTCGTCATGAGCTTTGACGGCCATATCAGATGTTGAGAAGGCCTGCGGTGGCCTCGAAGCCGCAGATCAGGTTCATGTTTTGCACGGCCTGGCCCGAGGCGCCTTTGCCGATGTTATCTTCTGCACTCATCAAGATGAGTTGTCCTGCACGGGCATCGTAGGACCAGCCGATGTCCACGAAATTCGTGCCGGTGACGTTCTTCGTGTCGGGAGATTGGTTCACGCCGAGCAAACGCACAAACGGCTGCGTGTCATACGCGGCATGCAAAGCCGCGCCGATTTGGTCAATCGTCACACCGGGCTGCAACTGGGCAAAAATCGTCGTGCAGATGCCGGAGTGCGTGGGCATGAGATGCGGCACAAAGGAGAGCTTCACCTCGCGACCGGCGGCGAGGGCGAGTTCCTGGCCAACTTCGCTCAAATGACGATGCAGCGGCACGCTGTAGCTGCGCACGCTGTTTTGCACTTCGCAGAAGAGCAGGGGGATGCTCTCTTTGCGACCCGCGCCGCTCGCACCGCTCATGCTGGCGACGGAAAGCGGCGAATCGGCCAGCAGACCGGCTTTGAGCAGTGGAATGAGCGGCAGCAGGATGCTCGTGGGATAGCAGCCGGGGCACGCGATGAGCCGCGCGGTCTTGATCTGCTCCGCACGCACCTCGGGAAGCGCATAAACCGCCTCATCGAGCAACTCAGGCGCGGGATGCGCATGACCGTAAAATTCCTCATAAAGCGCGGCGCTGCGAAGGCGGAAGTCGGCGCTCAAGTCGATCACCTTCAGGCCGAGCTCGAGCAACGGTTTGGCATATTCGACAGAAACACCATGCGGCAGCGCCAGGAAGGCGATCTCGGCTCCCGCAGCTTTCAAAGCGGTCGCATCGGGCGCGGTGAAAGTGAGTGAATCGGCCAGACCGACGCCACGGAAGCGCGGAAACTCTTTTGACAGCGCCTTGCCGGCCAATGACCGCGAAGTCACCGCCACCAGCTCGGCGTTCGGATGGCGCAGCAGGAGACGCAGGAGCTCGGCTCCTGAGTAACCACTGGCTCCAACGACGGCGACTTTGACGGGTGCGGACATAGTGCGGGGGGCGGAGTATGAGGGGTCGCAAGATACGTGCAACCCTGAAAAAGATCATTTCTGGGCCTTGCGCAGCACGCATCGTGCCGCTTGTCAGCGGGCCTCGCCTCGCGCACTATCTGCGCCCCCACATGAGCGACTCCACGCCCGAAACACCCGAAGCCGACCAGCCGAAGACTCCCACCACGCCGGAGGAGATCACGCGCAAGCTGGAGGACTTCATCAAGAACACGCTGGGCGGCCAGGTGCTCTTCACGCGTGTGGACGGGCCTGGCGCACGGCGTGAGCAGGAAAGCGGCGAAAAATCCGGTGAGGAGCCTCAGGAAGACAACGAGGAAGCTTTTGAATTCCATTACAAGCCCGCCGACATCAAAGCGCATCTCGACCGCTTCGTAATCCGGCAGGACGAGGCCAAGAAGGTGCTAGCCACGGCGGTTTGTGATCATTATCACCACGCGCAGATGCTGCGTGAGGACCGTGAGTCAGACTCGACCGGCCCACGGCTCGAATTCTCCAAGCAGAACGTCATCATCATCGGTCCCACGGGCGTGGGGAAGACCTACCTCGTCAAACACATCGCTGATCTCATTGGCGTGCCGTTTGTGAAGGCGGACGCGACAAAATTCAGCGAAACCGGCTACGTCGGCGCGGATGTGGACGATCTGGTGCGTGACCTCGTGGCGAAAGCGAACGGCGACATCGACCTGGCCGAGCACGGCATCATCTACCTGGATGAAATCGACAAGCTGAGCAGCGGGCCGGAAAAACTGGGCCGCGATGTGAGCGGGCGCGGCGTGCAAACCACGCTGCTGAAACTCATGGAGGAGACCGAGGTGCCGCTCTACGCGCCGAATGACATCCGCAGCCAGATGCAGATGATGTTCGACACGCGCAAAGGCCGCACCGGCCGTGAGGTGGTGAACACGCGCAACATTCTGTTCATTGTCAGCGGTGCTTTCAGCGGCCTCGACAAGATCATCGAGAAGCGTACGAACCGGAAATCCATCGGCTTCGTCTCTGCTGGTGACTCAAAATCAACCGCTGCCGAGCATCTGTTCCGCGAGGCGCGCACGAAGGACTTCATCGACTACGGTTTCGAGGCCGAGTTCATCGGCCGCCTGCCGGTGCGCGTGGTGTGTGATCCGCTCAGCGCGGATGACATGTTCCAGATCATGAAGAACTCCGAGGGCAGCCTCATCCGCCAGTATGAGCGGGAGTTTGCCGCTTACGGCGTGAAGGCTGTCTTTGAAGATGATGCGTTGCGTGAGATCGCCAGCCGCGCCGAGGATGAAAAAACCGGCGCGCGCGGCCTCGTGACCGTCTGGGAGCGTGTGCTGCGAGATTTCAAATTTGAAATGCCCAGCCTCGGTCTTCCGGAACTGCGCATTGATGGCGCGTTGGTCAAAAATCCCGAGCAAGTGCTCGCCCAATGCCGCACGCAGGCAGCCACCTTTGCTGTGGAGCTCGGCGTGGCGCATGCGGACGAGATCAAGGGCTTCGCCGAACGTTTTCAGCGTGATCACGGCTTCACGCTCGATTTTGACGCGTCCGCGATCGCGGCGATTGCCGCCAGGGCGCAACGTGAAGGCGCGCATGTTGACGTGATGTGCGAGAAGCTCTTCAAAGACTACCCATTCGGCCTGAAGCTCGTCACCCGCAGCACGGGTGAGACGAGTTTTGCCCTCTCCGCCGACGCGATAGCCAATCCCGACAAGTTTGTCAGCGATCTCGTCGTCAGCGCCTGCCGTCAGCAGCCGCCACCTGCTTCCAACATCATCGACATCACTCCCGACTCCACCGCCCATGAATCGTAATCATGCCGCCGCCATGTTCATCGGCGTGCTCATCTGCATTCCGCTGCTGGCCCTGTATCACTTCGGCTTTTTCCAAAGCACGGCGGACTGGTTCGCGGGGCTGTATGCGCGCGGCTTCATCCTGCCGCAGGGCGGTTTGAAGCAGCTCGTCTGGCTGCAATACGGTTACTACACGCTGATGGCGTTCGTCAGCGCCTGGGTGTGCCTCGAAATGCTCTCGCAGTGGCGGCGCTTTGCCTTTCTGCTCGGTGGAACCTTTCTCACCGTCACGTTCTCCTGCATCATGGCGATGAGCGGCGTTTTGTTCGAGCCGGTGTCGGGTTCGCTGGCGATGTGGTTTGCTGGAATCGCGGGCATCGCCGTCAGCGGCTCGGTGGACGGCTACCGCCGTCATGTGATGCGCGAGTATTTCGTCGGCAGGCTTTCCACGCGGCTCTTCGAGGAGCTGGCGGATCAAAACAATCCCACAAAAATGACGGAGCGCCGCGAGATCACCGTGTTGACCTGCCGCCTGCTCAATCACGTGGAGATCGCCACCAGCATCGAGCCAAAGTTCTTCGAGGAGATGGCCGCGCATTTCCAGCGCAGCGTGTCGGAGTTCCTCATCGCCCGTGGAGCTTATCTGGATGATTGCGACGCCCGTCAGGTGCGCGTGTTCTTCGGTTTTCCGCTCACTGACGAGCATCACGCGCTGCACGCCGTGCAGGTGGCCGCGGTGCTGCGCACGCATCTGGCCGCGCTGAGTCGCGAGATTGAGTTTCGCTTCGGCAAGCGGGCGCAAATAGGCGTGGCATTCAGCAGCGGACCGGCGGTGTGCGGGCTGTATGGCGTGAGCCACTTTGAGAGTTTCAGCGCCGTGGGCGATGTGATCGATTTCGCCACCCGGCTCTGCATTTTGAACTCCGAATACGGTAGCAAGGTGCTGCTCAACGCCCGCACTTACGCTCTGGTGAAGGACAATGCCGAGGTGCGTCCGATGGAGATGGTCAGCGTCTCCGGCTCCAGCCAGATGAGCGAAGTTTATGAACTGCTGGCTGAAAAAGGCACGCTCACCGAGCAGGAGGGTCGTGCCCGCGATGCCTTCTGGCAGGGCGTGGTGCAGTATCGCAAAGGCGATCTGAAGCAGTCGCTCGAAAGCTTCAAGAACGCCACCATTGAGGACCGCGAGGATGCGCCGCTGAAATACTTCATCGAGCGAGTCGAGACAGCCTTGAAGGACAAGGCCGTTCCTGAGAAAGAAACGCCGAAGCACGCGCGCAAACTTGCCGCCACCTGATTTCTCGTCGTGCGCATCGACTATCCACCTGCCATCCAGCGCCTCGTCGCCCAGCTCAAGTCGTTGCCCGGCCTCGGTCCGCGCAGCGCAGAGCGCCTGATGCTCTGGCTGCTGCAGATGCGCGAAGATCGCATCACCTCGCTTTCAAACACGCTGATGGAGGCGAAGGAGCGCATCATTCCGTGCTCCGACTGCGGCTTTTTCATTGAAAACGACAGCGCCTGCCTGCTCTGCCACGATCCCCGTCGCCAGCAGCGGCTGCTTTGCGTCGTCGAGCAAGCCGCCGACGTGCTGCGGTTGGAGCGCAGCGGCGCGTTTCAAGGTTTGTATCATGTGCTCGGCGGACGGCTCTCGCCGCTCGACAACGTCACGCCTGAAGACCTGCGCATGGAATCGCTCGTGAATCGTGTTCGTGATCTGCACACGGAGGAGGTCATCATCGCCCTCGGTTCCGATGTCGAAGGGGAGGCCACGGCCAGCTACATCGCCGATCTGCTACGACCCGCCGGCATTGCCATCACCAGGCTCGCCCAAGGCATGCCCGCAGGCGGCGGCCTCGATCATGTGGATGAGCTCACGCTTTACCAGGCCTTGCACGGGCGACGGAAGATGGGCTGGGAAGCAAAGAGTTAGACACGTCAAATCCAATCTCGACAAGAGACGGCGGATGGGTAATAAGCCATCCTCGTATGGTCCAATACCACCTCGCACGCAACGGCCAGCAGCTTGGCGTTTTCTCCGAAGATGAAGTCCGGTCCGGCATGACCACCGGTCAGTTCCTGTCCGATGACCTGCTGTGGTCCGAGGGAATGTCAGACTGGGAGCCTGCGGGCGGGCGCTTCCAAGCCGCAGTAGTTGCACTGCCGCAAAGTCCGGCGGTGACCGACTCTACAGCCTACAACCCCTATGCTGCTCCGAAGGCGAATGTGCTGCCCGCCGCCGCCGCGAATGTCCAGCTTGCGTCCCTGGGCAAACGCCTCGGCGCATTTTTGCTGGATGCCTTGGTGGGCATGGTGGTGATCGGTGTTCCTTATTTTATCCTCATGATGGAGCTGGGTGCTGGAGGGAAAAGTGGGCAGGAGCCCGAGTTTACTCCCACAGCCATTGGCTCGTTGGTGTGTTTGCTGCTGGGAGGTCTTGGGCTGCTGGTCATCAACCTTATGCTGCTCACCACCCGGGGGCAGTCTCTTGGCAAGATGTGGCTCGGCATCCGCATCGTCAGCCACCCGGACGCCCAGTTGCCGGGCTTTGTGAGGGCGGTGTTGCTGCGTGCTTTCGTCAACGGTCTCATCGGTGCGGTGCCATGCCTCGGAGGCATCTATTCCATCGTGGATGGGTGTTTTGTGTTTCGCGACGACCGTCGCTGCATCCATGATTTGATCGCCGGCACGCAGGTCATCGAGGGCAATCCGCCCAAGGCTTGAGTTTGTTCACGCCAGTCCCAGTGCCGCGACCTCATCCTCATCCAGGCCGAGGTAGTGTCCGAGTTCGTGGAGAAAAGTGATGCGCACTTCGCTGCGATAGGTGGCCAGATCGCCATTGCAGTCGTCCCACAGGTTGTCCAGGAAGAGTCGGATGCGCGGCATTTCATCCGGCGCGGCGGGCAGGGGATCGCAGCGGGCATTGCCTTCAAAGAGACCGAGCAGATCGGGATCGAGATCTTCGTCGATGTCGATCAGCGCATCCATCTCGCAGAACTCGATACGGCAGTCGGCTGCTTCAGTGCGAATCTGCTCAGGCAATGAGAGCAGGACGGACTTCACCACGCTGGTGGCGATGGATTGGAGACGTTCGTAGCGCATGGATCACTTCTTCGCGGTTTGCGGCTTCTTTTTGAGCGTTTCGATCTCCTTCTGCTGATCCTCGGCCTTCTTCTGGAGCTGCTGCACGCGGTCCCAGAGGTTTTTGAGGTCGGCGGGACTTTCGAGGCCGGCGCGGATGTCTTGCGCGGCCTTGGCAGAGGCCTCACGCACGGGATCGATGCGGTCACCGCCGCTGATGGCGAGCAAGAGATCGAGCAGGCCGAGCGCTTTCGGATCACGCAACGTGCCGAGCGCCTTTGCGGCGGCCACGCGCCAGTCGCGGCGTGGGTCGCT
This sequence comes from Prosthecobacter sp., assembly GCF_034366625.1. NCBI lineage: Bacteria > Pseudomonadati > Verrucomicrobiota > Verrucomicrobiia > Verrucomicrobiales > Verrucomicrobiaceae > Prosthecobacter > Prosthecobacter sp. The sequence goes on from NZ_JAXMIH010000008.1 coordinate 566,593, forward strand.
GAGTTTCTCGGCGAGGAAATCGCGCACCGCATCGCGATTCGGATTCGTTGGGCGACGTGCGAGGAAGGCGAGCGTTTCGAAGGCGGTGCTGGCATCGCGTCCGCGCAGCTCGTGCGGTTGTTGCAGTCGTGTGAGGATGGCAGGCACCGATGATTCGTCATCCTGCGCCCGCAGAGCTTTGATGGCAGCCAGTTCGAGGCTGCTTTGATAGCTGGAGGCGGCGAGATGCTTCTTCAAAGCCTCGCTGACCGTCGGCTCGCCGGGTCGTGCGCTCCAGGTCTCGATGAGGGTGGCAAGAATGGCGGGATTTTGCTCGCTCTGGGCCATCTTCCACAATGTTTCGCGGGATTCAGGCGTGTGGAGGCTGGCGAGAGCTTGAACGACGGCTTTGCGTGTTGCGGCGTGTTTTTGATTCGCGCTGCTGGTGATCAATTCAGCGCGTGCTTCTGGTTCACCGAGCTTCGCGAGCACTTTGGCGGCTTCGCTGCGCACCGCATGAAATTTGTCCTCGCGCAGGATTTTGCCGAGTTTGGCGATGTGTTTGCGATCCAGCGTCCGCACGGCCAAAAGACGGCCGATCAGGTCGGATTCGAGCTGTTTGTCGAGCATCGGACCGGGCTGTGTGAAGCTGATCTTTGCCAGCACGGTGAAATCCGGGTCGATGCGCACGAGTTCCGGCTGCGCGGGCAGCGTGAAGTGGAAATCCTCGACCTCTTTGCTGACATCCATCAAGAAGTGCAGCGGCTCTTTCTGCCCAGCCACTTTGAAACTCACCGGCAGCGGCACACGGAACAGGCGCACCTGATCGCTGAGTTTTTGCGTCTGCCGTACGGTGATTTTTGCCAGTTTGGAGGCGGCATCCCAATTGTGATCGATTTTCAGTTCAGGCACGCCGCCGTGGTGCAGCCATTGATCGAAGAACTGGTCGAATGACAGGCCGCTGACCTCCTCGACGACATCCTGTAAATCATCCGTGCTCACGATGCCGCTGTGATGGCGTTCGAGATAGGTTTTGATGCACTTGCGGAACAAATCGGGGCCAAGCTGGCTGCGCAGCATGTGCAGCACCCACGCGCCCTTGGGATACGCCCGATTGTCGAACTGCTGCATGGGGTCGCCGTAGTCGCGCCAGACGATGGGCCGTGTGTCGTTAGCGCCGAAAACTTCCTGCGCCTCCAGCCAGAGCGAGTATTTCATCGCGTCGGCGCCGAGTTTCTGCTCCTCGTAAAGGATGGTGTAGTAGCTGGCGAAGCCCTCGTTCAGCCACAGGTGCGCCCAGTCGCGGCAGGTGACGAGATCGCCGAACCACTGGTGCGCGGTCTCGTGCGCGTCGAGACGATGCAGCGTGCGCAGCTCCTCCGTGTCCGCGTTGAAGAGCATGTCGGACGCTTCGAAGGTGCAACTCGTGTTCTCCATGCCACCGGCCAGGAAATCGAGGCAATAGACCTGCCAGTATTTGTCCCACGCGAAAGGCACGCCGATCTCCTTTTGGTAAAACTCGATGATCTTCCGCGTGTCGGTGAATGCGTTCGCTGCTTGCGCGGCATGCGAGGGCGGCACGAGCATCGCCAGCGGCAGTTTGCCCGCCTTGTCCTCCAGCTTGTGAAAATTACCTGCCGCGAGTGCGATGAGGTAGTTCACATGCGGCTGGTTTTGCAGCCAGTGAAACGTGACGAGGTCCTGACCGCCGGGTTTCTCGCTTTGCAGCGTGCCGTTGGAAACGACCTGCATGCCCTTCGGCACATGGCAGATGACCTCGCTGGTGAAGCGCTCGTTCGGGTAGTCGTAGCTCGGGAACCAGAAGCGATGCAGCTCCGCCTCCCCCTGGCTCCAGACTTGCGTGTCACCTGCCTTGTAACCCATCTCCGGGGTGCGGAAATAAAGCCCGTGCTCGGGCTGCGCCGAATACTTCACGGTCAGCGTGACTTCGGCCTCGGGTGCGATGGCGGAGGCGAAAGTGACGATCAGTTTTTCATTCGTCACCTCATGCTCGGCCACCTTCGCGCCTTCGGCCTTCACTTCGGCGATGTTCAAATCCACCGCGTCGAGCTCCAGCTTCGCCAGCGGCAGCGCGATGGGCTTGAACCGCAACGTCGCCGTGCCGGAAACGGTGCGTTTGGCGAAATCCGGCATCACATCGAGCTTCAGATGCAAAACATCGACACGTCGATCCCGCGCATACTTCCGACCGGCGATGAGCTTGATCGGCTGCGGCAGCAGATGCTTCTCACAATGTCGGCAGTCGAAGGAATCAGCAAAAGCGCTCGAAACGAGCAATGCGGCGGCGAGAAAGAGGTGATGGAGACGCATGACGGCGGCGAGCATCCCCGGCTCGTGCTGGCATGGCAAGAACAAACCGGAAGGAGAGCCGGTGCATCTTCGTATTGGCCTCGTCATGCTCACTTTTTCCGACCACAGCCAGGGATCATCACGCCTTCAGCGGCGTGATTTTCTGCGCATTGGCGGGCTGGGGCTGGGTGGGCTTGGTTTGAGTGAAATGATGGCTCTCAAGGCCCTTGGAGCTTCACAGAAGCGGCTGCTCAAGGACAAGTCGGTGATCTTCCTGTTCATGCACGGCGGCCCGTCGCAGTTCGAGACGTTTGATCCGAAGATGGATGCGCCGTCGGAGATCCGCAGTGTGACGGGCGAGATCAGGACGAAGCTCCCCGGCGTCACGTTTGGCGGCACGTTTGAGCGGCTGGCGAAGCTGGCGGACAAGTTCAGCATCGTGCGCTCCTTCGTCACGGGCGATGCGATTCACGACATCAAGACCATCGTCGGCAAAGACACGCTGAAGGCGAATGTGGGCTCGCTCTACTCGCGCATCGCCGGGCCGCTGCGGAAAGGCAGCGCGATGCCGACGAACGTGGCGTTGTTTCCGCAGGCCATTTCATCGGCCGCAGGGCCGGTGATCAAGAAATTCGGCGATTTCACCTCCAGCGGCGAGTTTGGAGCCACCTACCAGCCCTTCGTGCCCGGCGCAGGCAGCGGCGCGCAGGCGGACATGACGTTGAGCCTGCCGCAAGGCCGGCTCGATGATCGTCGCACACTCCTGACCTCGTTGGATCAATGGAAACGCCGCATGGATGCCAGCGAGGCGGTCGGCGGCATGTCGGAGTTTCAATCACTCGCCTTCGATGTGCTGCGTCGTGGCGTATCGGACGCGTTTGATCTCTCCAAGGAAGATCCGCGCCTCATCGAGCGCTACGACACTTCCAAACTGCTGCCGAAGGACCGCATCAGCACGCAGTGGAACAACCGCGAGCACTACGCTGACAACGCCGCCACCCTCGGCAAGCTGCTGCTCATGGCCCGCCGCCTGTGCGAGCACGGCTGCGGCTTTGTCACCGTCACCACGAGCTTTGTGTGGGACATGCACGCCGACAACAACAACGCCCCTTGCCGCACTGGCATGGACTATGTTGGCCGTCCGTTCGATCACGCCGTCTCCGCCTTGATCGAGGACATCGAAGCACGCGGATTGAGCGAAAAGATCATGCTCGTCTGCTGCGGCGAGATGGGGCGCTCGCCGAAACTCAACGCGAAAGGCGGTCGCGATCACTGGGGTGGTCTCGCTCCGCTCATGATCTACGGCGGAGGCCTCAAAATGGGCCAGGTCATCGGTCAGTCGGCCCGCAATGGTGGTGAGCCTGCCTCCGAGCCGATCACGATTCCTGATTTGATTGCCACCATCATGCACACGCTGGTCGATCTCGGTGAAGCCCGCATCACGGACGGCCTGCCACCGAGTTTGCTCAACGTGTTGACCCGTGGCGAACCGATTCGAGGTCTGGTGTGATCACTCCTCCGCTTTTTTCTTCTTCCCTTTGCCTTCCTTCTTTTTTGCCTCGCCGGAGGTCGGTTTGACTTCTTCCTTGGGCAGGACTGCGCCGAGTTTCGCCTTGAGGTCACTCATGCCGACTTCACCGGCGAGGTTCGTCCATTCATACGGGTCTTTGCTGTGATCGTAGAGCTCCTCGCTGCCGTCGGCGTAGCGGATGTAGCGCCATTGGGCGTCGCGCACGGCGTGGTTGCCCTTGCCATGCGTGCAGACAGCCACGTCATTCCACTTCGCGGCGGGATCTTTGAGCAGCGGCATCAGGCTCGCTCCTTTGACATGATCAGGCAGCGGCAGGCCGGTGAGTTCGCAGAGAGTCGGGTAGAGGTTGGTGTAATCGACGGGCGCATCGGTCTTGCTGCCGGGTTTTGACACGCCGGGAGCCACGATGGCCATGCTGGTGCGTGTGGCCTTCTCCCAGAGGGCGAATTTGCGCCAATGCTCCTTCTCACCGAGATGCCAGCCGTGATCGGTCCACCACACGATGATGGTCTTGTCCTTGCGCGGGCTTTGATCGAGGCCGTCGAGCAGGCGGCCGACTTGGTCGTCCAAGAAGGAGATCGTGGCGAGGTAGGCCTGCACCGCCTTCTTCCACTGGTCACCTTTGAGCACAGAAGCGTGATCGCCTTCGGCACCAGCCATCCTTTTGCCAGCCGCAGGCACATCATCGAGATCGTTTTCCTTGGTGACGGGCAGCTTGATGTCGGCCAGCGGGAAGCGGTCGAAATACTCTTGCGGCACATACCAGGGCAGGTGCGGCTTCACGTAACCGACGCCGAGGAAGAGTGGTTTGTCGGTTGGCGCGGTCTTGAGGTGGTTGATCGCCCAGTCGGTCAGTTTGTAGTCACCCATGTCGGCGGGCTTACCTTCCACCGGACCCCAGTCGAAGTGGCCGCGGTTGAGGCCGTTCATGTTTTCCTCGTGTTCTTTGATGCTGGGGAACAGCCCGGCCCACTCGGTCCAGGAATCTGTGCGGCCTTCGCTGCCGTAACCATGATAAATCTTGCCGCCGCCGCGTGTGTTGTAGCCGTTGGCGAGGAAATGGCGGTTGATCGTGTTCACGTCTTTCAGCACGCCCTGCGCTGGATCGTTGTTGGTGTAAACACCCGTCTGCCAGGGACGCAGGCCGCTCATCAAAGCCGCACGCGAGGGATTGCAGGCCGGCGCGGCGCAATGTGAATTTGTGAAGGCCGTGCCGCGTGCCACGAGGCGGTCGATGTTCGGCGTCTTCGTCTGCGGATGACCACCGAGGTAGCTGACCCAATCATTCAAATCATCAACGGCGATGAAAAGAACGTCGGGCTTCGATTGAGCGAAGGCAAAGCCGCCAAGCAGCAGGAAAAGAGCGAAATAGCGAGTCATGCCCGCCTTGAACGAGGAAGGGCCTGGAGTCTTGCAGTGAGTGGCAGATCAGGCGGAGATGTGACGTTGTAAGGGCACCTATGAAGTCCCTTCTCCGCTCCACGCTGCATGGCAGTTTCGGATTCGCCGCTGTCAGCGTGGCGGCCTACTCGATCTGGGCTTTCGTTCCACGCATCGCGGGCAGCGAGATCGGCATGTATGCGCTGATCGCTCTCGTTTACCTTGGTGGGGCCGGTCTGGCGCTGTGTGGCTTGTTGAGCGGGGAAAATCGGCTGGGACGGTTTTACCGCATGTTTTTGCCGGCCTTTTTCGGTTACGCGCTGCTGTGGAGTCTGGCGTGGTTTCTCATCAAAGATCCCCCCGGCTGGCGGATGCGTGAATGGCTCGGCGCGGCTGCGGGGACGCTGTTCTTTGCCTGGGTGTGCTGGAACTCACTGAAAAGGCCGTCTGGCTTCTGGATCGCGGCTCTGGTGTTGTTTGCGCTGCATACGGCGGGTTATTTCATCGGCGGGAAGTGGATGTATGGCATCCTGGCCTCGGGCATCGAAGGCTGGGCGAAGCCGCAGGTCGCCATCGTGGCCAAACTGGGCTGGGGGTTGTTCCACGGGCTGGGTTTTGGAGCCGGAATAGGATTTGCGCTCGGATGGTGGCAGCGCAGCCCGAAATGAGAAACTTTTTCCACCGGTTGCACTCCTTCCACCACCTGCCAAAGGTGGGTGCTCCTTCCTGATGAGCGACCCAATCCGACACGAGTGCGGCATAGCAGTGGTGCGGCTGAAAAAGCCGCTTGGATACTTCTATCAAAAATACGGCAATGCTCTCTATGGGTTCGACGCTCTGCAGGCGCTCATGACCAAACAACGCAACCGTGGCCAGGACGGCATTGGCATTGGCTGCAGCAAGCTCGGCATGCCCCCCGGCCTGCCCTACATGTTCCGCGTCCGCAGCACGGAGAGCGTGGAGCGGATCGGCCAGGTTTTTGAAGATGAGCGCAAAGAATACAAGCGCATCGCCCGCCGCATCGACAAGCAGCGCAAAGACGAGCGTGACCAGGAGGGAAAGGAGTTCATCTCTTTTGAAGACGATCCCGAGGCCATCAAGCGCGAGTTCGAGATGGCGGGGGAGATTTACATCGGGCACCTGCGCTATGGCACCAGCGGTGATTTTGGCAAAGGCGCGCTGCATCCCTACATGCGCCGCACCACCTGGCCCACGCGCACTTTGATGGTGATGGGGAACTTCAACCTCACCAACACCCGCGAGCTTAACGAGATCATGATGAAGCGCGGGCAGCATCCCGTCTTTGGAACTGACACGCAGAGCGTGCTCGAAGAAATCGGCTTCCAGCTCGACGAGGCGCACACCAAGCTCTATCACGTCCTGCGTGACTCCGGGATGCCGGGACAGGACATCCCCGCGCGCATCAGCGCGGAGCTTGATGTGACGGCGGTCGTCAAAGAATCCGCCAAGCGCTGGGATGGCGGCTACAGCATCGTCGGCGTCATCGGCAACGGTGATCTCTTCGCCATGCGCGACCCCAGCGGCATCCGTCCCTGCCACTACTACGAGAACGATGAAATTTTCGCCATCGCCTCCGAACGTGTCGCGCTGATGTCCGTGTTCGGCATCGGGGAAGACGACACTCGCGAAATTCCGCCCGCGCATGTCGCCGTGATCAAGGCCGACGGCAGCATGAGCATCCAGAAGTTCACGGAGCCGCGCGTGTTCAAGCCCTGCTCCTTCGAGTGCATTTATTTCTCACGTGGCAACGACTCCGCCATCTACCGCCAGCGCAAGGCCCTTGGCGAGCAGCTCGTGCCGCAGGTCGTGAAGGCCATCGACAACGACTTCGAGCACACGGTGCTCAGCTTCATTCCGAACACCGCTGAGACCGCCTATTTCGGCTTCCTTGACGGTTTGCGCAAAAGCCGTCGCGTCGTCGTCAAAGAAGCGCTCATGGACATGCTCAAACGTGGGGAACTCGACGAGGCCAAACTCGACGATCTCGTGCTGCGCAACTGGCCGCGGGCCGAAAAAATCGCGCTCAAAGACATCAAGATGCGCACCTTCATCGCCCAGGAGACCGGGCGTGACGCGCTCGTCTCCGGCAGCTACGACATCACCTACGGCGTCGTCACGCCCCAGGACAATCTCGTTGTCATCGACGACTCCATCGTGCGTGGCACCACCTTGAAGAAAAGTCTGCTGCGCATCCTCGCGCGCACCAATCCGCGCCGCATCATCGTCTGCTCCACCGCCCCGCAGATCCGCTATCCCGACTGCTACGGCATCGACATGGCCGAACTCGGCAAATTCATCGCCTTCCAGGCCGCCATCAGCCTGCTGCGCTCACGCGGCATGTCCCATGTTGTGCGCGACACCTACCTTGCCTGCAAGGCCGAGCTGAAAAAGCCGAAGGAAGAAATGCGCAACGCCGTGAAGGCCATCTACGCCCCGTTCACCGACGATGAAATCTCCGCCAAGATAGCCCAGATGATCAGCCCCGAGGAAACGCCTTGGCACGGCACCGTCGAGGTCATCTATCAAAACATCCCAAACCTGCACCGAGCCTTGGGCTCCGAGTATGGCGATTGGTATTTCAGCGGTGATTACCCGACACCCGGCGGTTACTCCGTCGTGAACCAGTCCTTCATCCTCTACTGTGAGGCCAAGGATGGCCGTGCGCACGAGGCGCTGTTGTAAAAAGTAGTCCGCACAGTCCTCTGTGCGGTTCTGGATCAGGGAACGCTCGTTCCACCGCACAGGGGACTGTGCGGACCACTATGCCACTCCGAACGCACACACCTCGTTCTTGTTCGCGCACAGCAGCGTGAGGTGAAATTCGGCGCACAACGGCGGCGCATCACGTTTGAGCATGTCGAGCAGCGAATACTCGTCATGGCCCTTGAATTTGATCGTCACGATGAAGTTGCGCATGCGCTTCTCACTCAACCATTCGAGCAGGAGGTCGATGCTGCGCTGCGGGGCGGCAATGACATCGCACACAAGCCAGTCCACGGTCTGAGGCGGCTGGTATTTGAAGGCGTCAGCGGCCTCGAAGCGCAGGCGCGGGTTGCGCATCAAGTCCTCGCGCAATTCGGAGCGGTCCACCGCGATGACGTGAGCGCCACGATGCAAAGCGACATAGCTCCAGCTTCCCGGCGAGGCACCGAGATCAACGCAGGTTTCACCGCGCTCGATGCGCCGTCCTAGACGCTGTTCAGCCTCGACGAGCTTGGTGAAAGCACGTGACGGAGCGCTTTTGTCGTCAGCGAGGGGCACTTCGCCGCGTGGGAAACTCGAAATCAAACTGCGCAGAGCATAAGCACGCGGCGCGGATGTTGCAGAGAGCCAGCCGGTTTCGGGAGAGGTGAGGACACACTGCGCGAGGGAGGTTTGCGCGTCGAAAACGGCCTCGGAGTCGATCAAGGAACGCAGCAGATGCCTGCGGCGTTTTTTCAAACGCTCCATGAGGCTGGCGAGGATCAATTCGCAGCGGTGCCGGCCCGCTTTGCCTTCGCCATACTGCGGCCAGAGATGGAGACGCCACGGTTGGTCGTCGGGAAACACTCCGGCGACGGCGTCGATGATACGATCTGCCCACGCGTTGATCGAAACCGCCTGGACTTCGATGGCATCGGGCAGCGTTTGCCGTGCGAAGGCGAGCAACAGGCCGTCGAGATTCACATCTGCGGCGATGCCGAGCCCCTCAATCTCACGCAAACTCGAATCTGGGGCGGCACGACGCAGTTCATCCGCGAGGAACGAAGACGTGTCGGGATCAGTGAGGAAGAGGTGCACGCTCGGCTCGAACGATCACGGTTTGGCAGGAGCCGGTTTCGCGGGCGTGGCCTCTTTAAAAGGTGACACGACACCGAGCGTGGAGGGCAGGAAGTCATCCGTGCGGAAGCAAGAGGCAGGGAGGCCTTCGGCATTGATGAGATTCGCGCCTTCAGGCCAGCTTGCCCATGCGTAGCGTACGCCGACGGGCTGGGGCACGGATTCGCTCCAGACGACGACTTCATTGCCTTCGATTTTTGCTTTGGCCCACACCCACTTTTGATCGGCTCCGGCGATTTGGAAGTGCTTCAGTTCGCCGCCATCACGGGTTTTCAATCCGGTGCCGGTGTGGGTGAACTGCACGCGCACCTTGCTGTCCTGCACGACGGAGGAAAGATACAGCGGGCCGCAGTATTCGGTGCCGTTTTTGCCGTAGTCCTTCGCCAAAGCCCAGAGCGCGAGGCGGCGGCCGACCTCCTGCTTGTTCTTCGGGTGGATGTCGTTCTGCTCGCCGATGTCGTTGATGATGGCGATGCCGCATTTGTCCAGCGTCTGTGCCGTGAGCGTCTGTGCCTCCTGCAACTCGGCCCAAGTGTCGGGAACACCTGCATCCTGGGTCACGGGGTGTCCGTTTCCGAAATTGGCGAGTTGCACGATGTAGAATGAGAACGCGTCCACCCACTGCCTGCGCCAGTCGTTGATCATGGTGGGCAGCAGTTCTTGGTACTGGAAGGCGCGGCGTTGGTTCGATTCGCCTTGATACCAGATCGCGCCCTTGATGCCGTACGGAACGAGCGGAGCTACCATGCCGTTGAAGAGCACGCTGGGATGATGCGGCGTCTTGGCGGGGTCGTCTGGAGGACGCGGAGCCTGCGGCTTCGGCTTCTTTTTGTCGGCGGGCAGTTTGGCATTCTCATCGTCGATTTTCTTCACCTGCGCCTGCCAGTCGGTTTTGCGTTTTTCAAAAGCGGCCTGCTCTTTCGCGGCGTCCCATTTGCTGACGTGGTCATTCCAGTCGGCGATCATTTCACTGGCACAGGGGCGTTCTTCCAGCGCTTCGCGGCTGGTCCAGGCCTCGATGCGCGTGCCGCCCCAGGAGGTGTTGATCAAACCGACGGGCACCTTGAGCACTTGATGCAGGTGGCGGCCAAAGTAGTAACCTACCGCGGAAAAATCGCCCACGTTCGCGCTGGTGGCCTCTTCCCATGCGCCCTTGCAGTCGGCCTGCGGTGTCATGCTCGGACTGCGCTCGACATTGAACATGCGGATCTGCGGATGATTCCCGGCGGCGATCTCTTCTTGGGCCTTGCCCGCCTGCTGCACGGTCCACTGCATGTTCGACTGGCCGGAGCAGATCCACACCTCGCCGACGAGCACGTTTTTGAGGGTGATCATGTTCTTGCCGCTCACGACGAGATTGGTCGGAGCAGCGTTTGCATTCATCGGGTTCAGTGTGACGGACCATTTCCCAGTCGGGTCGGTCACCGAGCTGTGTGTTTGATCGCCAAAGGTGATCTTCACATCCTCGCCGACTTCGCCGGTGCCCCAGATGCGCACGAGCTGAGCCTGCTGGAGCACCATGCCGTCAGAGAAGATCGCGGGCAGTTTGACCTCGGCATGCAACGCCGTCGCGAGGAGTAGAAAACAGAACAAAGGGACGTGTCTCATGGGAAAATGTCGTGTGCGGCGCTGTCTGGCGCAAGTAAGCCAAATGTCACAGAAGTGTGCTGTCGTCCGCGCGTTCGAGGCGGCCGATCTTCTTTTTGATCGTCTCCAGCAGGACGGTCATCTCATGCACGCAGCGGAAGCACTCCTTCTGCGTCTCCTCGTCCGCCAGACCGGGCACGGCGGGATGAATCTTCATGAACTGAAGGGCGATGTTTTTGCAGGCTTCGCGGATTTGGGCGATGGCAGCGGGGCGTTCCATGCGCGCAGCGTAGAGCGTCCGCCGCAGGCTGCAAGAACGTACGTAGTTCACGCTTCCGCGTGCATCCGAGCCCCAAACACGCTACAGCGTGCCTAACGAACGCTTCGCCATGAAACTCGTCTCCACCTCCATTCGCTGGTTCACCTTCATCCTCGCCATCGCCGGGGTGGTCGCCATGGGATTCGTTTTGCAGACCATCCGCAGCCAGGAATCGGCCATCCCGCCACCGCCCCTCGCCCCGCCGCAGAAAAACGCGCCGGATGACATCGCGGCCACCGGCATTCTCGAAGCGCAGGGGGAAAACGTCGCCATCGGCGTGCCGGTGCCGGGGTTGGTCGAAGCGGTGAAGGTCGAGGTCAATCAAACCGTCAAGGCGGGCGATCCGTTGCTCATCCTCGATGATCGCGAACTGCGGGCGTCCTTGCTCAAGCAGCAGGCGGCCATCGTGGTGGCCGAGGCAAATCTAACCGTCGCCCAGGCCCAGCTTGCCAAAATGCAGGACATGCTGGACCGCCTGAACTCCATCCCCGACCAGCGTGCCATCAGCCAGGATGACCTGCGCAATCGCACCAACGACGTTCTCGTCACCAAAGCGCAGCAGCAGGCTGCCGCCGCCCAACTTGCCGCCGCCAAGGCCGATGTGCAGCAGACACAGTTGCTCATCGACCGCCTCACCGTAAAAGCCCCGCGCAACGGCACCATTCTTCAGGTCAACATCCGCGCTGGCGAATACGCCTCCCCGCAGAACAAGCAGCCAGCCCTGATGCTCGGAGACATCTCCACACTGCATGTGCGTGCTGATGTTGATGAACAAAACGCCATGGGTGTCGCCTCCGGTCTCGACGCCACCTTTTCGCTCAAGAGCGACTCCTTGCGGAAATTCAAGGTGCAGTTCGTCCGCATCGAGCCCTACGTCATCCCCAAAGTATCCCTCACCGGCGCCAGCAGCGAACGCGTGGACACTCGCGTCCTGCAGGTCATCTACAAACTCGACAAGCCCAAGGATGCCAACCTCTACGTTGGGCAACAGGTGGATGTGTTCATTGCGCGGAAGAAGTGAGGCAGATCAAGGCGCGACTTCGTTGGATCAGGGGACGGCAGCCTCTCCCTTCTCTTTTCTTCCTCACGTCGCCCCATGGCCAAGATCGCCAAAAACGGGTCATGATTCGCCAGATTGGCACTGGAAATCCAATGGTCATTGGGCGTCCAAAGCGAATCATTAAGCCATGGAAAGAGGCACTTTTATGAAACACACACTTGGCATTCTGATTGTTATTTCCGCAATGGCCGGCCTGGCCGCCTGCAACAAAGAATCAAATGGGCCTGTCGCTGGCACGACCCCCATCGACCAGCTCATACAAGCCGGCAAACCGCCCGTCGAGACAGGAGCGCTGTCCCGTGGCATCAGTCCGGTCATGCCGACATTCACCATGTCGGTCACCAACGTGTCCGACATGCCGGTGTCGCTCATCAACGGCACGGTCATTTTCTTCGATGAAAATGGCAAGGCCTTGCCAGACACGATCCAAGATGCCGGTTACACCGACCTCTCCCCAATCGCCCCTGGAGCCAAAATCGAGCTTCAGATCATGACTTCCAATGAAAAGGCTGTTTCGGGCAAGTACCTCCTGAAGGATGCCTTGTATGAGAAGACCAATCCCCAGTTCAAGGAATACGGCGCTCTGTCGATGAAGTGGAAAAATCCAGGCTACGAAGCGGCCCTCAAGGCTGAAAAAGCCAGGTAAAGCTTTGACCGGGGTGTTCGTCGGATCAGCCGGAAAGAGAACCATTGAGTCTCATCAAATCCCACGCATGAATGCGCGTCAGACTGACTCGCCCATGCATTACATCTCCACCCGCGGACAAACGAAGCCGCACACGTTTTCTGAAGCTGTTGAAGCCGGACTGGCACCGGATGGCGGCCTGTTTTTGCCGGAAAAGCTGCCGAGTATCGCTGACAAGCTGCCTGCATGGTCGAAGCTGACGTATCCGCAGCTTGCGGCGGAGTTTTTCACGTTGTTTGCGCCAGAGATCAGCAACGCGGAATGGCATCAGCTCACGGCGGAGGCTTATCGGCGCTTTGATTCACCGGATGTCGCGCCGCTGCGCAAGATCACGGACAAAACCTATGTGCTGGAGCTGTTTCACGGCCCGACGCTGGCCTTCAAGGACTTCGCGCTGCAACTGCTGGGCCTGCTGTACAAGCGTCAGGTCGAAAAGACTGGCAAACGGCTCGCCGTGCTCGGCGCGACCTCGGGCGACACCGGTTCGGCGGCGATCCATGGCTGCCTGGGGCGCGATGGCATCACGATTTTCATTCTCTACCCGAACGGACGTGTGGCTCCGCTCCAGGAACGCCAGATGGCCTGCACCGGCGCGGACAACGTCTTCGCCATCCCCGTGCCCGGCACCTTTGACGACGCGCAGCGCGTGGTGAAGGACACGTTTGGCGACACCGCCTTCGCGAACTCGGTGAATCTCTCCGCCGTGAACTCGATCAACATCGCCCGCGTGCTGGCGCAGTGTGTGTATTACATCTGGGCCTGCTTGAAGCTGCCCGAGAGTGTTCGTGCTACGGCCGAATATGTCGTGCCCACCGGAAACTTTGGCAACGTGCTGGCCGGCTGGCTGGCGCAGCAGATGGGCATGCCCGCAGGCGGTTTCCGCGTGGCGACGAATCAGAACGACATCCTGCACCGCTTCCTCACCAGCGGTGATTACCACCAGAGCGACGTGCATCCGAGCCATGCGCCGAGCATGGACATCCAGGCCGCGTCAAACTTCGAGCGCTTCCTCTACTACATCCTCGATCAAGATTCCGGGCGTGTGCGTGAAGTCATGACGCAGATCAAATCGGGTGCGCCCTTCAAGATCAACCTGCCGAAGACCAGCCTGCGCTCCACGCGCATGGACGACGCGCACATCGAACGTGTCATCGCCCAGATGTGGCAGGACTGGCAATACGTGCTCGATCCGCACACCGCCTGCGCATTCACCGACATGGCGCAGGATCGCGTGAGTGTGGTGCTGGCCACCGCCAGCCCGGCAAAATTCCCCGAAGTCGTGCAGAAGGCCACCGGCAGCGAGCCGACGCACCCCACGCTCGAAGCGCTGAAATCGAAACCGCTGCAAACCTGGCCGCTCAACGCGGACGTGGCGGAGGTGAAGGAGTTCATTCGGAAACACACAAGTCACGGAACGAGTGCTTGACGTTCCTGCTGCCAGCTTGGTTTAATCGCATCTGCTGTCATGAATTCATTCCCGCCTCTCCTCGCCGCAGCCATCACCTTGCCGGACATCTCCCCGTTCCTCACCAAAGGCAGCGACGCGGGCAACGGCGTCACCTTGAAGATCGGTGATCTTTACACTTGGCTGTTGCTCGGCGGCGGTCCGTTGCTGATCCTCGGCGGGCTCATGCTGGTGAAGATCATGTTTACGCGGGTGAAGTTCTTCGCGCTGGAATTTGGCAACGGCACTTTCTTTGGCCGGGTCAGGGTCATCGCTCCATTCATCACCTTGGGAGCAGCCTGTCTGCTGATTGGCGGAGCCGCCACCTGGCTGGGATGGCAGAGCCAGGGCTACTCCGTGACGCTCACTGCTACGGGACTGACCGAGATGACGCGTGACACCGTCACTCGCTTTGACTGGACTGAAGCCAGTTCTGCATCGGAGCGCATCAAATCGACCGAGTTCTGGATTGTCTTTGCCAAAGACGGCCGTCAATGCCGCGTGGAGTTTCAGCAGCGCTACATCGGCGAAAAACTCCAGGACAAGGCCATCGCGATCACGGAGAACGCGCTGAGTTCCACCAACGTGCCGCGGTCCCAAAACTGAGGCCGGTCAATAGGAGGTTCCCGTCACCTCGTTGGTGTAGGAATTGATTCGTTTGATCACCTCATCCGCTTCCTCCTGGGTGACGCCGATGTCGAGCAGCGTGTCCGCCAGATGGCCGGTGAAGAGGGCAAAGTGATGTTTTGTGATGCCACGGCCATGATGGGCGTGCGCCAGGGGTTTGCCGGAGTAGGTGATCGGCCCGCCGGTGGCCATGGCGAAGAACTCGCGCTGCATGCCGTGCAGTTTGTCCAGCGCGGTGTGTTTGAAGAACGGTGCCAGCACGGGATCGGCCAGCGCACGGACGTAAAAGGCGGGGATGAGGCTGGCGATCATGTCTTCGCCGCCGAGTCGGTCATAAAGAGAGGGAGAATTTGGACTCATGATCCTTCAAGAAGCACAAAATCGACCGTGTTGAAGCCGCAATGCAGCCGTTCTCAAATCACGCGCAGTGAATGCCAGCACACGCGGGACCACCTCACAAAAATGGTGCATAAAAGCCGTGCACGACTGGCATCCTTCGTGCCAGTAAGAAGACATGACCTTTCTGGAGCAATTGAACCAAACTTCGCCCGTGGCCCACGACCTGCTGATTTTCAGCATCGTGGTGCTGGCGGGCATCGGGCTGGGGAACATCCGCGTGGCAGGTGTCAGGCTCGGTGTGGCAGGCGTGCTGTTTGCCGGTCTGGCGGCGTCCCACTTTGGTTTGCAGCCGGAGACGGAGGTGGCGCACTTTTTGAAGGACTTTGGGCTCGTCCTGTTTGTTTTTGCGCTCGGCATGCAGATGGGGCCGGGTTTCTTTGCCTCGTTGCGGCGTCAGGGGCGCGTGCTGAACGGCTACGCATTTGCGCTCGTCTCGGGCGGTGCGCTGGTGGCACTGCTGGGCGGGTGGATGCTCGGCATGCCGTTGCCGGCCATCGCAGGGCTTTTCGCCGGCGCCACGACGAACACGCCGGCGCTCGGTGCTGCCCAGCAGGCGCTGCAGTCCGCCCACGCCGATCCTGCCACCGTCACGTTGCCCGCCCTGTCTTACGCGGCGGCCTATCCGCTGGCGATTGTGGGCATCATCCTTTCGCTCATTCTTCTGCGCACCTTCTTCAAGATTGATGTGTCCGCCGAGGCGGAGCAGTTCCGCCGCGACCAGGGCGAAGGGGTTGAACCCCTGCAACGCATGAACCTGCGTGTGGAGAATCCGAACCTTGAGGGCGTCCTGCTGGCCGAGGTGCCGGGCATTCACGAAACAGGCGTGGTCATTTCACGCCATCGTCCGGCTTCCGGCAGCGAGGTGCATGCCGCCACGCCCGAAACAAAGCTGCATGTGGGCGATGTGATCATGGCGGTGGGCACGCAGCCGCATCTGGAGCAGTTCCGCCTCGTCATCGGCAGCGTGAGCGGGGAAAACCTCATGAAAGCGCCCGGCAGTGTGACCTATCGTCGTGTCGTGGTGACCAACAAAAGCATGCTCGGCAAAACCGTGCGCGAACTCGGCCTGGATCACCTCCACAACGTCACCGTCACCCGCGTCAGCCGCGGCGATCTGATTTTCACCGCGCTGCCGGACGTGCGCTTGCAGTTTGGCGACATGCTCCAGCTTGTCGGTGATGAGGAATCTCTCAACGCCGCCACCCAAGTCCTCGGCAACGCCGTCCACATGCTTCAGGAGACGAAATTCGCCGCCATCTTCGCCGGCATCCTGCTCGGCGTTCTTCTTGGCCTCTATCCGTTTCAGATCGCGGGCCTGCCTGCTCCGGTGCGCCTTGGTTTGGCAGGTGGACCGCTGGTGATGGCGATCTTGCTCAGCCACCTCGGTCGCCTCGGCCCGATGGTCATGCACATGCCGATCAATGCGAATCGCGCCTTGCGCGAACTCGGCATCATCCTCTTCCTCGCCAATGTCGGCCTGCTCTCAGGCGAGAAATTCGCGGCCACGGTGTTTTCCACTCAGGGTCTGCAATGGGTGCTGCTCGGCATCTTGGTCACCATGCTGCCGCTGCTTGCTGTCGGCTTTGTGGCCCGCAAATGGCATCGCATGAACTTCATGTCCCTCTGCGGCCTGCTTTCCGGCGGTATGACGGATCCTCCCGCGCTCGCCTTTGCCACGACGATGGCGCGCTGTGATTCGCCCGCCGTGGCCTATGCGGCGGTGTATCCGCTGACGATGCTTCTGCGCATCGTGGCGGCGCAGGTCATCGCGCAGATGGGGTGAGTGCGGCTACTTCAGCGCCTTGACCAGCACCTTCGAGTTTCGGCCGCTTTTGTCGTATTTTTCGCGGCGGGTGGGCGGCAAAGCATCAGGATCGGCGACGGTGTAACCCATCTTCTCCTCGAAGAAGCGGAACGCCTGCGTGCTGAGCGCCACGATGATTTCGCAGCCGCGCTGCTTTGCCGTTTCCTCGGCGAAAGCGACCAGCTTGCGGCCATGGTTCTTGTTCTTGTGCGAACGCCGCACAAACAGGCAGGCCAGTTCGGCAACCTTGCGGCCATCTTCCTCATAGGTGTGCACAGCCACGGAGCCGATGGGGTGTCCGTCGAGTTCGAGCACAAAGAAGTCTTTGATCTTGGATTGAATCTGGTCGCGTGTGCGCGGCACCAGGGCGGCGTCATCCACGCTCTGCTGCATCATGGAAAGAAGCGCGGGAACATCGCCTGCGCGTGCTTTGCGAATTTGCTGATACTCATCGCCATGGATCATGGTGCCGACGCCTTCATTCGAGAAGAGCTCGGCAAGCAGCGCTTCATCCTGCGTGCCATCGACGATGTGGACACGCGGCACGCCCTCCTGGCAGGCCAGGGAGGCATAGCGCAATTTGGAGAGCATGCTCACATCATGCTTCGGATCCTTGGACTTGTACATTTCCCTCGCATCGGCGACGGAAAGCTGAGCCAAACGCGTGCCGTCGGTCGCTGTGAGGCCCGATTCGGCCAAAAAGATGACCTTGGCTGCCTGAAGCGCGATGGCGACCTCCACGGCGACCGCGTCCGAGTTCAGCCGCAGCGTGGTGCCTTTGCCGTCGTAGCCGAGCGGGGGCAGAATCGGGATGATGTCGGCCTTGAGCAGCGCGCGCAGCGTCTCCTCATCCACACGTTCAATCCGGCCGGTGAATTCCTGGTCCACGCCGTCAATCACCCCCGCCGGATGCACCGCGAGCGCGTTGGAAACGGCCACAGGCATCTCCAGCGCGGTCAGATCGGCCACGAGGTCATTCGCCTGCCGCATGATCGCGTCGATGGCGATCTCGATGCCCGCCGCGTCGGTGCGGCCCATGCCGTCGTCGTTGTAAAGCGTGATGCCGCGTTTTTCGGCCAGCGCACGCACTTGGGCGCGTGCGCCAAAGACGAGCACGACCTCGATGTTGAGTGATTGCAGCACCGCCACGTCCTGCAACAGGCTGGCGAAGCCCGGCATCGACATCAGCGCCCCGTCGAACGCGATCACGAAGACACGCTGCCGGAACTGCGGCACGTAATGCAGGATGCCACGCAGGTCTTCGAAGCGTTGCTGGGGTTTGTTGGGTTCGTTGGTCACGGCAAGAGGCATCAAGATAGCACAACGCCTGCGATTTCGTCCCAAAGTTTGTCGATCTCCTTCGGCCCGTGCGACGGTTTGCCTGCTTTGGCAAACCAGTAGTCCGCGTTCCACTGGTCACCCTCGATCACATGCAGCAGCGCATGAATCCACGATCCCATCTGGGTCTGAATGTCCTGCGCGATGTTGTGCGCGGCGTCCCAGTGGCCTTGCTTGGCATGCCAGAGCGCCAGCGCTTCTGGAGAAACGGCTTCCGCCTCAGATTGCGAGGCGGTTTTGAGTTCATCTGCGGTCATGGGATCAACCCTCCGGGAGCGGACGGCCTTTCGTTTCCGGCAGGAACATCAGCGCCACTATCCCGAGCAGGAACACACTGCTCATGTAGCAGCCCGCGGAGCGGAATGCGTCGAGTTCGGCAGCGTTCTTCATGGCGTCGGTATAACCCGCCGGCAGAGCCAGGATCGCCTTGTCACTCAGGCTCTTGTTCAGCGCACCGAGCGTGATCGGTCCGCTGGCGGCGATGAAGCGTCCGACATTGTAGCAGAAGCTCGTGCCCGTGCTGCGCAGACGCGTGGGGAACAGCTCCGGCAGATAGATCGCGAAGCCCGCGAACAGCGAGAGCTGGCAGATCCCCAGCACCAGGCTCATCCAGATGTCGGCGCGTTCGTCGAAGCAGAGGTAGAAGAAAATGGTCGCGGCCATAGCCGCGAGGAAGGCGACGACGAACACCGGCTTCCGGCCAAAACGATGCGCGGCCTTGCTGAAGGCGATCATGCCGATGAACGCGCCGATGTTGAGAACGATGAGATTGGCCGCTGACCACCATTGCTTGGCCGTGCTGACCTCCTGGGGGCTCAGGTTCTGGCCCGCGAGCGAGTCGGCGATGGCGAAGGCGACAAGCTTGTTGCTGAAAAAGCCGATGCCCCACAGGCCGACGACGGCGGACACGCAGAGCAGCATGCCGAACAGCGCGGACTTCCGCCAGCGGACGTCGCCGAAGAGGCTCAGGTAGGACCCCATCGACTGAGTTTTGTCCGTCTTGCTCAGCGCCTTGGCTGCGATCCATTTCTCCGGCTCCTTCAGCCGCAGCATGATGAAGATGCACAGGAACGCCGGAATCGACCCGATCCAGAACAGATACTTCCACGAGACCATCGGATCCATGCCCGAGAGCGCCATGGCGCACAGGCCGGCGGTCACGTTGCCCACTGCTGAGAGGGCCTGCAACATGCCGAGCGCTTTCGGTCGTGCGGCGTCAGGCAAGGCATCCGCGACCAGCGCGACGGCGAGTCCGAACACCCCGCCGACACCCAGGCCGGTGAGAGCGCGGTAGATCATGAACTGCTCGATGTTGGCCGCGAACGACGAGAGGCCGGTGAAAAGCGAGTAGATGAGCACCGTGATCGCCAGCGTCTTGGCACGCCCGATACGATCACCGACGGCACCGAAGATGAGCCCGCCAGTCGCCCAGCCTGCGATGAAAATGGCCATGGCCCAGCCGCTGTAGTTGGTCTGCTCAGGCCCGGTCGCGCCTGGCGTGAGCGCTTTCACCGCATTGTCACGCGCCAGGATGAAGAGCTGCTGGTCCAGGCAGTCAAAGCACCACGCGGCGGAGGCGACGAAGAAAACAAACCAGTGGTAGGGGCTGAGTTGCTTGTACCAAGGGATGTCCGGGTTGTAAGTGGTCGGGGTGCTCATGGGCGCGGATGTTGAATGACATGCCCGAGGATGACAATCACGAAATCACAGGAATCGTGCCCGCCTCATGGCCGCCGGTTCTTTCACCGTCATCGGCATCGGCGCGGCAACGCACGATGCGTTCTCGATTGTGCGCGAATTCCGCGCCGAAGAGCATGTGACGCAGGCGTTGGCCCATGCCGAGGACGGCGGCGGACCAGTGGCGACGGCGTTGTGCGTGCTGGCGGCGGAAGGACATTCATGCGTGTTGATCGACCGCTGTGGGGATGATGCCACAGGTCAGAAAATCCGCGCCGGATTGGAAGAATTCGGCGTGAGCACGAATCATCTGCATGTGGTGCCAGGAACGCGCTCCGCCAGCGCCTGCATCCTCGTGCGGCAGAGCGATGGCGCGCGGCAGATCGTTTATGCACCTTCCACAGCGGGAGAACCGGCTCATGGGGAGGTGGACGGGTCACTTTTCAATAGCGCACGGCTCCTGCACATCAATGGCCGCCATGAAAACGCCGCGCGCCGGGCCGTGAAACTCGCGCAAGAGCATGGCGTCACGATTTCTTTCGATGGCGGAGCTGGAAGATGGCGCGAATCGTTGCGCGATCTCGTCGAAGCGAGCCACATCCGCATCTTTTCGCGAGATTTTGCCACGAATTGCAGCAGCAGAGACGATTTGCCTGAAATGGCTGCCACATTGCTCCAACCACCCGCTCAAGTGCTCGTCATCACAGCGGGTGCGGCAGGCAGTCATGTCTGGACCGCCGACGGCACCTATTTCCATCAGCCGGCTCACGCATGCCTCGTGATCGACACCACCGGCTGCGGCGATGTGTATCACGGGTGGTTTTTGCACGGCTGGCTCAAAGGCTGGCCGTTGGAACAATGCGCGGGTGTCGCCAGCCGCCGGGCGGCGTTAAACGCTCAAGGATTGGGCGGACGACACGTCTTGCGGCTGAAACTTTGAACCTTGCACATTGAATTTTGACCCTTGAACAGGTAAACAATGACATGCGCCGACACGCCGCACTTTTTCTACCACTCTCTCTTGCTCTGATTGTCGTGGCTTGCGCCACCTACGACGGCTCCCGCATCTCCCGCTGGGAGTCGCGTTATAATGACGCCGCTCTCGGTCCGGTGACGCCCGATCAGCTCCTCGCCGAAGCGCGGGTGAAGCTCGATCTCATTCCCCCCGGCACCGTGGGCCGTCGTTATTACCGGCCGATGCGGCCGCGATACATCACCATTCACAGCACGCAGAACTACACGGGAGACGCCTACCAGCATGCGCTGGCCTTGAAACGCGGTGCGTTGCGCGCCACCAAGCGCAAAGGCGGCAACCGCATCGGCTTCCTCACCTGGCACTTCACCGTGCAGGAAAACATCGCCATCCAGCACCTGCCCTGCCGTGAGCAGGGCGAGCACGCCGACTTTGACGGGCCGGGCAACAATTACAGCATCGGCATCGAGATGTGCGAGCACAGCGGCAACGACATCGGCCTCACCATTGATCGCACCGCGCGCCTCGCCGCGTATCTGATGCGCGCCTATGACATTCCGCTCAGCCATGTCGTGGGGCATTACCACTGGCCGCGCAAGGGCTTGAACCCGCCGAACAAAGACTGCCCGCATTTCCTGCTCGACCGTGGCCGCCCCGGCCCCACCTGGCGCTGGTTCCAAGGCCGCGTGCAGCTTCATTACAACCGCATGCTCGCCGGGCCTGCGACACCGCTCGGCTGAGTCATGAATGCCGCGACTCTCCAGCTTGGTCTCTTTCTTGCCGTTTCCACGGTTGTTTGGGGGCAGAGCGCTTCCTCCTGGCCGGAAAAACCGGTGCCCAGCACCAGCGAGCGTGTCGCGATTCTGGAAGACAAGCGGATCAAGGAAAGCTCCGGTCTCATCCAAGGCCGCCGCGATCCTTCGATCTTCTGGACCGTGAATGACTCCGGTGGTGAACCCTGCGTCTTCGCCATCGACCACAGCGGCAAAACACGCGCCAAAGTGCGCGTGCGCGAGGCCGCCAATTTTGACTGGGAAGATCTTACGCTGGGCAAGGATGACCAGGGATCCCCGGCTCTCTTCATCGGTGACATCGGCGACAACTTCCAGATGCGGCCCACCATCCAGGTGTATCAAATTCCTGAACCTGGGATCGTCGCCACAGGCAAACCCGTCGCCGAAACGGAAAGCCCCGCGTCGCACATCTGGCGTGCCAACTATCCCGACGGCAAGCACAACGCCGAAAGCCTGCTCATTCATCCGCAGACCAACCGGCTCTACATTCTCACCAAGAGCGAGGACGGAAAGAGCGCCCTCTATGCCTTCCCGCAGCCTCTGCAGGAAAAGGTGAGCATGCCGCTCGAAAAAATCGCGGACCTCAGTTTCCCCACGCTGATTCGTCCCGGCAAACGCCCGCATGACAACTGCATGGCCACCGCCGCCTGCTTCTCGCCGGATGGCGGCCGTCTCGTCGTCGCCACGTACAGCAGCCTCTATGAATGGAAGCTGGCGAAGGACCAACCGTTGACGGTGGCGCTAAAACAAACGCCGACGCGCATCGAACCGCAACTCGTGCCGCAGGTCGAGGGCGTCTGCTACGATGCCGACAGCCAGACCCTCTGGTTCACCAGCGAGCGCCTGCCGACGCCGCTGTTTCGTGTGACACGCTGACTGCGTTTACTTCACCCACTCGATGAATCAAGGCGCTTCGAGTTCATTGCGGAGTTTGTTCGTCTGCTTCGCCGTGAATGTCACGTTCGGCTGGTGCATTTAACCCACCACGATGCCGAGCAGCGCCATGGCTTATTTCGCTAACGGCAACGACAATAGTGACAATGAAGCCAATGCAAAAGACGCCAGCCGCGACGACTAAGGCGAAAGCATAGCCGATTAAGGGTTGTGTATCACCGAGCCAATGTTCAAAAACCAAGCAGGCACAAAGGATGATCGCCAAAGCAGATGCCAGTGAAACCAAGAGTCCAACCACCAGTATTCTCGATGAACTTTTCATGATTTGCAGTTGGTCAGCGTATGGATCACACCCATTTGAAGAAACTTAGCGCCAAATCATCTGCAACATGAATCACCACCGCGAGTTTGTTTGCAGCATGCGCATCCTGCTCTTTCTCCTCCTTGGCACCGCCCTGCATGCCGAGGACTGGCCGCAGTGGCTCGGCCCGCAGCGTGACGGTGTGTGGCGTGAAACCGGCATCATCGAAAAGTTTCCTGAAGGCGGGCAGAAAGTGCGCTGGCGCGTGAAGATCGGCGGCGGCTACACCGGCCCGGCGATTGCGAATGGCAAAGTGTATCTCATGGACCGCCAGGTGGCCGTGGAGACGCGAGCGCCGGGCAATGCCTTTGCCCGTGGCATCATTCCCGGCACGGAACGTGTGCTCTGCCTTGATGTTGCGAGTGGCAAACAGGTTTGGGAGCATCGCTACGACTGCACCTACACCATGAGCTACTCCACCGGTCCGCGGTGCACGCCGCTGGTGAGCGGCGGCAAGGTGTGGACACTCGGCGCGGAGGGAAATCTGTTCTGCCTCGACGCCGCCAGCGGCAAGGTGCTCTGGTCACACGACTTCAAAACGGACTATGGTGCTCGCACACCGATGTGGGGCTTCGCAGGTCATCCGCTGCTCGATGGTCAGCGCCTCATCTGCCTCGTCGGTGGCCCTGGCAGCGTGGCGATGGCTTTTGACAAGGACACTGGCAAAGAACTCTGGCGTGCGCTTGATGCGCGCGAGCCTGGTTATGCACCGCCGACCATGATCGAGGCCGGTGGCACCAAACAGCTCATCCTCTGGCATCCGCAGGCCGTGAACTCGCTCGATCCGGCCACAGGCAAGGTGTTCTGGTCGCATCCGTGGGAGATTCGTGCCGGCCTCACCGTTGCCACGCCGCGACTCGCGGGCGATCTGCTCCTGCTGAGCTCGTTTTACACCAGTTCGAAGTGCTTCAAGCTCGACGCCGCCAAACCCGCCGCCACGCTGCAATGGGAGGGCAAAAGCTTCAGTGAAAAGAACACCGACACGCTGCACAGCCTCATGAGCACGCCCTACATCGAAAACGGCCACATCTACGGCGTGTGCAGCTACGGCCAGCTCCGCTGCCTCAAGCTCGACACCGGCGAACGTCTCTGGGAAACCTTCGCCGCCACCACCGGCGGCCCGCCTGTGCGCTGGGCCAATGCCTTCATCATCAAGCACGCCGACCGCTTCTTCCTCGCCAACGAACAAGGCGACCTCATCATCGCCAAGCTCACGCCGCAAGGCTACGAAGAACTCAGCCGCGCCAAGCTCCTCAAGCCCACGACCACCGACCCCAGACGTGCCGTTGTGTGGTCACACCCCGCTTTCGCGAATCAGTGCGTCTTCATGCGCAATGACGAGGAGATCGTGTGTGTCTCGCTGGCGAAGTAAGCGCGTTCACTTCCTTTTCGGTTCAGGCAGCGAAGCCCCGCGAAGAAACTCCCCGTCATGGCGCCGGTGCAGATCGTCCTCTGTCCACATCTCGCGGTCAGGCCCCGCACTGCGGATGTCGATGCGCGTCGCATCGCTCACATGAAAAAACAACGGCGTGTCCCAGCGGTCAATGAGCTGCCCCTGCTCATTCAGGCAGGCATGCGGCGGTGCCAGGAAAACGGTCTTGGTGGCATTTTTGCCCATCAGCGCCGCAGCGAACTCCTCATTTGCCCCCAACCGAAACGGCGCGTCGCTCTTCACGAGCAGCATCAGGTTCGAAAACGCATGCGCCACCGCCTGCAAATCCTCCTCCGGCCTCACTCCCGGTTCTCCATAATGTTTCAAGATCTCCGTGCCCGGCAAAGCCTCACTGCCACGCAGCTTCGCCTCCTCCTCCATCGCCTTGGCGGCTGCCATGGGCATCCTGCTTTCAGCTTTGACTACCTGCTTCTCACCACGCTGCAGCAGCCACCATCCCACTGCCATCGGCAGTATCACTCCCAGCACTGCCAGTCGCTTATTCATCACATGCTTGACTCTTTGACCCGCCTCAAATCCACGTCCCCGTTCTCAAAAACCCAATCGGCAACGACGACGAATTCACGTTGTAAAAGTTCCCAATGTTTGGCAGCACCGCGTCCATGCTCGCCGCAGGCACGCCGAACCAGCGCAGCATCTCCGCGAAGAACGCATCCACGCTTGTCGTCGGAATCATGCGGCCGCCGTAACCGGTGTCGTTGGCGCTTTCGAGCGTCTGGTCCGGGAAGGTGCCGTAGATGCGCCCGCCCTGCACCGGACCGCCCATGACGAGCGCGTTGCCGCCCCAGGCGTGGTCCGTGCCGCGACCGTTGCTGCGTAGCGTGCGGCCAAAGTCGGACGCGCTGAAGGTGATCACCCCATCATGGAGGTTCAGTTGATCCAACGCTCGCTGAAAGGCGGTCAGCGCCGTGCTCAGCGTCGTGAGCATGCCCGCCTGCGTGTTCAGCAGCTCGCCGTGGTGGTCCCAGCCGCCCTGCGTGATGAAAATCGTCTGCCGGTGCAGTCCCAGCGCCTGTCGCAGCGCGATCATCCTCACCGCCGCGCGAAACTGCTGGGCGATGTAGTTGTTCGTCGGGAACAAACCGGCCACCGCGCTGTCATCATAGCTGTTGTACTGCTCCAGGAAGAATTCTTGAAGCTCGATGCTGCTTTTCGTGAGCTGACCATAGCTCTGCTGCATCAGGTTGGCGTAGTTTTGCTGGATCACGCTGCGATGCGCCGTGTTTTTCAGCCGCATCGGGTGCAGCGGGTCTGTGATCTCGCTGCCGGTGAAGGTCAGGGCACCGCGATCCGTCACCACAAACTGCGTCGTCGCATTGCCCACCTGCCACAGGCTGTTGCCAGCCAGCGAGATGTTCATGGCGATGCTGTTGCCATTCACCGTGCTGTGCAGCACATCCGCCGCGCGTCCCGCCCAGCCGCTGAGCTGCGTCATGCCCTGCGGCACGGAGGTCTGCCACTGGTCGATCTGATCGCTGTGCGAATAAAGTGCCCGCGGCAGCGGCACGCTCTCCGCCAGATACTGCGCCTTCGTCACTGGTTGGATCAGCGTGCCCACATTCGTCAAAAGCGCCGCGCGACGCTTCGCTGTGTCGCCGCCCAGGCCGTTGAACATCTCCTGCAAGCCGGCACAACTCGGGTGAATGCCGTAGAGCTGCCCGTCGCCGCCATCCTGGTTCAAACTGAGCAACTGGCCCGTCGTCAGCGCCAGATTTCCCCGTGTCGTCGTGTACGTCGCGTGCCTGGCTGCATCGCGAGGCACCAGCCAGTTGAACGAGTCCATCCCGCCGTTCAAAAAGAAGCACACCAGCGTCCGATGATCGGTGGGCGCGTCCAGCGCCGCCGCGCGGCTCGCGAGCTGCAGATTGAGCAGCGTGTTCATGATCGGCACACTGCTCATCGCTGCGCAGGCGGTCTTGCCGAAGAACTGGCGTCGTTGAAGTGAGGCATTCATTTCATGAAAAAGAAAAAAGCTGAAACTCAACGCATCACCGCCCCCTCCGGGCAGGTCAGCGCAAGATAGGCGGCCACGCGGACGCGTGCGGCCGATTGATAGGCGGGGATTTGAGCGAGGGTATTGAGGATGAGCGTGCGGGTGGATGCCTTCATCTGCCCGGCGCAGAACAGCAGGTTCAAATGGTCCATCAAGCGCTCCGGCGATGATGCCAGTATTGATTCCTGGGCGATGCCGAGCGGGAAGCGATACGTCTCCCATAGGCTGAATCCCTCTTCCAGCATGTGCCAGAGGCGATTGGGGAAGGAGATCGAACTGTAGCTGTCCGTGATCTGAAACACCGGCCCGGCGAGTCCATTCTGAGTCAGCAGTCCCGGCGCGCGATACTCCGGGCGATAGAAATTGAACACGCTCGGCGAGTTCGTCGGCGCCTGGCGGCTCTCGTTGTAGAAGTCACTCCAGTCCCACCACAGCAGATCGGGCACCTGCTTCATGCCAAACACACGCGCCATCGCCATGGTGCGGACGACAGGCTCCTTCAGCCGCCCAAATCCAGCCGCCTGCGTGCCAACAGGCGCGCGCGCCTCATCATCGAGCAAGATCGCGCGCACCACCGCTGCCAGATCACCACGCACGCCGAGGCCGTTGTCGGCAAAGACCTGCCCCACGCGCTGCACATAGGCCGGGCTCGGATTGTCCGTGACGAGGAACTGGATCAACTGCTTCCCGACGAACACGCCCGTATTCGGATGCATGAACAAATGATGGATCGCGTCCCGCACATCACGCTGCGCGTTCTCCTGCGTGGCCGCGCGGGCAGGAATCACAAAATTTCGCAGCAGCGTCTTCGCGCCGAAGTCATGGCGGTCCGCGTGCAGGCTCATCGGTGTGGCGTAGTCCTGCTCCGTCCAGCCGCCGCCGCCCCAGTTGTAGCTGCCAAACCAAAAGCCCGTCATCACACGCGCGAGCTGCGTGATCTCGGCATTGGAGTACGTCGGAACCGGGGCCCCGAGACCGTCGAGCTGTCTTGAGCCATCGGGATTCAGCTCCCACAGGCCCACGCTGAAGAGCTGCATAACCTCGCGCGCATAGTTTTCATCGGGATAGCGATTGATGCCCGGATCAGCCTTCTGATTGCCCACATGGCTCAAATACCGGCCCATCACCGGATGCATCGTCACCTCCATCAGCACGTCTTCATAATTGCCGAAGGCATGCCGCACAAAGAGGTCATAAAAATCCGCCATGCCGAGGCAGCGGTTCTCTAAATTCGCATCACGGCGCGAAGCCACGAGAATCTGGCTCAGCGCAAACGCGACGCGTTGCCGCAACTGATCCGGCCCCTGGATGGCCGCGCGGGCAAAGGCCGTCTGCATGTTGTTGCCGAACAAAAACGGATCGGCATCACCGCCGCCGCGGCTGTAGTTGCTGCGACTGCGCTGCGTCGTCATGTCCGCGAAGATTGTCTGGATATAGTCCGAATGCCGCGTTTGCGGCAGCCCCATCTGCTCCGTGATCCACGCCGAGTAGCCGAGGGTCTGCACACGTTGAACGTCCTCCAATGTCGGTCCAAACGTGGCCTGCATCAGGAAACGCGCAGCCTGCACGCGTGAAACCGCTCCCGCACTGCCGCCAGCGAATCCGCCATCGCCGTCCGCGCCTTGCAGTTGCTCGATCAGCGTCGCGTAATCACCGCTCAGCGTCGTTTCCGCCGTGCCATCGTTGTTCGCGTCAATGCTCACGGCACTACGTGTGCTCGTGGCCAGGGTGGTGGAGGAGCCGAGCACGTTTGACTCCGTCCAGTCGCTCACGCCATCACCATCCGTGTCCAGATTGTCCACGCTGGCACGGTAGAACGTATTTGGGCCTCCAAGACCAAACGTCTGCCGATACTCATTCCCCACCATCACCGGCAGACCCGGCGCGAGGCTCCATGAAGCCAGATCTGTGCTTTGCAGCACGCGATGCCGCTTCCACGGCAAAACCGGCCAGCACACCGTCAAATCAGCCCCGCCACGAATCACATCACTCCACAGCCGCGACCGTGCATCACGCGGATTCGTCCCCGCCATGGCCTCCGCCGCGTTCGTCATGCCGTCGCCATCCTCATCGTCGAGAGATAGCAGGCCAAAATCGCCAATCCACTGCTCCCAGGCATCCGAAAGGCCGTTGCCATTCAAATCCTCGCCATTCACTCCCGCAGGCGCGCCGCGATACAACGGCGGCAAACTCGTCGCGAGCAGCGGATCACTGCTGCTGTCGGTCTCGATGCCATCCTTCGCCAGATCATCATCACTGTCCGCATCATTCGGAAGTGTTCCTGCCAGATACTCACGCACGTTCGTCAGGCCGTCGGCATCGCCATCTAAAGAACCATCCGCCGCCGAGTTTTTGTTCAGACCATGCAAATCCTCCCACACGTCCGGCATGCCATCCTCGTCCGTGTCTTTGAAAGCGGCAAAGGCAGGGGTGTCTTCCAGCGGTGTGCTCTGGAAATAAACCCTCACGCCATCGTGTTGCGACAGCGACAGGCGGTTCGCCACCGCTGGATCACTGCGATCCTGCCATGTGGCCAGCCCATCATGCACATTTTGCGCCAGGGCACAGTTTGTGAATGTGCGGCTCACCACGGTTTGACTCATGTCTTGATTCGTGATGCTGAACGTGAAGTTCCACGCCGTGCGATTGCCCGTGCTGCTGCCCTGGATGCGGAAACGCAGCCGGTCGCTGATGTCCGCCGCGCCATGGCCGCTGAAACCCAGCGCTGCCTTCAGATCGACCGGAAAGTCCTGCCAGTCCGCCTCCCAGATGTCCCACTCGTCATTGTCCGGGTGGCTGAAGCCGCCCAGCCAGCTCGAATAGAGAAAATGCGACACGCGGCCCGCTTTCACCCTCAACGCCACATTGAACGTGTCCGTGCTGGTCGCCGCCGCATTGCGGACTTGAAAGCTCATCATTTCATCATCTCCCCACTCCTGATCTGTCACACCACCACGCGAATGGTCCCACACGACCTGCACGTTCTCCACCACCCAGTCCAGCGTGCGTGGACTCGTGCTCACCACCGGCATCTGCGCGCTCACGGCATCGGCCAGCAGCGGGTTTGTCCACCCGTTCACCTCTTCCGCATCGCCACGGCCATCGTTGTCGCTGTCCGCATCATTCGGATTCGTGGGCGCGGGCAAAACGGCCGCCTCAGCGCCATCCGTGAGGCCATCGCCATCACTATCCGCGATTTGCGGGTTCGATCCCGTATCGCTGGCGCTCACCCAGGTGCCCGTGTTCGTCTCCACGGCATCCGTGAGGCCATCGCCATCGGTATCACGACTGCGTGGGTTGGTCTGGCGGTTCATCTCCGCCAGATTCGTCAAACCATCGGCATCCGCATCCAGCGCGGCATCCGCGACATCCGACCGAAGCTGATGCTGCCACTCAAACGCATCCGGCATGCCGTCCGCATCGCTGTCGAGTGTCGAATTCACGATCTGAATGCCATGCAGGCCCATTTCATACCAGCTCGTGCGCCAGAACTTCACGTTCACGCTGGAACCGGTCACGTTGCGGTAGCGAATGGCGTTGGCACGCCAGGGTTTGACCGCATCGGACTTCACCAACTCCACCAGCCGCGTTTCAGGCGCCGCGCTGCCCGTCATCACCCAGCGGTCCAGCAGCGGATCGTCATTCAGTCGTGTGTAGCCGATGGCTCCGTCATAATTCGCCCCCACATACACGATCACATCATACGTCGCGTAAGGAATGCCCGCGAGCGTGAGACTGCCGGGCGTGTCAGAAGACACATTCAGATAACCATGCAGCAGCTTCCGCGTGGAGCTGCCGCCCTGGCCGTTCGCCCACGCGCTGTTTGGCACGCTCCAGCTCATCGTCATGCCCGTTGCCACGCCCGAGCTGTTCACAATCACATCCGCCTGCGGGGTGGCGATGTCTGTGTGTGTTCCGGTTTGATTCCGCCAGCCCGTGAGCGCCCAGGTGTTGTTCCAAAAGCGCTGCGGCACCACACCAGTCGCCTCAACACTGCCAAGCGCGTTCTTGGGATTCAGCTCCGAGACAAAATTGATCCCAACAGCACCACCGAAAGCCGGAGGCGTGCTTGAGGCCGAGTTCGCCGTGTAGCCCGTGCGCACTTCCCAGGCATCGCCCGCACCATCGGCATCCGTGTCTGCCAACAGCGGATTCGAGGTCGTTTCCTCGCCATCGTTCAACGAATCGCCATCCGTGTCCGAATTCAGCGGATTCGTGCCAGCGGTGAATTCCGCTCCGTCGCTGAGACCATCGCCATCGCTGTCTTTGATCAGCGGCAGCGTCTGCGTGGCGAACTCCTGCGCATTCGTGCGCCCGTCATGATCCGCATCCTGCGCCGCGTCGGAGGCCAAGGCATCATTGAAACCGTGATCCTGCTCCCACCAGCGTGGCAGACCATCCCCATCCACATCCTGTGTCGCCAGCGGATCAATCTCCAGTGACAGCGCATCGAATATAATCCACCCGCTGGGCGATGAAGCCGGCGGTGGTGCCCGGTGGATCTCCAGCGTGTTTGCTCCCGTCACCGGCGTGAACGTCCCTGCGTTCGCCTCCACGATCAGCGTGTCGCTTTGCGTGTGGACCGCCGTCTTGAGAAGCACCCCGTTCCAAAACACCTCAAACTGATGGGTGCCGTAGCCCTCACCCGTGACAGAGGGTGCCACCTCCCAGCCACCCCAGACTTGGTGCAGGTTCAGCCGCATGCGCGCCGTGCCGGTGGCCTGCGCAGGCGTGAGCTGGAAATGCAGGCGAACAGACTGGTTGCCGTCATTCAGCCCATTCTCCAAATTTGTTTCCGGCTCGCCTGCGACGGTGCCGATCGGCAGGGGATAGGTGCCCGCGAAGTAAAAATCGTTGTCGCGGTTGGCGGCGCTGCCCGGCGCGGCATTCGTGGTCCAGGTCGGGTCGCCAAACTCATCCTGTGGATTCCCATCCCAAACACCCAAGGACCAAAGGGTCTCGAATTCCGCCTTCAGAGGCGAAACAAGCATTCCAAAGATCCAAATCGGCCAGAAACAGCGCATGACGCGGATTCTACCATCCACACGATGAACTGTCCAAGCCTCGGAAGGTGTGCACAACAATCAGGCCCTGCCTCCGAAGCGAAGAATTCCAGCCCGGCAGCCGTATGCTCTGCGCCCATGCCCTCCGCCTCGCCTCCCATCATCTGCTCCGGCCCTCTCGACCGGCGTGGGTTCATGCGGATAGGACTCACCGGATTCGCAAGCCTGAGCTGGCCTGGATTGCTGAAACTGCGTGCGGAAAATGCCGTGAAGCCCACACGCGAACGCACCGCCATTATCTTGGTGTGGTTGCGCGGTGGGTGCTCGCATCTCGACACCTACGATCCGAAGCCGGACATCGGCAGCGAGTATCGAGGACCGTTCAAGACGATCAAAACCAAGGTGCCCGGCATGCAGCTCACGGAGTTGCTCCCGTTGCAGGCGAAAATCGCGGACAAGTTCACGCTGCTGCGCTCGATGACTCACACAGGCGGCGGACATCCGGCGGGTTCGCTGCAAATGCTCAGCGGCGACCCTGATCCGCGCGACAAACCGAAGCCGCTGCTGCCCGACTGGATGACGGTGGCGAATTCCCTGCGCTCAAAGAACAAGCGCAGCAGCCCGCTGCCGAACTACGTCGGCGTAAACCCGATCATCAATTACGACAGCTTCACCATCGCCGGTCCCGGCTTCGTCAACGCCGCCTACTCGCCGCTGGCAGTATTGAGCGATCCCAGCCGCCCCGATTTCGCCGTTCCCAATGTCGGTCTGTCCAATCCATCCCAACTGGCCCGCCTCAATGACCGCATGGCGCTGCTGCACAGTCTCGACAAACTCGAGCGCAACGTCGATGCCGCCGGTGAAATGGGTGCGATGGACCAATTTGAGTCCCAAGCGATGACCCTGCTCACGAATCCGCAGACACGCCACGCCTTCGACCTCGGCAAGGAAGACAAGCGCACCCGCGAACGCTATGGCATGCACCGCTGGGGCCAGCAGTTGCTGCTGGCGCGTCGTCTTGTCGAATCCGGCGTTGAAATCATCACAAGCTGCCTCGACGGCCCGCAATGCGGTCGCGTGGGCAACTGGGACGATCATGCGGTGAATCACAATGTCTTCGAGGCGCTGCGTTTTCGTGCCGGAGCCTTCGACCAGGCCGTTTCAGCCTTGATCGAGGATGTGTATGCCCGTGGCCTCGACAAACGTGTGCTCGTCGTCGTCAGTGGCGAGTTTGGCCGCACGCCGAAGATCAGCCATGTCGCCAGTTCCGGTGCCGGCGAGGCCAGCGCTGCCGCAGGTGTCGTGCAACCGGGCCGCGATCACTGGCCGCGGGCCTTCACCAATCTCTGGGCCGGCGGCGGCCTGCAAACTGGCGGCGTCATCGGTGCCAGCGACAAACGCGGCGAAGACGTTGCCGAACACGCCTGCACGCCACACGACTTCCTCGCCACCATCTACCACCACCTCGGCATCGACTCCGCCAAGGAAACAATCAACGACTTCAGCGGCCGCCCCACTCCCATCGTGCCGAACGGCAGTCCGATTCGTGAATTGATCCGGATGTAAATCGTCCTCACATCCCCTTCGGCATCCAGGCCTCCAGCTTGCTCACTTCCGCCTTCGCGGATGAACTGACCGGAATGCCCCAGGCATCAAAGAACGGACCGAGGTTTTTGTTCGTGATTTTCGAATAGCGAACGAGGAACTGGTCGCGGCGCTCATCATCGCCTTTGGGGGCAGGGCCAAACTCGTTGCCAGCGAAGCTGTGGAGATACTTGCGCCAGCTTTCCCAGCCGAACTCCTGAATGAGCTGGATGTAGGTCGTCAACGCGAGGAACGGGCTGCTTTTCCACTCCTGCCATTTGTTGGCGGACTTCTTGATCTTCTGCACGTTCGCCTTGCGCTCCTCCTCGGTGATCGCGCCATGGCCGATGAGCCAGTCTTTCTTCAAGACCTCGTGGTAGCAGTACATGCCGATGACGTTGTTCGTGACTTCGCCGGTACCGTCGAAGGTGAAATCACCGCGCTGATGGTTGTGGCCGATCTCATGATAAAAACCCCAGCCGGGGAACTTCAGTTTGCCAAACGTCACCATCTCCGGCGCGGCGCTGGTCGGAATCATGATGGGATAGCCGCTGTGCATGTAACCGGCGCTGATCTGCACATCAGCAACGATGCGCTCGGGCCGTTTGCGCTCGGCGGTTTGATTGGTGATGTCGTCCTGCGCCTCGACCACCTTCTTCCAGAAGGTCATGAGTTCGGTCGGGTTATTCACGAGGCGACCAACCTCGGAGGGAAAGCTGATGATGAGCTTGTCACACGACATCTCGGCCCACGGCGCCGGACGCTGGCGAATCTCTTTCCACTTTGCGTCGTCATCCTGACCGAGAACGAACAGCGGCGCGGGAACACCATTTTGAATCGTCGCAGTGAAGGGCGCGTCGTCCTTCGCGCGACCAGGAACCTCGATATAGATCAAACCGCCGAAGGCGCTGGCCGTTTTCGTCGTCGCAGTGGCCAGCGGCACGCTGCGGGCGATGTCGGGAGCGCGTTCCCATTTGTCTAAATGATACAGCGTGTCGCTATGGCAGCCGATGCGCACGGCGTAGCCTTTGTCGGCGAGATTTTCGGGCAAAGTGACCGTGATCGTCTCCCCTGCAGCCGCATAAAGCCCCGTGCTGGTCCAGCCAAGGATGGATGGCGTCACTTTAATCTCACCCGTGATGCGCGGAGCACCCGCAGGCACTTTGCCGGGGAAAACTTCATGCGCGGGATGAGCGGCCACACCTTCACCCGCAGCGAGACGCAGCACGCGCGTCTCCATTCCGAGGCGCAATCTCTGCGCGGCATGTTTGTCGGCAGTAAGCGGTGCTTGGGCCGTGGGGACTACCGCATCCGCTCCGGCATTGCCCAAGGCGGCGAGTACGGCGTTCTTCAAATTGCTGCGATCCGGCGGTTGCGCGGCCATGGCGATCTGGATCGCGTTCGTTCCCTGTTTCATCGCCACAGCTTCGAGCGCCGGGCCACCCTCACGCTGCTTTTTGATCGCGGCGATGGCCTCGGAGGCGTTCATCATCTGCGGCAACTCGATGCGCGCGTCGAAACCGCGAAGCTGGTCAAACGCGCTCATGTCCGTGATCGCCACGCCCGCAGGCATCAGCGCTTGATTCAATCCGTGTGACACCGCGAGGTCTTTGCCGCCGCTCGTCTGTCCAAAGGCCCAGCCCGTCATGCCGCCGATGAAACCGCCGCCAGCTTGGATGTATTCGGCCAGCACCGCGCCTTCCTCCGCTCCGGTGACGCCCTGCATGTTCAGGATGACGACATCGTAGTCGGACAGGTTCTTTTTCTCGATCGTGTCGAAGGTTTCGGCGTTGAAGCCGCGCTGCTTGAAGAAATTGACCGCGTTCACGCCTTTGAGCCCGATGCGTGGCTTCTCCTTGTTGCCAGCCCACTTGACACAGTTCTCCATGAGCTTCGCGTGATCACCGCCCTCGCCACCGCCGAGGTAGCTGTTGTGTCCAAACAAGATGACGCGCCCTTTGGCATACGCCGCCGCAGCCGCGACGGCGATTTCGACCCCATCCTTGTCCGGCGCGGAGAGAATCGGGAACGCGATGTTCCCCCAAATCCCCACCGGTCCCGGCGCACCCGCCTTCGGCACCGATTTGACGCCTTCGAGGATTTTAGCGCGTTCCGCGTTCACAAGCGCAGGCGGCATCTGCGCTTGGGCGAAGGCGCAAAACAAGAGGGGCAGGAGGATGGTTGGCTTCATGATTGGGTTGGGAAAAGCGCTCAGCGATAGATCACGACGAGAAACACCAGCGCCTCGCCTTTGCCGGTGTTCACGATGGCGTGCGGCACATCGGCTCGGTAGGTGCCGGAGTCGCCTTTGGTGAGTTCATCGGTGTCCTGGTCGGATTCGATGCGCACACTGCCTTCCTCGACGGTCAAAAACTCGCGAGTGCCTTCAAAGTGCGGCTGCGAGCGCAACGCGCCGCCGGGCTTCAGAGTGACCTCGTAAAACTCGACATCTTTCTCCAGATTCAGCGGTGAGAGCGTGCGGATCTCGTGATGCTTGTCGCTGCGGAAGACCTGGGCGCGGTCGCTGGCACGAATGACCTGAATTTTCGACGCGCTGGCCTCCGCGCTCTCGATCAGCTCCTGCAACGTCAGCCCAAAGGCCCGTGCGATGCGAAAGGTGACCGTCAGCGTCGGATTCGCCTTCTCGCGCTCGATCTCGCTGAGCATCGACCGGCTCACGCCGCTGACACTGGCGAGTTCTTCGAGCGACCAGCCGCGATCTCCTCGCAGCTTCTTCACACGCTTGCCCAAGTTCTCATTGATGGCCTCGGGGCTGGATTCGACAGGAGTGGTCTTGAGTTTGGCGGGCATGGGTGTCGGTATAACGGATGTTCGTCTTGTAAATTAGAATTTATATCACATGCTCAAATCATGATGCGTTGATATGACTGTTGACCTGCCCAGCTACGGCGCTAGTTTCGACCATGCCCGCCCGTCCCAATTGCCGCACTGAACTCGAAGCCGCCATGCGCCAGCGCATCTTGGTGCTCGATGGCGCCATGGGGACGACGATTCGCGGCTACAAGGAGAAGGGAGTGCTCGACGAGGCCTCGGCGCGTGGCGAGCGCTTCCGCGACAACGAGAAGGACATCCTGAACAACGGGGACATCCTCTCCATCACGCGCCCGGACATCATTGAGGACATCCATCGCCGCTTCCTGGAAGCCGGGGCGGACATCATCGAGACGAACACGTTTTCGGCCACGAGCATCGCGCAGAGCGAGTTCTTCGTGGAAGACCCGCGTGAGAAAGGCGGGCGCAAAGATCCTGAGTTCTTCCAGAAGATCATCGACGACAAGTTCCTCAACGACCTCGCCTGGGAGATCAATTTCGAGTCGGCCAAGCAGTGCCGAAAGTGGGCGGACATCGTGGCCGAAAAAACGGGCCGCAAGCGCTACGTCGCGGGTGCGGTGGGGCCCCTGACTGTCTCGCTGTCGCAGTTCCCGGATCTCACGGACCTGAGCTTCCGCTACGTCACCTTTGATCAGGTGAAGACTGCCTACGCGCATCAAGTCCGCGCTCTGATCGCTGGTGGTGTCGATACGCTCATGGTGGAGACGATTTTCGACTCCCTCAATGCCAAGGCCGCGCTGGTGGCGATTCGCGAGGTATTTGAAGCGGATGGCGTGGAGCTACCGATCCAGATTTCTGCCGCAGTCGGTCCGGGCGGAGAGACGATGATCTCGGGCCAGATCACGGAGGCTTACCTCAATGCGATGCGGCATGTGAAGCCGTTGTCGATCGGTTTGAACTGCTCGCTCGGGCCGGACAAGATGCGACCCTTCCTCGAAGAACTGGCGACGAAGGCCGATTGCTTTGTCTCCGCCTATCCGAATGCGGGCATGCCCAACCCGCTCGCACCAACGGGCTTTGATTTGCTGCCCCCGGACATGGCGAACTTCGCCACCGACTTCGCGAAGTCGGGCTTCGTGAACATCATGGGCGGCTGCTGCGGCAACACGCCGGAGCATATCGCCGCCATTGCCAAAGCCGTGGAAGGCCTGGAGCCGCGCCATGTGCCGACGCCGGAACCGATCATGCGTTTGAGCGGCTCGCAGCCCTACAATCACACGAAGGAAGCGAACTATCTCATGATCGGCGAGCGCACGAACGTCGCCGGTTCGCCGAAGTTCGCGAAGCTGATCAAGGAAGGCAAATTCGAGGAGGCGGTGGCCATTGCGCGTCAGCAGGTCGAGAACGGCGCGAACGTCATCGACATCTGCATGGACGAAGGTCTCATCGACGGCGTGCCGACGATGACGAAGTTTCTCAACCTGCTGCAAACCGAGCCGGAAGTCGCCAAGGTGCCGTTCATGGTCGATTCCTCGAAGTGGGAGATCATCGAGGCGGGCCTGAAAATGCTGCAAGGCAAGGGCATCGCGAATTCCATCTCGCTCAAGGAAGGCGAAGAAGCCTTCAAGGAACGTGCGCGCGCCATCAAGCGCTACGGTGCTGCGACAGTCGTCATGGCCTTCGATGAGAACGGCCAGGCGGCGACTTACGATGAGAAGATCCGCATCTGCGAACGCGCTTACCGCATCCTCGTCGATGAGGTGGGCTTCCCGCCGGAGGACATCATCTTTGACCCGAACATCCTCACTGTCGCGACGGGCATGGAGGAGCACAACAACTACGCGCTCGATTTCATCAACGCCACGCGCTGGATCAAGCATCACCTGCCCGGTGCCAAGGTCAGTGGCGGTGTGTCGAACATCAGCTTCAGCTTCCGCGGCAACAACCTCGTGCGCGAGGCCATGCACAGCGCCTTCCTTTATCATGCGATCCAGGCGGGCATGGACATGGGCATCGTGAATGCCGGCATGCTCGAAGTGTATGAGGAGATCCCAAAGGAACTGCTGCATAAGGTTGAGGACGTGCTGCTCAACCGTCGTCCCGATGCCACTGAGATCCTCGTCGATTACGCCGAGCAGTTCAAAGGCCAGGGCGGCGGCAAGAAGATCGAAGCCGATCTCCAATGGCGCGATGCGCCCGTCGAGAAGCGCCTCGAACACGCGCTGCTCAAAGGCATCACTGATTTCATCGCTGTCGATACCCAAGAGGCGCTCGATAAGCTCGGCAAGCCGCTGCTCGTCATCGAAGGCCCGCTGATGGACGGCATGAGCGTCGTCGGCGACCTCTTCGGCGCTGGTAAAATGTTCCTGCCTCAGGTCGTGAAAAGCGCGCGCGTGATGAAGCAAAGCGTCGCTTATTTGCAGCCCTTCATGGAGGCCGAAAAAGCCCGCAAAGCCCGCGAACGCGAGCTGCTCATCGAGATCGCCGAAAAAACCGCCACCGCGCTGCAAACCGGCAGTGATGTCATCGTCAGCGACGATTTCCATTACACGCCTTACGTCGGCCTCAGCCTCGAAGAACGCCGCATTGAAGTGAAGTTCGCCGCCGAGCTGGCCGCCGACCTCGAAGCCGCCTCCACCGAATACAAGCGCCGCTTTGACAACGTCCTCGACCGCAACAACGTCCAGGAACTCAGCCCCGACTACGCCGCCACCCGCGAAAGCCGCCAGCAATGGAGCGTCGCCACCCTGGAGCCAGCGGGGGCGTTTGTGGATTGGCTGTTTGCCAAAGTCCTGAGCAAGGCAGAGCCAAAAGACACCATCCTATTCAACGCAGGCGGTCAGGGAAGCGGCAAGACGACCGCCACGGCCGACATCAAGGTGACTGGCAATGCGATCCTTGTCATGGACGGCACGCTGCAAAACCATGCGCGCTCCGTGGAGCACTTCCGTTCTGCCTTCGCCGCTGGATGCTCGATTGAGCTGCGTTTCGTTTACTGCAACTGGCCAGATGCCGTTTGCAACATGGCAAAACGGGCCGCGAAAGGTGCGGGCCGCGTCGTTCCACTCAAACGAGCCGCCAAAGGCCACTTTGAAGCCGCCCGCACCACGCTAAAGCTCTGCGGTGAGTTCGCCGACAAACCTGAACTCGATGTCTTTGTCGTCGAAAACCGAATCGGCGAGCTGCCGCGCTCCTTAAATCTCGCCTGGCTCGCCGGGCATCTGCACAATTCCGTTGAGGAACTCCTCCAAACCGGCCAAACTACCCTACAAGATGAATTCAAACTCCACAGCGACGATCCAGACTACAGCGCCCGACTCCTGGCGCAATTTCAAGCCACGCCTCAGCCAGGAAGTGGCGGCGCGGTTTCGTCAGATCGAGGAGGGAACCCTGGAAGCTCTCAGCCGGGCATCGGGTCTGGACGGACGAGTGATGGAGAAGCCTGCGGCGGCTCCTCTTCAACGTCCCTGACCGCTGCCGATCTCATCCCGGCCGAGGCGGCGAAGCAGGGTGGTGGAAAGATCATCATGGCCACGGTCAAAGGTGACGTGCATGACATCGGCAAGAACATCGTCGGCGTCGTGCTGGCCTGCAATGGCTTCGAAGTCACCGACCTCGGCGTCATGGTGCCGTGCGACAAAATTCTCGCCGCTGCCATCGAGAAAGGCGCGGACGTCATCGGCCTCAGCGGACTGATCACGCCATCGCTCGATGAAATGGCTCACGTCGCGTCCGAAATGGAACGCCGCGGCATGAAGATTCCGCTTTTGATCGGCGGAGCCACCACCAGCCCCGCGCACACAGCCATCAAGATCGCGCCGCATTACTCCGGGCCAATCGTGCATGTGCTCGATGCCTCCCGCAGCGTGCCGGTGACGACTTCTTTGATCAGCGATGAAAACAGAGACGCCTACATCGCCGAAAACGAAGCGCGCCACATCCGTTTGCGTGAAGAATACGGCAAGAAGAAGGAGCGCAAGCTGCTCAGCATCGCCGAATCACGCGAGAAGGCCTTCAAGTGCGACTGGAGCACGCAGGAGATCGCAAAGCCGAGCTTCATCGGCACGAAGGTTCACGAAGGCGCCGACATGGTCGCCACACTGCGTCCGTACATCGACTGGTCGCCCTTCTTCCACTCGTGGGAGTTGCGCGGACGCTGGATCACGGCGGAAGGCCGTTTCTCTTCCTCGCATGAAGATGCCGAGATGAAAGTGAAGGCTGAAGAAGAAGCGGTGAAGCTGTTTAAAAGTGCCAACGATCTGCTCGACCGCGTCATCGCCGAGAAACGCTTCAACCCGCGCGGCGTGTTCGGCTTCTTCCCGGCGAACAGCATCGGCGACGACATCGAAGTCTATGCAGAGGATGGCAGCGTGCGCTGCACCTTCCACACGCTGCGTCAGCAGGTGATCAAGAAAGACACACCGAACTACGCCCTCAGCGATTACATCGCGCCGAAAAACAACGGCCGCGCCGATTACATTGGTGGATTCGTCGTTGGCATTCATGGTGCGGATGACTTCGCGCACGAGTTCGAGAAGGCGCATGATCCCTTCAGCGCCATCATCGTCAAAGCGCTCGCCGACCGCCTCGCCGAAGCCTTCGCCGAATACCTGCACAAGCAGGCACGCGTGGCCTGGGGTTATGAAAATCCCGAGGACTTCACGAATGAAGACCTCGTCAAAGAGCGCTACCGCGGCATCCGCCCGGCTCCAGGCTATCCTTCACAACCCGATCACACCGAGAAGCCAATTCTCTTTGACCTCCTTGATGCTTCGGCCAAAACCGGCGTCGAACTCACCGAAAGCATGGCCATGCACCCCGGCAGCGCCGTCAGCGGCCTCTACTTCAGCCATCCTGACGTGCATTACTTCGGCATCAGCGTTCTGGCCAAAGACCAGGTCGAAGATTACGCCAAGCGCAAAGGCATGACGCTCGCCGAAGCCGAGAAGTGGCTCGGACCTTGGCTGGGGTATTGAGTGCCGAAAGTAGCCCTGTTCCTGTGGAGCAGGGATTCCTTGTTGCGCAGGAACAAGGCAACTTTGCGCCTCACCGAAACCACCGGCGGATGCGGTCAAACAGGCCGCTGCGCGAGGGTTGCTGCATGCGCTGTGGCGGAGGCGCGGCGTAGCCCTGGTGCTCCGCGCAGAAGTTTTGCGGCACCAGATCGTAGGGCAGCGCTTCCTCATACGCGGTGCGGGCATGGCCGCAGCCGTCGGTGGCGAGCTGGCTGCTCACGCGGCACAGCGTGACGCGTGAAAGCGGCAGCGTGACCTTGGGGATTTCGGTCTTGTAGCCGAGCGCGATGGCTTTCTTCATCACATCGGCCCAGATCGGCAGCGCCAGTGTTCCACCGTAGCCTTCCTCCACGATCGTCTGCGGTTTGTCGAGCCCCACCCACACGCCACAGCTCAGGCGGTCGGTGTAGCCGGCGAACCACGCATCCTTGTAATCATTCGTGGTGCCGGTCTTGCCGCCGCCGGGCTCCTTGAAGCCGTAGGTGCTGCGCAGGGCCGCCGCCGTGCCGCGATCCAGCACCTGCGCGAGGATGTGCCGCATCAAATGGGCGACGCTGGGCGTGATGACCTCGGCCTCGAGCACGGGCGTCTGGTAGATGATGTTGCCCGCCTTGTCGATGATGCGGTCGATGAGGAAGGGGCGGCGGCGCAGGCCTTGATTCGGGAAGATGCTGATCGCGCTGGTGAGCTGGCGTGGATTGCCGCCAAGGTTGCCGATGAAGATCTGCGGCGTGCGTTCGGCGGGCTGGTTGAATCCGGCGTTGGTGAGCAGGCCGATCACGCGGTCGAGACCAGCGTAGTTGCCAAGGCGCACGGTCATGGTGTTGCGGCTGCGCACGAGGCCGTCGGTGACGGTGGCCATGCCGAGAAATTTGTTGTCCGAGTTCTGCGGACTCCAGTTCGGGTCGGCACCGTCGATCTCACCGGGCTGGATGGGCGCGTCGTTGATCAAGGTGCCGGGCATGAAGCCGGCGGAGACACCCGCGGCATACACAAACGGCTTCACCGTCGATCCGATCTGCCGCTCGCCCTGCGTGGCGCGGTTGTACTTGCTGTGGCGGTAGTCACGCCCGCCGACGACGGCCAGGATGCCGCCGGTCTCGTTGTCGAGCATCATGAGCGCTCCCTGGAGGTAAGGCGTGCTGGTGATCTCCAGCGTTCCGTCCCAGGTCTTGTCAAAATCCGCTTTCTTCGGGTGCTGGAAGCCGCGCTGCTTTTCGACGGCGGTGAGGCGCTTCTCCACCGAGGCCTCGGCGGCGTCTTGCAGCTCCTTGTTCAGCGTGGTGAAGACCTGCAGGCCGCCGTCCTCGATCTCCTGCTGCTCCAGGATCAAATCAAGGTCGCGACGCACGGTGT
Source organism: Prosthecobacter sp. (assembly GCF_034366625.1). Lineage (NCBI taxonomy): Bacteria > Pseudomonadati > Verrucomicrobiota > Verrucomicrobiia > Verrucomicrobiales > Verrucomicrobiaceae > Prosthecobacter > Prosthecobacter sp. The sequence continues at coordinate 608,792 of NZ_JAXMIH010000008.1, forward strand.
CGAGCGCATAGCCGCCCTGGCTTAGAAACACGGGCTGCGCATGCAGCGCGATGTCCGCATAGCGCGCGGCCAGTTCCTCCTCCGGTGTGATGACCTTCGTCTCCACCATGCGCTGGAGCACCGTGTCGCGCTCTTTGAGCGCTCCTTCGTAATTGCGGAAGGGGGAGAAACGCACGGGGCTGCGGATGATGCCCGCGATCATCGCCGCCTCGCTCAGGTTGAGCTGGCTGGCATGTTTGCCGAAGTACACCTGGCTGGCGCGCTGCACGCCGTAAATGCCCGGGCCGTAGAAGATGCGGTTCACATAGTGCTCGATGATCTGCTCCTTCGAGCAGGCCTTCTCGATGCGCCGGGCCAGCATCATCTCCACCAGCTTGCGGTGCAGGCTGCGGTCGTCGAGGTCGGGGTAGCTGTTGCGTGCGAGCTGCATCGTCAGCGTGCTCGCTCCCTGCACCACGCGCATCTCCTTCACATTGCGCACCGTTGCGCGCGCCACGCCTTTGTAGTCGATGCCGCTGTGGCTGTAGAAGCGTGAATCCTCGCGGGCGAGCAGCGCCTTCACAAACCAGGGAGATACTTCGCTCAACGGCACGATGATGCGGTTCTCGCCATGCATGCGGCCGAGGATCTCGCCCTTGTAATCCATCACGATGGTGCGCTCCGGCATCTGGCCGAGCTTCGTGAGGTCGTAATCCTTCGCCAGATGACTGTAGATGCCGATGACCACCGCCGCCGTCAGCGTGCAAAGCAGCGAGCCGCCCATGACCACGATCAACGTGAGCCGCTTGAGCGACTGCCAGCGCGACAAAGTGCGTTTTGGCGGCTTGCGGTCTTCAGGGGGCGTTTTTTTCATGCGGCTTGTACGGGGTCGTTGTTTTCAAGGAAAGATCAAGCCTCAGACGATGAACTCCGTGTGAACTTCGATTTCATCTTTGTTCGTGACATTCGCCCGGCCAATCCCGTACCATCCCGCGAATCCCAATCCAACCAGCCATGAAAGCCATCTGCCTCTCCTTTGTGTTTGCCGCCACGCTCGGTGCTTCCGCAGCGCCGGTCGCCGCCTCCCGCCTCATCGAATCGCCGCAGACCGGCGGTTTGAAACTCCAGTCCCTCAGTTCGATCAGCTTCGGCCCCGAGGGGTTGCTGCTCGTCGCTGAACCGGGCACCGCCAGCATTCTCGCCATTCAGACCGGTGACACCGCTGCGACGAAGGCCGTGCTCAAAAAAACTGTGGCTGATGTAGGCGGGGCGATTGCCGACGGCCTCGGCGCGAAGAAGGAGGACATCACCGTCAAAGATCTCGCCGTGAATCCGGCCAGCGGCCGCATCTACCTCGCCGTGCAGCGTCGTCCTGACAATGCGGTGCTCATTGTAAGCGTCGATGCCGAGGGCAAGGTGGCTCCGTTGAATCTCGATCCGCTGCCCTGGGTGCGCGTCACGCTGCCCGGTGGCACCTCCAGCAAGGTCACCAACATCACCGACGTCGCCTTCGACAAGGACCGCGTGTTTGCCACCGGCACCTGCAATGAGGAGTTCGCCTCGCGCATCTTCACCATCCCCGTGCCGATCAAGAATGGCGCCACGGCCAGCGTGTTCAGCGCGGAGACGTATCATGTGGCGCATCGCAAGTGGGAGACGAAGGCCCCGATCCAGAGTTTCGTCCCGTATCAATCGAAGGAAGGCACGTTTGTGGTCGGTGCCTTCGCCTGCACGCCGGTGGCGAAGTTCAAGGTTGATGACATCCAGAGTGGCGCGCAGGTCAAAGGCGTGAGCATGGTCGAGCTCGGCAGCGGCAACCGTCCGCTCGATCTCTTCAGCTACGAGGACAAGAGCGGCAAGGAGTGGCTCGTCGTCCACACCCAGCGCTTCAAGCAGAACGCCTTCGGTCCCAGCAAGATGTGGGGCGCGCGCATCAGCATGGACTACCTCGACGCCAAGACGCCCGACAAGACGAATGAAAACGCCGCGCGTCGTGACGAGAAGGAGTCCAAAGGCCCCGAGGGCATCGAGATCGTCGATGCGCTGTTCGGCGCCGTGCAGGTGGACAAGCTCAGCAACACCGAGGCCATCATCCTGCGCGACACCGAGGGCACCCTGAGCCTCGAAGTCGCCGCGCTGCCGTGAAACGGTGGCTGGTATTGCATCTCCTCGGCTGCGTGATGCTTCACGCCGCCGAGGTGCGCGTAAACGAAGCCGGACAGGTCGAGGCACCGGGCAGCGATGTGCGGGTGTTTCGCGGTGAGGCGAAGGCGCCCTTGTTTGGCAGCGTCTCGAAGGAACAGGCCATCGTGCGCTTTGCGCCCGCGCTGCCCTTCGTGCCGGGAGAAAGCTATCGCGTCGAGTTTCAAAAGACAGACGGCACCTGGAGCACGCAGCGCTTGCGCTTTGAACTGCCGAAGGCCGTGGCGCCCACCGCCATCATGCTGCACTCCGACACACCGTTTCCGGCGAACGCGTTGAAGTTCTACCTGCACTTCAGCCAGCCGATGGAGCAGGGCGTGTTTCTCGACCGCATCACCCTGCATCGCCTGGATGGCAGCGTGGTTCAGGGTGCGTTTCGTGAAACGGAGCTGTGGTCGCCCGATGGCAAACGCCTCACGCTCTGGCTGCATCCCGGGCGGCAGAAGACCGGCGTTAATTTGAACAAGGATGAAGGCCCGGTGCTCGTGGAAGGGGAGACGTACACGCTGAAGCTCGCCGCCACGTGGCGCTCCGCCGCCGGGATCGCCTTGGGCAAGGAGATCACGTTCCCGATCACCGCCGGAGCCGTCGATCATGCCTGTCCTGAGCCGCAGCGTTGGAAGGTTACCGCTCCGAAACGCGGCACGCGCGATCCACTGCACCTCCTTTTCGATGAATCGCTCGATCCCGCCATGCTGTACTCCGCGCTGCACGTCCGCAGCGGCGATCAAGAGGTGAAGGGAGCGATCCATGTCGCGACAGACGCCCGGTCATGGTCGTTGATCCCTGCGGAGGAGTGGCCGCCCGGTCGCTACGAAATCGTCATCGACCCGCTGCTCGAAGACCTCGCCGGGAACAACCTCCTCGGACCCTTTGAGGTGGATCGCGACCAGCCGGTGACACCGGCCCAGGCCACGACGCTGCGCTTTGAGGTCCGGTAGCCATCGTCGGCAGCAAGAAGTGAATCCCTGGCGCGGTATGATGTCACCAGCCATGAACACACATCCCAACCCAGCGCCGCAGTTTTGCCCCGAATGCTCCGAACACGTCACGCCATCGGCCGCTCTAGGCCGGCGCGACTTCATGCGCGTGATGACGGGCGGAGCGATGGGAATGATGGGCGGCACGGCGCTGCTCTCTCCCACGACGGTGCGTGCGGCGAATGAAACGGCACGCGCGGCCAAGCCTGCGGAAGGACTGGCGCGGGAGCTCTTCAGCACGCTGACGCCGGAGCAAAAATCAGCGGTGGTGCTGCCTTGGGCGCATGGCGCTGATTCGGGCGTGGCGACACGCCTCAAGACGCACAACGCCGCGCCGCTCGGCAAGAAAATCGGCGAGCAGTTCACCAAGCCGCAGCAGGATCTCATCCAGCAGACCTTCAAGGCGATCCTGTCCGGCGATGAAGCCTATGACCGCATCAGCCGCCGTGGGAAGTGGGACAACAGCGGGGCCTTTGAAAACAACGGCATCGCCATCTTCGGCGATCCATCGGGCAAGGATCCCTTCTCCTGGGTCTTCGCCGGGCATCACCTGACCTTGCGCTGCGACGGCAACTCGCAGCCGAACACGGCCTTCGGCGGCCCGATGTATTACGGCCATTCCGCCAACGGCCACAGCGACGTGAACGTGTACAACGATCAGACGAAGGAAGTCATGAGCGTGTTTGACATGCTCAATGAACCCCAGCGCAAGCAGGCCGTCATCGTCGGCTCACCGGGTGACGGTGTCGGCGCGCTCAAGCCCAAGCTGGTGGACAAGCCGGCGACTGGCGTCGGTTACGGCGATCTGGACGAATCCCAGCGCACGCTGGTGGCTGGTGTCATGCGCAAGCTGCTGAGCCCCTTCCGCCAGGAGGATGGCGACGAGGTGATGCAGCTCATCAAGACCAATGGCGGCATGGAGAAGCTGCGCCTCGCTTTCTACAAGGACAACGCGGAGAAGGGCAATGACCGCTGGGACGCCTGGCGCATCGAGGGCCCCGGCTTCGTCTGGAACTACCGGGTGCTGCCGCACGTGCATTGCTTCGTGAACGTGGTCGCTCAGGCCTAGATCATTCCCGGCGGGCAATGCTGATCCGTCCTCATGTCCTCCTCTGCGGGCTGCTGCTTGGCAGCCTCGCCGAGGTCGATGCATGGGCGGACGACAAGCAGGCTGCGGCACCGGATTTCCAGCGGGACGTGCTGCCGATCTTCGAGGCGAAATGCCTCAGTTGCCACGGTGCAAAGCGCCGTGGTGGCAAGCTCGACATGCGGACGCTGGAATCCATGCTCACCGGCGGAGACACAGGCCCGGCGATCAAGCCGGGCAATGCGCAAAAAAGCCTGCTCATCGAGCTCATTCATTTCAAAGAGATGCCGCCGAAGAAAGAGAAGTCCGTCGTCACCAGCGCGGAGTTCGAGCTGCTGCGACGCTGGATCAACGCCATGCCGCCTGCCGCCGCCAGCAAGGCCCGTGGGTAGGGCGGCTGGTCCCCAGCCGCCGCTCGTGGTGTCACAGCGGGTTGAGGGCAACCCGCCCTACCTTCTCAAGAATCCTCTTCATCATCCTACTCCTCCTCTTCCTCCCTTGGTTGAATGCAGGGAGCAGGATTGGCATCGCAGCGCTACGAAGGATGGAGTCAATCAACGCCGAACCGATCCATCGAGTAGGAGGACGAGTAGGAATAGGACGAGTCAAAGCACGACTCGTGCCCCTCCCTCACTTCGCGTTCGGTTGGATGACGTGGCCGCCCTCGTTCTCGAAGTTCTGCACGGCCAGATCCTTGGCCTGGGCTTTCGCCGCCGCCTGCTCGCGGCGCACCTCGCGCATGCGGCGGTAGCCCACGAGCTTGCGCAGCTTTTCATCCCACAGGCGGAAGGCCAGGGACTTGAGGCTGGTGCGGATGGTCAGCGGCTTCACCTGCTGGAAGACGGGGTGTGAGTGGTGGCAGCGCTCCAGGTTGTAGTTCGGAATGCGCGTGCTGAGGTGGTGGATGTGGTGGTAGCCGATGTTGCCGGTGAACCACTGGAGGATGCGCGGCAGCTTGTAGAAGGACGAGCCTTGCAGCGCGGCGGCGGTGTAGTCCCAGTCTTCGTGATGCTCCCAGTAGGCGTCCTCAAACTGATGCTGCACATAGAACATCCACAGCCCCGCCGCGCCCACCACGCCGATGATGATGGACTGGATGATCAGATACGGCACAAGGCCGAACCACCAGATCAGCAGCAGCGCCATGCCCAGCAGCGCCAGGTTCATGAACCAGACCGAGCGCCGCTCGCGCAGGTCAGCGGCCCGTTTGGGAAAGCGCTGATGAATGATGAAGACGTAGAACGGCGCGATGACGAAGAGCACGATGGGATTGCGCGCCAGCTTGTAGGCAAAGCGCTGCCAGCGCGAGGCTTCGAGATACTCCTGTACTGTCATCGTCCACAGGTCGCCCACGCCACGGTTGTCGAGGTCGCCGGTGGTGGCATGGTGCAGCGAGTGCTCCCAGCGCCAGTGATGGTAGGGCGTGAAGGTCAGCAGGCCGGTGATGAAGCCGGTGATGTCATTGGCACGGCGCGATTTGAAAAACGATCCGTGGCCGCAGTCATGGAAGATGATGAACACACGGGCCAGCATCGCCCCGGCCAGCATCGCCAGCGGCACCACGATCCACCACGACACACTCAGGAAGTGGTGCATCAGGAGCCACAGCGCGGCATAGGGCACCAGCGTGTTCACCAACTGCCACGTGGCACGCCAGGTGGAAGGCTGCTGGTACTCGGCCACGATGGCCTTCCACTCGCGCACCGTGGGAAAGCGCGCGGCGGGCGCAGCCCCCGGCGCCGGGGCCTTGGGCAAAGGCGGCGGTGGCGGGAGGCCGAAGGGGGCGGTCATGGGGAGGGCGGACATGATCGAAAGGGGGATCAGGGTTGGGATGGTCGGGAACGCCGGTTCCGGCGGAACGAGTTCGCTCGTGGAACTCCGTGTGAAGGTTTGGACAGCCTTTGGACAGAAGCCGTTCACCCGGCCGGCTTCCTGCCTTCACGGCGGTAGCGGGCTTCTCGCACTCGAGGATACGCCTGACGCAAGACCCTGGCCGCTCTGTAGATCGGCGCTCTTACCCCGGGTTCCAAAGTCGGCAAAGCCGATGTGGTCCGCACACTCCGTGTGCGGCAGTCTGAACCGCACATGGAATGTGCGGACCACTCCAGTTTGTGACACAGACTGCCTGTCTCACGTTCCTCCGGGGTAGGGCGGCTGGCCCCCAGCCGCCGTCATCCCGGCGTGTGGGGGACCACGCGCCCTACCACCTCAGCTATTCGAAGATCTTCCGGTGCGGATTGATGAAGCCCCAGGCGACGGCTCCCACCAGGAAGAGGGCGCCGATGAGATACAGGGGAGCATTCCAGTCGTAGTGTTGTTGCAACCAGATCACGATCAGCGGACAAATCACGCTGCCGATCTGGCCGCTGGTGTTCATCGCTGCGCCCACCACGCCCGTATGACTGCCACCGATGTCGATGACCGTTCCCCAGGAGGCGCCGAGGGTGAACATGCTGGCCGCCACCGCGGTGGCGATGCACCACGCCGCGAGTTCTGGATGCGTGGTGGTCGTCGCTAAAAGCATGGCGCAGCCAGCGACGAGGTAGGAGGCGGCACCGACGCCCGCACGCCCGAGGCGCAATCCAAAGCGCCGCGTGACGGCATCCGTGGCCAGTCCGCCGAGCAGGTCCGCCACGATGCTGAGCAGGAGCGGCAGGCCGGAGAAAAAGCCCAGCCGCATCGCATCAAAGCCGTGCTGCTCCCGGAGATAATCCGGCAGCCAGGTGATGCAGAAGTAGAAGCCAAAGCTGTTGGGAAAATACATCAGGCAGAGCGGCAGGGTATTGCGGTGCCTCAGCAATTGCTTCCAATAAGCCCAGCCTTCGTGTAGCCCGGTGCTTTGATCGCGGCCTGCGACGATCTTTGCCAGTTCCGCCGGATTCACCGCAGGATGTTGCTCGGGATCATCCCGGAACCAACGGTGCCAGGCGATGGCCCACAAGATGCCGGGCACACCAAAGAGCACAAACGTCCAGCGCCATCCGCACAGGCCCGCCACCGCCAGCGCGATCAGCGGCGTCAATCCTCCCGTGACATGTGCGGCGGCAAAGAAGATGCCCTGGATCGTGCCGCGTTCGGATCGCGGGATCCAGCGGGAGAAAGTCCGCGCCATGTTCGGCCAAGCGCCGGCCTCACCGGCACCAAACAGAAAGCGGATGACCAGCATCGATGAGAAATTCCAGGCGGCGGCGGTGGCCATCGTAAACACGGACCACCACGCCACAATGCGCGTGAGCACTCGGCGCGTACCCATGCGGTCAGCCCACCAGGCCGTCGGAATCTCAAACGCTGCGTAAGCGATGGCGAAGGCGCTGTAGATCCAGCTCATCTGATCCTTGCTCAGCCCGAGATCCCGCCGGATGTCCGGCGACAACGTGGCGATGCACGCGCGGTCGAGATAGGTGACGGCCCCGAGAGCCAGCATGAAGCCGACAACACGGTAGCGGACGCGGGTGGAGGAGGGCATCGGGCAGTGAACGAGAAAATGCCCGGTATTCAACCAGCGCTCACGCATCTGTGTCGAAGTGGACAGTCTCAGGGATTCTTCCGAAGATCTTCAAAGCGCTTTACCATGTGAATCATTTCTTCCTCACTCAAAGAAGTTGCGCCGTTCTTGAAAGCGCGACCCGACTCCATGATATCCTTGGCCCTGTAGTGTTGAACCACAAAGGAGCCTACGTCATCCGACAATTCATGAGAGTAAATGAACGAATCACATGCACCAACGATGCGTTCATTTACATCATCAACAGTCTCACGGGCGACCGTTATGTGCCCCATGGGTGCAGCGGACGACGCAGTCCGAAATCCGAAGAGGGTCAAGTCAAGGGCGACAGGCATGAGGATGCTTCCGTACGAATCCATGGAGCACGGATTGTCACTCGTCAAAAATGCGTTCGTGCCTGTGGCCCGTAGCACAGTCCATTGGTATGAGTATTCCAAATCACGTCGAACTTCCGGCCAAAGTGCCTCAACGTGTTTTAGCACGTCCTGAGTATTGGCGTAACCCATAAACAAAGCTTTCGACTTGCGTCCTTCTATTTCGATTTCCTTAACTGAGGCGTTCTCGTAGTTGAGGATGCGGGCCAAACGATCCATTGACGAAGGAGTTCGCAGGAGTTGGGCGCTGACGAATGAAAACAAGTTGTCCAGCAGCGCTGTGTCAATGTTTCCATCCTTAATTCCCTTTCGAACACCAGGCCACTTGTCTTCAATCGTGGTCGACCAATTTTTGTCCAAAGGATGACAGCCGTAAAAGTCAGGCTCACATGCCACATAGCCTTTGATGCTCAGTTTCTTGCCATCCTTGCAACCGGGCCGGTAGACAGCGAGCTCCCCTCCGTTCCGACCGCGACGATACTCCGGCGTAAATCCGCGCAAATACGTCTTGGGCACATAATGGTCTTTTCCCATGACGCACCGTAGCTTAATCCGATTATTTCGCCAGAAGTGAGGACGTGAAATAAGAGCCTGGAACTGTCTTCCTTATTATTTTCCGGCTGGTCAGCCCGCAGTTTTCAACGCGGAATCGGCCAGCAAACGACCCAGTGACGCCGGTGGCTCGCCGCTGAGGGTCACGCGCGGTCGAGATAGGTGACGGCACCGAGCGCCAGCATGAAGCCGACAACACGGTAACGAACGCGGGAGGAGGAGGGCATTGGGCAGTGAACGAGAAAAGGCTCTGAACTCAACACTTTGCCCGCACCTGTTCCTGATTCCTTCCACCGACTACCAATTCCCTTCGAGCGCCATCCATGAGCGGTTCTGGTAGCTGCATGAGCAGCCGGCCGAGGCGTCGGGCAGAAGCACCAGCCCGCCGACGGGCAGCGCGTTGATCCAGCAGCCGGGGCGGATGCCGCCGAAATCCTCCGGGTATCCGCGCGTGAGGTCCAGATAACCCAAGGTGGCCGACCGGTAGAGCAGCATGTGCTTTGAGCCGGCGAGTTGACCGCAACCGTACGAGCGCTTGAACTCGAATGGCCGATCCGCGCCGGTCGCCAGGTCCCACGAACCGCCTTGGGTATAGATCGTGCCGCCATTGATCAGCGGGCGGGTGGTGTAGGTCGCGTCTTTGGCCCACACTCGCTCACCCGTGGCTCCGCGATGCATCGCGATGCGGCCGCCGACTTCCGACGGCAGCTTGAAGCGTGTGGATTGGTAGCTCATGAGCAAGGAGTCTTGATCGGCCTGATAGGCCAGCAGTGTGCCGAAGATGTCGTCGTCGTTCGTCCACGCCGTCTTGCCGGTCTTGATGTCGATTGCCACCAGGAGACCCGGCGCCTGCTTGATCACCGGCGGTTTCGTCTTGGCGTCGGCACGAGGGTCCCATGTGTCACCTGCGGCGAGGGGACGGTCGATCAAATAGGCGCGACCCGAGCCGATGGCGATGGCGTTGTGACGGATCGACTGCTGGGCGTCGTAGCGCCACCGCAGTTTGCCCGTGGCCGGGTCGATCGCGAACAAGGCCGACGATTCGCTGAGCAGCTCGTTCATGTCGGCCGCCTTCCAATTGTGGCGGACTTTCACCTCCGCCCGGGCCAGCGAACCGAACAGCGTCTCGCCATCGCAAGCGATGTAGCCCCACACCCCGGGCGTGCCATCCACCTGAGGCGGGGCTGGGAACACGGCGACTTTTTCGCCAGTGGCAGTGTCGAGCTTGTAGCAGTTCTTCTTGTCATGCACGAACACATGCTTTCCCGCGACGCAGAAATTGCTCCCGGTGATCGCGGTGCCCGAAAGGTGATCCTGATTGTAGGAAGTTAGCACATCCGGCAGCGCGAACGTCCAGAGGGTGCGACCATTGTAGGCATCGACCGCTCGCAGTTCGTGCAGCCCTTCGGCAAACATTCGTCCTTCGTAAAACAGCGGCGCCGGTCCGCGACCGTGGCGCTGCGGCAGTTCGAGATCGACATCGCGGAACCACAGCGCGCGCAGCGGACCTTTCACCACGTCGTCGGTCGAACAGCTCGTGTTGCCCAGGTCCGAATATTGGTGGGTCCAACTTCCGGTGTTGGCGAGGGCTCCGCGCGTCACGACCTTCATCGCCCCGGGCGGGCCGGAGCAAAGCTGGCCCCCATACGGACGCAGTACGGCCGGCGGATTCTCGGCTGTTGCGGCCATCGGCCCTTCCCGCAGTGAGAGCGACGACACCACCAAGTCGGCAAAATACTTCCCGTAGCGTGGCGCCTTTGGATCGCCTTGATGCACGGTGATGCGCACTCCGTACAAACCGGCCTCGCTCACGCGCTTGCGCACTTTGGCGACGTCATCGGCCGAAGCGCTCATCGCATAGATTTGCAGATTCGTTTTTGCGGCCAGGGCCAGCGCCAGACTGCCGTCGCCACAGTCCAGATCCAGGCAGTAGCCATCCTTCACGCCGGTCTGCTCGATGATTTCGTCCGCTGCTTTTTGGAAGAAATCATCGACTACAACGGCCTGCGGCGTTGCCTGGATCACCGCAGGCGATTCATGCTTCCCACTATCAAAGGCGTAGATCGTGCCACGGTCCGTGCTGACAAACAACCGGCCGCCAGCGACCGCCAAACCCAAGGGAGCGCCATCGACTTCGGCAGACCAGACCTTTTGGCGCGATTCCGTATCGATGGCGGTGACCGTGGTGCCACCGCCTGCGAAAATGGTTTTGCCCGCCACGATCACCGCCGAGCTGCCATCGATCTTGTCCGCGCTCCAATCGACTTCGTGAGCGACTTGTTTGACCATTTTGCCTTTGCGATCTGGCGCTTCCTTCTCGACGAGCCGCACGACCTTGACGCCGGTGGCCGTGCCATTCACGAGCCCGCCTGGCATGGCGGCCACCGTGCCCGCGCCGAGCTTGGCCCGGAGATCGCCGGTCTTCACGTCATAGGCGTTGCCGGCGTTGTAGAAGCTCTCACCCATCGCCACCGCGAGAGTGCCACCCACGCGGCCATTTGCCTGGAGTTGGTAATACTTGAACTCGCCCGTGCGGCGCGAAAAACCCGCCGGCACGGCGCGGCCGGTGGGCACGAGCAGTTGCTCCGCCGTGGCCACGAAGTACCCTTGCGGCGAGACGCCGCTCTCCGCGTTGGCACCGCCGTGGGGTTGCGGCATGTAAATTTTGCCCGCCTCGTCGTTGCGCCACACCTCTTTCCCGGTGGCGGCATCGTGGGCACGAATAAAGATGCCACCGGACTGCCACACGCCGCTCGCAAAGTACACGATGTCGTCATACACCACCGGCGCTCCTCGCATCGGCCAGCGCGAGACCATGCGACCATTGCCCAGGATCATCTCGTCGGTCGTCCCGCAGCGCCACCGATCGATCAACCGCCCATCGGCCATCGACAGCGCGTAGAGATACCCATCGTCGCTGGCGGCGAAGACGCGGTCCTTCCACACGGTGGGCGCAAAGCGCACCGGTCCGTCGGTAAAGAACGACCAGCGCTCACGGCCCGTGGCGGTATCGAGTGCCGCCACGCGGCCATCCTCAGAGCTGCCGAAAAAGGCCAGCGACCCCGAAACCGTGACATCAAACGCGCGATCAAACATCATGCGGTCGTCGCGCGGCCACGCGGGGTTCGGGCCGTGCAGCGGTCGGTAGCTCCAAGCTAGCGACAGTTCGCGCGGCAATTGCTCCGAGGTGTAGCCGCTGCGCTGAGCGTCGGCGCGATACGTGGGCCAGTCGGCGGCGGTTGCCGTCGCGACCACGAAGAGGGTGATCGCCAGTGTGGAGAGGTGTTTCATGGCAGATAAAGAGGTGCCAACCACATGTTGACGAGAGAAGTGTGAACGAAAGGAACTCCGTAAATCTCTCCGCCTGTCCGGGAGATCCCTCAGGGAGGTCCCATGATTCGTGGGTGCCGCCGCTGCGATGAACGTCACTCCCGGTCCAACAGCCAGCGGTTCGCTGCGGTACCAAGACTAGACCCGCAAAATCTTGTCCATCGACTTCCCCTTGGCTAGTTCATCAACCAATTTATCCAGGTAACGTATTTCCCGCATCGTCGGCTCTTGAATGTCTTCCACCCGGACGCCGCAAACGACACCTTTGATCAAAGCGCGGGAAGGATTCAGATTGGGAGCTTCCTGGAAGAAGGTTTCAAAATCCGTCTGCTCTTTCAGTTGTCCTTCCAACTCGTTCTGATTGTAGCCTGTCAGCCAGCAAATGATGGCATCCACTTCTGCCTTGGTGCGCCCCTTCTTTTCTGCCTTTGCGACATAGTAGGGATAGACACTCGCGAAGCTGGTTGTGAAAATGCGATGTTTTGTTGTCATGTGGTTTGTGGTCGTAGAATGAAGTACGCCCTGCTCGCGACGTACTTGTCCAACTCATGCACCGCCAACCATCACTCCCCGTGGGTCATTCGCCTGGAAGCTTTTCAGCAGCATGGCTTGTCGCCGCCTTGCTCTGGGTCTGCTCTACTGTGTCCGGCCAAGAGACAGGACTCTCTGCTCCCGTGCGCATTGAAACAGGCGTCAGCGGACACATTCATCCGGCGCTATGCCGCAGCACGAAGGGCACGCTGGTGGCCACGTTCTGCAAGAAGGAATACATGCCGCATCTCATCACCCGTTCGACGGACGGTGGCAGGACGTGGTCGCCGCCCACGCTGTTTCCGCCGACGGACAAGATCGCGATTTACCCGGGTTCGCTGACCACGTTGTCCGACGGCCGGCTGCTGCACTGCTGGAATGTGTGGTTTGCGCCGGAGGAAAAGGTGAAGTCGCGCTACGTCGCCTATTCGCTGAGCAGCGACGACGGCCTGACGTGGAGCGCGCCGGTGAATCTGGCGAAAAATGCCGACCCGAAGATTCACAGCGTCATCCGTCATCCAATCGTCGAGTTGTCGCCGACGGCGTGGCTGCTGCCGCTGGCCGACCGCACGGTGCGCTATGATCCGAAGACCGGAAAGGAGACCGCCTTTGGCGACGGGACGAGCCACGGTCTCGTGCCGTTCGTGCGTACGCCTGTCGGGACGCTCATCAGCGGCAAAGGGCGGCGCTCCACCGATGGCGGCCAGACCTGGCAGGCCATCAAGCCCTTCCCGGATGTCTTCACGCAAGGCTGGCGTCATGAGATGATGGGCCTGAACAACGGCTGGCTGCTCGCCTCGCAAATCGTCGGGCCGGGCATCGGCGGTGACGTGATCAACCTCATCGTCTCGCGCGATGATGGACAGACCTGGGATCTGGAGCATCCCGTGGAGTTCTACAACCCCGGTCGCCCCATCGGCGGACGTGCCTGCCCGCGCACGGTGGAGATCGACAGCGAGACGCTCGGCACGATCTATTATGACACCGATGAAAAGCAGCCCGGTGGTTCCGGGGTGTTTTTCCGGACGATGAGAGGGGAAAGGCTGAGAAACTGAGAAACTGAAAAGCTGAAATGGGAAAGCAGAAAGTAGAGATGGGGAGAAGTTAGGAGTGATGGAGTGATGAGGTGGTAGTGCCTCACCTTTAAGCGACGACTCACCCAACGAGGACGATTCCCAACCACGGCAAACAACCGTCAACCATCGTCAACAACTGCAAACTCCTCTGCGTCTGCGGAACAGGCAGGTGATGCCGCCGAGGAGGAGCAGGAGGGCGCGGGAGGGTTCGGGAACAGCGGCGGTGTAGGCTTCGAGATTGTCCACGCCATGCAAAGCGTCCTGGGTGCTGGTGAGGGTGAAGGAGGTGAGCGAGGTGTCGGAGATGAAGCCGCGGAAGCCGTTCACATTGGAGGTGGGCAGGGTGTAGGTGGTGGCGGGGGAGCCGTCGAAAGCGACGAGAACGGTGGGGCCGACGAGGTTGGTGCCGTCAGGATGCACGTCGAAGCCAAACGCTTGGATGGGTGAGGCAAAGGTGAAGGTGGTGTCGTTGGTGGCATCGAGAAAGAGGCGCAGGTAGCCGCTACCATCGATGGCGTTGACCGGATTGCCGTTGGGGAAGAAGCCGTAGGCTTCGCCGGTGATGACGTAGGAGCCACGGTTGAGGGCGGCTGCGGTGTAGGTGCCGGAATTCATGTTGTCCACGATGTCGCCCACACCGCCGCCAGCGGCAGCTTCCCAAGAGGCGCGGTCGGAATAGAAGACGACGGCGGCTTGGATCGAGGCGGATCCGAGGGTCAGCAGAACCAGCAGGAGGATGGGGAGGAGGGAGCGTGCTTTCATGATCGGAGGAAAGCTCCCGGTCCCAGGAGATGAAGTCAACGCAGGCGGGTTAAGGGTAGGCTTAGGCGAGGCGAGCCATCCACAAGACGCACGCAGGCCGTGTGTGCCCAGTGGCCCGACGGGTGCTTGGAAGCCAGGGCGGCCGATCAGCCAAGAAGTGAATGCACCGCCGCTTTCTTCAGGCGGTTCTTGGGCGCGGGGGATTCCAGTGGCTGGGTCAGAGACCTGGTATCGCCTGCCGGGGCGGGCGGAGGTGTGGCCGCCAAGGCGACACAGCGCTCCTGCCAGGCGGCGGTGAGTTTGTGGGCGAGGGTCTCCATCTGATAGATTTCCTTCGCTTGAACCAGCAGGAGAGGGATCCCAGTGGCGTGGAAAACTTCGTTCACCAGCGTCCGGTCACGCAACTTGCTCGCGAGCTTGTCGGGGTTCTCATCTTCGAACTCGATGGCGAGCATGGGCTGCCAGTCCTCTTTGCGGTAGATGAGGAAGTCGATGTGGCGCTGGCAGATCTTGTGGAAGCCAGAGAGGCTTTCGTAGTGGAGGAGCTCCGCGAGGCGCGGTTTGCATTGGATGTGACAGCGCTGGTAGGAGAGGTTTTCCAAGCAGGCGTGAAACAGAGACTCGGCCGGGGTGAGCAGGGGCTGGGGAGAGAAGGAGGACGCCGACGCAGAGAGCTGCATGACGGACTATTTATGGAAATTATAGAACAATTCAACTGCTGAATGATTTAAAGACGTCCTGAGGCGGGGAAACGGGAGGCCGTTTCACGGATCGCAGGATGAACCGGGCAGGCATGGGAAAGGGGCGCTCAAAACTGCACGCTGCGGGCGAAGTCGGCGAGATCGGAGTCAGGCGAGGTGCCGGGGACGACGGTGAGGCCAATGTAGGGGCCTTTTTGGAAGATCATGGCCTTGCCGCCGGAGTCGGAGAAGGTCAGGGCCTCGAAGCCGGCAGCGCGGGAGCTTTTCATGGCGAGGCCAAAGGTCCAGGACAGCACGCGGTAGGCGATGGATGCCTTGCGCATGGAACCGTAGTTGCCGATGAGCAGGCCTTTTTCCTGACCCTGGGCATTGCGGTACTGCGCCAGGGTGCCGCGCTCGGGAATGAGCATGCGGATCAACTGCAAGATCTGGCCGAGGGCCCGCACCATCTGCGGGTCCATGCCGCTCTGCGCCTGAGTGAGCGAGGAGGTGAGCTCGCTGCCGTTGAAGTTGGCCATGTTCGTCATGTTGTAGCCCGGTGGCGGGTAGGCGGGCAGCGCGCCGAAGGTGTCCACCACCTGCGGGTAATCGATGATGCCGCGGCCGTTGCCGACGCTGCCGGCGAGGCGCTGAGTGGCTTCGAAGCCGGCCGGTTGAGGGGTGTAGAGAATGACGATGTTGCCGGTGTTGGAATTGACGAGGATGTAAACAAGGATCGTGGCCGAACGCACGGACCAGCCCTGGTAGGTTTGCCCCTGTGGACTCTGCAGGCGCGTGCCCTGCAACTGGCCGCCGGAACTCTGCGCCACACCCTGCGCCCACTGACCGGCGACGTTGGGATTGTTCGATTGCAGCACATGCACGTTCACCGGGGTGGAGGAGGGATCGCTGCGGTAGGTGGTGGAGGTCATCGTGGTGGCCGACTGCGGGATGCTGCTGGTGTTGAGGCCGGGCGGCAGGGTGTTTGGCTGCGCGGCGACGGAAGAGCTTGCCCCTGGCTCGAAGGACTGGCTGACGACGCTGGTCGGCTCCATGCGGTTCGTGGCCGCCGGGTCCACCGGGAACTCGGTCAAGGTGCCGGCCATGCGTGGCGGGACGGAGGGCGCATTGCGCGGTGGCGCGGTGTAGGTGCCCATGCCGCCGCCAAAGAACAACAAGCCAACCACAGCGACGATGAGAACCACGAGGCCGAGGCAGCCGATCTTGAAACAGCCGCCGCCGCCCTTTTTGGTGGCCGGTGCCGGTGGTGGGGCCGCGGGCGTGATCTGCGGCTGCGCTGCGGGCGCGACCGGTGTGCCGCACTGCATGCAGAAGTTGTCAGCAGGCGTGGCGGGAGCGCCGCACTTCGGGCAGAGGCGCGGGACTGCGGCCATGTGCACATTGGGCAGCGGTGGCGGAGGGGCGGGGGCCGCGTCCGCCATTGCCTGACCGGCCACGGCAGTTTGTCCGCCACTGCCCATGCCGATCAACCACATCACACCGCCGATGACGATGGCGGCGATGGCCGCTGCGGTGCTGTTTTCGCCAAAGACGTTGAAGATCTTCAACTGCATCCCGGTCACCGAGGGCAGAACCAGTGCGATGACACCGTAGGCGATGAAGACCGCGCCCCATTGTTTGAGTTTCGTGCTCATGACGGCGCGGATTGTGAGCAGGCCGCCAGATCAATGCAAGCACGCATCCTCCAAACGATGCTGGACATGACGCGCTCGGTTTGGCACGCTGGCCGCAATGGAAGAAAATTCCTCTCCCAAGACATGGCTCCTCGCGGTGGGCGTCATCACCGCATCTCTCAGCGGCGTGGCACTGCTGTTGCATGCATTCGCCGGGGTGCATCTCGCCTTCACGGTGATCGTGATGACACCGCTCACGGTGGTGCTGCTGGCCGCGATGATAGCAGGCAGACGCATCCAGGGACGCGAGGTGTTTCTCCAGCGCGTGTGGGGCGGGGCCTTCGCGGGGCTGATGGGCCTCATCGCCTACGATGTGATTCGCTGGCTGATCATGCTCAGCGGCATGGTGCCGTTCAATCCCTTCCGCGCCATCGAGGTCTTCGGCCTGCTCATCCTGAAATCCGATGTGGACACGCCGCTCACCAAGACCGTGGGCTGGCTGTTTCACACCTGGAACGGCCTGACGTTCGCGATCATGTTCACGCTGGCGTTTGGCCGTGGCAAAATCTGGCAGGCGGTGGTGTGGAGCCTGGTGCTGGAGGCGGCGATGATCGTCACTTATCCTTCCATGCTGCGGGTGAAACTGGACTGGCCCTTCCTCAGCATCAGCATCATCGGCCACATCGCCTACGGGCTTGCGCTGGGATACACGGCACGGGGCGCGGTGAAACGATGACGACCGCCGCATTCATCCTTGCCGACCTCGGACTGGAGCGCAGCGTGTACGCGGAGCGCGGGCTGATCGCGCTGGCCATCATCGCATGCGCGCTCGGCAGCATCAGTACCCTGCGCTGGTGGTTGCAACCTCCGGCAGGTGATCGCACCGCCGGGGAGCATGAACGCGGCTGGCCGTTCATGCGGCGGACGCTCATCGGTGTGGGCCAGACAGCGGCGGGTGTGCTCGCCGTGCTGTTGTTTGCAAGGCTGACGCTTCCCGCCCCGCAAAGGCCCGAAGGCTGGTTGCTGATCTCGCCGCCGAATGAAATCAGCACGCTCGCGTTGCAGGGCGACACACTCTGGGCGGGTGGACGCGAAGGATTGTTCGCCATCGATCGCAAGAGCGCTGCGCTCATCGACACCCCGCTGCGCTCGCGCGATCTGCGCGCCGTGCGTGCGCTGATTGTGGAAGGTGAGACGTTGTGGATCGGCTGCAAGGCGGGTGTGTTTCGTTGGAACGGGCAGCAGCTCGACAAGCTGCTGCCGCCCTCGCAAGCGGACACCGGCCCCATCACCGCGCTGCGACGCACACGCGATGGCGCGATGTGGATCGGTGCGACGCTGGGCGCGTGGCGTTTGACCGCAGATCAATGGCAATGGTTTGGCGAGAAGGAAGGGCTGCGCCTGCCGATGGTGGACACGATCTATGAAGACAAGAACGGAGCGCTGTGGTTCGCCTCGAAGGAACCGGAGGCACCGGGGCTGTGGCGGCGCGAGGGTGAGAAGTGGACGCTGTTCGATGCCTCTTCCGGCCTGGCGCATCCGGCCGTCAATGACATCCGCGAGGATCATCAGGGCACTTTGTGGATCGCCTGTGGTTTCGGCGCGGGTGGCGCGGCGTATCGATTCGAGAACGGCAGGCTCTCTGCTCCCTTTGAAATTCGGGGACTGAGCCGGTCCAAGATCCGGTCGCTTTTTCAAGACACGGAGCAACGTCTGTGGTTCTGCTCCGAGTTCGAAGGCGTCGCCATTCTGGACGGCACAAACTGGCGTCGGCTCACGCTGAACGAAGGGCTCCCTGGCAACGAGATCAAGGTGATGCTCGAAGATGGCGATGGCACGCTCTGGCTAGGCAATGAACACGGGCTGGGGCGCATCATCGACTTCAAATAAAACTGCAAAACAGGCTTGCTACCGCGCGGGGGATTCTTTTTACTCCTGCTTCATGGGCCGCTGTACGAAATGTGGACGGGAATTGCCGCCACAGGGCAAGTTTTGCCCTGGATGTGGCGCAACCATTGGAGATGCGCCGACACAAGCAGCAGCCAGCGTGGCACCGGCAGGCGCGGAGAAAAAGATCTTCGGTTTTTCCCGCTGGGATGCCGCCGCCATCGTTGGCGCCGCTCTCAGCGCGTTCGGCTGGCATTTCTGGACGACGCTGGATCCGAATGCGGGCAGGGATGGCTTCACGCAGCTCTACATCCTGGGTTTCACCGCCGCAGTGATTTTTCTGCGCAAGCCGATCGACGCCCTGCTGGCGCCGGTTTACGCGTTGACGAAACACATCCCGCGCCTGGTGTTGATCGGCATCGCGCTCGCACTGCCGTATTTTTTAGCCCACTACTTTTACAAACAGGGCCACAGCAACTATCCCCTGATGCATAAAAGCATCGCCTGGGGCACCATCCTTCCCTACATCCTGCTGCGCATCCCAGGGGGGGGCGCGGGCGGTATGCGCAACCTCACCGCCGCCACCCCCGGCTGGGTGTTGCTGGGGCTCATCGCCGCCATGTGGCTCGGTGATTCGGCGGTTCTTTTCGCCCACGACTTCGCCGACGATTTCACGCGCATCGAGGACGGCTTGCGCACGCCTGGCTGGGCTGAGACCATCGCCGGCACGACGGCGACAGCGATCAATGTGCTGGTGAACGGCTCGCTCGTGTTTCAGCAGCCGGGCAAGCCCGGACCGGACGGCGAGGAGCCCACCCAATACACCATGGACATCCGCACCGAAGACCAGCGCACCTCCCTCGGCGCCGATGGTGAGGATCGCCTGTGGATGTACGCGAAGGTCATGTGCAGCAAGGCCAGTGTGAACGCGCAGGGCCTGACCAACGCGATCAGTTTCACCTTCGGCGGCAGCAAATATGCCGGCTGGATGTCCATCAACTCCACCCAAGCCCACAGCGGTTACAAAGCAGTGCTGCTCGCCTGTACGCCCCCGAGTCCCGACGTGGACATCGAGGAGGGCGCGAAGGTCATTGTCACCGTCGCCGGAGCCACCGCCGACGGCCAGCCGATGCATGGCGATGTCACCCTTGACCTCGATCCGCCGCTGAAGGTGGACATCGAAGTCCTCGCCTAACCTCTCCACTCACTCCCCATGGCACGTCAGCGCAAACAGCTGCAACAGCCGCCGAAGCAAATCGAAATCAATTTCGATGCGGACTTCGAGGACTATGTGGACGACCCGTCGATGAAGGATTGCCGGCACCTTCAACTCAAGACGGACGGTGTGAAATACTCCGGCACCATCGAGGTGCTGCCGCCTGCACCGCCACCCGGCAGCAGCGGGCCTGCGCCCGGTCCGTCTGTGTGTCCGATGAAGATTCGGACGGGATCGGAAGACTGGAGCAAGAAAGACCAGGGCATCGTCGAACTCCGCGTGGAACTCGATGTGGAGAAGATCTGCGCGGAGCCCGCATGGGGATCGGTCGAGAAAGCCGCCGCGCCACCGAAGAAGCTGCCGTTTCGCTTTCACATCGGCATTCAGCAGGAAGGGAAAGCGAATCTGCCGCCGTACGTTTATCGCGATGCCGAACTGACCGTGAACTTCAACGCCATCCACTGGGAGTGGCAGGCTCTGGTCAAGGATGACAAGGGCAAGGAATGCACCGACGGCGAGTCGGTGATGGACAAGCCCATCGAACTGCCGCTGGACGGCACCGGTCTGCATGGCTTCATGCTCAGCCTGGACCTGGACAAGCGTCTGCCCGACGGCACCTACAGCCCCAGCGAAGCGGACTTCACTCAATACTTGTCCCCGGATCACAAACTCGACGACAAAGTGATCAAAGGTGTCCCCCAGCCTTGGGATGATCCCGACCGCAGGCGCATCGACACCAAGTGGTGGATGGAGCCGCTGCCCGAGGATCACCCGTTGCTCCAGCAGGAGAAAATCGAAACCACGCTGCGGGTGCATGCCTACCCGGCGCACTCGATCAAGCAGCACCGCCACGAGCTGGGACCGCTTTTGAATCCGCCAGCCAAGGCACCACTCGCACTGCGCGAGATCCCGCTCATCCTGACCAAGTCACACTGGCTGGTGCGCGTGAAGGAGCCCGACCTCGATCTGGTGCCCTTCCACTTCGCGCACGAACCGCAGTTG
The DNA here is from genome assembly GCF_034366625.1 of Prosthecobacter sp. Taxonomy (NCBI): domain Bacteria; kingdom Pseudomonadati; phylum Verrucomicrobiota; class Verrucomicrobiia; order Verrucomicrobiales; family Verrucomicrobiaceae; genus Prosthecobacter; species Prosthecobacter sp. The sequence goes on from NZ_JAXMIH010000008.1 coordinate 629,589, forward strand.
AAGGAAGGCATGCCCGTGGTGCTGGAGATTTACTGCCTCGACAGCTCTGGTAACAAACGCTTCATGCCGCCCGGCTTGAAGGTCGAGTGGGAGCAGCGCTACAGCGGTGCTGAGCACCGGCCAGGCAAGGTGATCTATAAGGACAAAGAGAGCGATGCCGACGGCGTGTTCATCGTGGAGGAAAAAGGCGAGGTTCACCTCCACTACCTGCCGCGCGACGAGAATTTGTTCTTCCAGTCCAAGCCAGGCCTCTACTACGGCGATTTCGATCTCTACCAGCAGAACGCCGACGGCAAGCGCGGCAGAAAGATCCGCAGTGATGCGCATCCCAACGACGAGCCTGCGGATTCATTCAACTTTGACTGGGCGCCCTTCATCGAAGCCGAGGGCTTCAAGCTGCCTTTCCACTACTCTTACGAAGATAGTGCCTGGGAGGGGGGGCGTGGCAATCCGGCCAATCGTCCGAAGATCCCGACCGAACAGGAGGTCAAAGGGATCAAGATCGAGATCGAAGACTGGCATGAATACCGGCTGCTGTTCCGCAACGGTGGCAAGTTCGTGTTCGAGCCTTCGTTCCCGCACCCGGTTCCTGGCGGCGATCAGGTCAATCCAGCGACCGGGCACGGCAGTCCGAAGACTTTTCGACTGCGTCATTGCAAATGGTTCTTCCGCAAGAGCGCCGAACTGCCCAAAGACGGCCAGCGCACTGCCGAAGTGATCCCCATGGAAGGCGCGCCTGCCGGAGATGCCTCCAGCGCGCCCGCCGGTGGCAGCGGTGCCATCGACACATCGCCCGCACGTTATCCCATCGACTTCAAACCTGGAATCCGGCACTCGGGTGAACCGAAGGAGCTGGTGAACAAGCCGGAGATGCCGATCCATCCCAACATCGCCTTCGCGCTCATCGACATCGACAACAAGAGCAAGGACACCAACACCGCCCTGGCCGTGCTCAACGCCGACAACGATAGCGCGGGGTCGCTGCCCGCCGTGGTGCAGAAGTACTTCAACGAAGCCTGTGCTTATTTTGGCGACAGCACGCAGGAAGAACTCATCACCAACGCGGATTCCATCATCAGCACGTTGGAGGCCATCGCCGATTATCTGATCGCCACCGCCAAGACCTGCCCGGACATGGTGCGCGCGTTTGAACTGCACAAGCTGACCTTCGACCGCTTCAAGGACAATCTCATCAATGCGTTCTTCGATGTCATCGGCCTGCGCAAGCTTATGGTGCCGATTCAGAAGATGTTTGGCATCGCCTTCTCCGCGCGCAAAGCCGCGCTCGATGCCATCGGTCCCAATGCGCTCACCCGGCCGTTGATCGATCCGAGCAGCGTCAGCAGGTTCGCCAGCGAGACCATGGAGAGAGCCACCAAGAAAGGCGGCGAGTTCCTTCAATGGAGCTACACCCAGCTCGCGCGCGGCAGCATTTGGATGGGCGTACGGCGGCCCATGGGTCGCGCTGGCAATGTGCTGACCCGGGCCGTCGAAGAAGCGTCTCAGCGGCTTGCCAGCCTGACCGCAAAAGCCAATGAGGCGCGTCGTTTGTATGGAGAGGCGCGCAACGCGCTGAACGCTCTCACGGATTCCATCCGAAGTGTCACCAAAGAGGTGCGGGAGCTCCGCGAGAAGTTGATCAAACTCCAGGAGAGGGCCGCTGAACTCCACGTGCCTAACATCGACGACATCAACCGCCAGATCGACGACGTTTCCACCCAGCTCGGCGCCAGGATGATGACTCTTGCCGGGCACTTGGATGAAGCGCCCAAGCTCAATGGCAAGATGATCGAGTCTCTCGGCGAGTTCGTGGACAGCGAATGTGCCAAACGCGCCGAGGAGTTCGGTCATCGCGTCATCACCGATGCCAACTCCACCCTCTCCTCGCAGATGCGGGTGGTGGACCGTGCGATCGACGGACGCCAGCTTGACGATGCGGCCCTGCATCAGCTCGAGCGCGACTGCCGCGACATCGACTCTCTTGGACTCGGGGCCAATCAAGTGCGCGAGCGCCTCAACCAAGTGGCCGACAACATGCAGCACAACCTGCGCGGTCCCACCCAGAATCAGATCGATCAACTCAATCGTTCCATGAGCGCCGCCATTGACGGTGCCACTGGTGCCGTTGCCGATCTTGGCGCGCTGGGCGCCATCAACACCCCGCGCATGCAGCGGGCGTTCAATCTCGGCGAGCGCGTCCGCCAGTCCGCCCCCCAGGCCACCAGCGCCGTCGAGTCCAATCTCGCCTGGGTCCAAGGCCGCTTCGACACGCAGACTCAGTCGAACCTCCGCCGCTCGATGAACTTGCTGGATGGCACCATCGCCTCAGTCTTCGAGATCTACAAAGACGGCTGCAAAAGCGGTGCCATCAGCCATCACGAGGCGCTTTCCGGCTTCTTCCAGGCGGGTCAGGATCCGGCCAATGTGCAGCCCGCCACCAATGGCGTCGGCTGGATCGATGCCATCGCGCCCGCCTGCCAGAAAATCACCAGCGCGCTTGGCACCATTGTCCAAACACTGGTGAACTTGCCCTCGGAGGTGGAGCAGTACCTGCAAAAGAAGTCGCTCGATGCCGGCAACTGGAACTTCCTCGCCTGGTTCGTCTTCAGCGTCATCAAAGGCTGTGTGGACGTCGCCCTCTTCGTGTCACGCAAGATCATCGGCACCATCGTCGGTTGGATTGTCAGCCTGATACAGTTCACCTGCATGGTCGTGTATTACCTGCTGGGAAAATATGCCGACGTCATCATCTATTTCTTCACCCAGCCCGAATATGTGCCGAACTGGACGCAGAGCAGCCGCTTGAAGGAAAAAGCGCGTGATGCCGGCGATGCCGTGCTCACCAACCTGAACCTGCGTGAACAGAACCTCTTCGAGTTCAAGTTCGACCAGGAACTCTACATCGTGCAGCAGCTTCGCGAGAAAGCCGCCACCGCCGGCAACGGCGCACTGAGCGCATGGTCCGCCGCCGAGGCCGATTTAAAACGTTATGCCCAGGCCGGCTATGATCACTACTACCCCGGATTGAAGAAGGCAGGCTACCGCATCTACGTCGGTCTGTGCGCCCACGCCATGGACCTGAAGCATCTCAAGCGCTCCACCGCGACGCCCGAGGATATTCAGTTCATCCATCGCGGCCAGGCCGCTGCGGTCGGTTTGCGGCAGGACATTGACCGCTATTGGGATGCTTACGGCGATGTGGACGCTGACAAGCAGCAGTTTGGCACCTCGCTCATGTCTGCTTACTACAAGGCCGACTTCCGCAGCGGCATCAGCCTGCGCAACGTCAACTGGAAGCTCGTGGACACGGTGATCGACTGGATGGGCTGGTCCTTTGCGTGGCTCTGCCGCGGCATCGTCCTGCTCGCCGCGCTCACTTGTGGACTGCCGCTGCCGCTCGCCGCGTCCATCTTGGAAACCACCGACTTGGGCGACTGCCTCGCCGGCTTCCTCAAGGTGCTCGTCACTGTGTTGGGCACCTATCCCAAGGTGCTCGTCTTCCCGCTCGACCTCGCGCGTGCCCAGGCCCTGACTTATGACATGGCCTTCGGGCCTGAAGGTTCGCGTTTCACCGCCAGCTCTTCCATGGACATTGTGGAGCAATGATCGTCCGTCAGCTTTAGCCTCCCCTCATCATGATCCCCACCAGCCCGGCTTCACTCGACTCGGTGCCGCCACAGTTCCTCAGCGAACTGGAGGATCTCGCCCATCGTGCCGAAGTCCCCAGCTTCACCGCGACGCCTGATGCAGCGGCCCCGCCCCCAGACGTGTGGGAAAGCGCGCGCAGTGAAGCAACCGTCTTTGAAACGACCCTCCAGACGACCAAGGAGAAAGCTCTCGACTACTTCGACGTCGATGCGGAGGCCCGCCCCAAGGGCGGCATGGACTGGCAGGGAATGCGCGATCACCTGCTTGAAGAGGCGGGTGATGCGGCCGCCGCACAGGTTGCTGCCGTCGTCAAACGTCACGTCGCTCCGCCACCGCTGCCGAAGAAGTCCCTGCTATGGCACTATGCTCTGGACGATGAATCGCATGGCCCGGTGAGCGAGGAAGAGCTGCTCAACCTGCTGACGGAGGGTGAGGTGAAGCTCTCCACGCTCGTTTGGAACAAAACCATGAGCGAGTGGATCCGGCTGGCTGACACACCGCTCTCGGAGAATGCCGCGCCCGCCCCGCCGCCCTTGCCACCGACGAAGAAGAGCTCGAAGACCAAGTCCAAGGGCAAGGCTGCATCCACGACATGCCCCTCCTGCGGTCGTGTGACCAGTCCAGAGGACAGCTTCTGCCCTGACTGCGGCACACCTTTGAAAACTTAACCCCTCTCCGCCATGTTCTGCCCCAAATGTGGACGCCAATATGCCGACGAGGCAAAATTCTGCCCCGGTTGTGGTGCGTCGAATCGCAGAGCCGCCGCGCCGCCGCCCTTGCCTGGGGCAATGCCTGCGCAAGAGCCGGTGTCCAAAATCGTACGTGATGAGCCGCAACACGCCCGACAGGCTCAGGCAACTCCGCCACCATTGGCTCCGCAGCAGGAGGAGGAACTGGTGCTTCCGCCTCCCGCGTCGGGCATGACGATCAGCTTCCGCGCCAACCCGCATGGCCGTATGGAACGCATGTCTGACCGGCCACAGGACGGTCCGGCTCCTGCGACGACGAGCACAGGCACCGCCGGGGGTGTCAACGCTGCAGCGATGCTTGCAGCCGCCTCGGTGGATTGTGCGTTGCCGCCGCAGACCTCCATGTGGGCGTTCCGCGTGCAAACCAGCGCGCTTGCGGACAAGATTGCCGGCAGCTTTTCTGCGCAGGCTGGCGGCCAGATGAATCCGTTCATTGAGGGAGCGGGCAGGCTCGTGCGCGGCGCTCTCATGCACAAGGATGTTTACCGCGCCGCCGCGTCGCGTGGATCGCTGATGACCGAGGCGATTTGCACGGCCGCTCTGTTGATCGTGATCTCCACGATCGGCCTGCGCATCGGCAGCCTGTTTGGTTACGGCTCCAGTTTTACGATCAAGCTGATGGTCATCCGCGTGTTGAGCTGGGTGGGTTCGGTGTTTGCCGTGCATTGGGTGGCGAAGACGCAGCAAAAAGTGGATCTGCCGCCCGCCGCATGGTTCCGCGCGATGGTGTATGCACAGGCGGGCTTGGTACTCACGCTGGTTCCCGCACTCGGAATTCTTGTCACCCTTTGGGTCGCGGTATGCACGGTGGCAGCGTTGCAGGACGTGTCCGGCAAAGACACGACGGCGGGCATCATCCTGCTGGTGGTCGCAGGTGTCGCCAGCACGGTCATCGCTTCTGTGATCGGCTCCGTGCTGATCTGATACCGGAGCTCGCACCCAACTCAAAAACTGTTCTGTTGAACAGCCCGTGGTTTGCGGCATGAATCAGGCATGCCGCCGCCTGCTTCTACCGCCAAATCCTCCGCGCCCCTCGTGGACTGGCTGTTCCTCGATCTGAACAGCTTTTTCGCCAGCGTGGAGCAGCAGTTGCACCCGGAACTGCGGGGCAAACCGGTGGCGGTGGTGCCGGTGATGACGGATTCGACGTGCGCCATCGCGGCGAGCCATGAGGCGAAGAAGTTTGGCATCAAGACGGGCACGAACATCGGCGAGGCAAGGCGCCTCTGTCCGGAACTCGAACTGGTCGAAGCCAGCCATGATGTGTATGTCGATTTCCACCACAAGATCATTGAAGAAGTAGAGCGGCACTTTCCGGTGCATGTGATCTGCTCCATCGACGAAATGGCCTGCAAGCTGGACACGCCGCGTCGACCGCTGCCTGCGGCGGTGGATCTGGCGAAACGCATCAAGCGTGGCCTGCGCGAGCGTGTGGGCGAATGCATCACCTGCTCCATCGGTCTGGCGCCGAATCGCTTTTTAGCGAAGGTGGCCTCGGACATGCAGAAACCGGATGGTCTGGTGGTGCTATTGCCGGAAGAACTGCCGGGAAGGCTGCTGGAGCTGGAATTGCGCGATCTGTGCGGCATTGGCCGCCGCATGGAACCAAGGCTGCATGCCTGCGGCATCCGCACGATGGCAGACTTGTGGCAGGCGGAGCGTGAGACGTTGCACCGTGCCTGGGGTGGTGTGTGCGGAGATCGCTTCTGGCATGCGCTGCATGGCGGTGCCTCGGAGGATGATCCGCCGGCGCAGCATCGCACGCTGGGACACAGCCATGTGCTGGCCCCGGAACTGCGCACACCGCCAGAGGCGGGCATTGTGGCGCGGCGTCTTTTGCTCAAGGCGGCCAGCCGCATGCGCCGCATGCACTACCGTGCCACGCATCTGCACCTGAGCGTGCGGACGGAGGAGGGGCCGCGCTGCGAGGCGCAGACGAAGTTTGATCCCGTGTGCGACAGCATCGTGCTGGCCCGTGTTTTGGCCGAACTGTGGCAGACCGTGATGAAACAGGCCCGCTGGCAGCGCGTGAAGAAAGTTTCCGTGACCCTGATGGGGCTGGAAGCGGAATCCCAGCCGCAGCAGCTCGAATTGTTTGCTGCCTATGGCCAAAATGCCTCCCAAGATCAACGCGAGCACCTCAGCCGCCTGCTGGACAAGATCAATCAGAAGTACGGACGCGATTCGGTGGTCATCGGCTTCACGCCGGACACGGTGCGCACGTTTTCGGGCACGAAAATCGCCTTCACGCGCATTCCAGACCGCGAGGAATTCAAGGAGTAGGCGGGACCAGGATGGTCCCGCTCCTTTCCCATCCGTTAAAACCGCCACGTCACCGACACGCGGAACATGCGTGGCTCGATGGGGTGGATGTGGCGGTCTGTCACCGGAGCCAATTCGCCAGGAAGCTGGCTTTCGTAAAGGTATTCGATGTCATTGTCGGCACGGTTGATCAGATTGAGGCAGTCCACCGCGACTTCCCAGTTCTTGCGGCGGTAGCCGACGCGGGCGTTCACTTGAAAAGATTCGCGCGCCTGCACATCGCTCGTTTCATGCAGCGGGCGTGGGCCGAAGTAGCGGCCGCGCAGCGAGCCGAAGAAGCCTTCGGGTCCGCCAAGCGTGATGCCCGCATTGACGGTGTAGGGGATGGAGCCGGGAATCTCCTCGCTGGAAGGATTGGCGGTGCGCAGATGCGCGTCCGTCCAGGTGGCCTCGAGATCCACCGTAGCCCAGTCGGTGGGCCGCCAGTAGCTGGCCAGTTCCACACCGTAGCGTTGGGATGCCGGTCCGGGTTCGGTGTTTCCAGCATCGCCGACATAGAGCAGCTCTGAATCGCTGCGCATCAGCCAGAACGAGAGCGTGTTCACCATCTTCGGAATGGATTCATTACGAATGCCAAATTCAGCGCCGTAAGTGCGCACCATCGGATCCACGCGATCGGCCGGGCCGCCCGTGGAGGGATCGGTGACGATGTTCACCCCGCGTGCATCGTTGCTGTGAAAGCCGAGTCCGCCGTTGACATAGAACTCCGTGTCCGCCCACGGCCCGAACACGACGCTGAGCTTCGGGCTGACCATGCCTTTGGAAAGCGTGCCGGTGTTTTCCGGCAGCGTGCTGTGCTGCACATCGAAGTGGATCAAATCCGCGCGCACGCCTGGAATGATGCGCAGCCAGCCGGTGGGTTTGAACTCCAGCTCGGAGTACAAACCGTAGGTCGCCTGGAAGATGTCATCCTTGCGCACCACGTTGAAGCGGTCGCGATTCATGGTGTTGTACAGACCGAGTCCGTTCATCCATTCGCCACGCAACTGCACGCCGAGCGTGAAACGCTGCTCATGGCCCAGCGCGTCAAAGCGCCAGTCGCGGGCCAGTTCACCGCCGATGAACCAGCGCTGGTCCTGTTGCTCGAACTGGTCGCCAACAGGGGCGGCGTTGTCCATGAAGTAGGTGAAGTTCGAGAACAGGTCGAGATCATAGTAGCCCACGTACGCGTTTGCCCGCGTGGTGGTGCGGCCTTCTTCACGCGTCCAGTCGAACGCCAGGCTGTAGCGCCGCGAGTTGCCGCCGTTCGTTGGGTCGATGAAGCCGAAGCGGTCGATCATGCCGGCGTCAATCGCACGCTGCGGAATCTGGTCGGTGGAGGTCCAGTCGCCTTGGTAGCCCATGGCGGTGATGTTGATCCTGTCCGTGCCGTCCTCCCAGTGCCAGCGTAGCAAGCCGTTCCAGCGCGTGGCGTCCGAATTCAGCGCCCACGGGCCGTTGTAGAACTGGTGCTCCAGCGCCACCGTGAGTTTTCCAGTACCGGCCTGGATCGTGTCCGCGATCAGCGTGCGTGAGAACTCATACTCGCCCCAAGTGGATGTCAGGATGCCCTGCGGCAGCTCATCCAGCAGCTTGAAGCGCGCGGCGCCGGTGGAACTGAGATCGCCATGCTGGGCAAAGTAATTGCCCTTCCAGTATTCCAGCTCGCCCACCAGTTCCGGGATGATGAAATTCACATCCGCATAGCCCTGGCCGTGCGCGTGGTTGCGGAAGTTCACCGGCATGCCATCGACATACATCAGGAAGTCGGTGCCGTGGTCGAGGTTCGTGCCGCGCAGGAAATACTGGTTCGCCTTGCCATCTCCGCTGTGCTGCGTGGCGATGAAGCCGGGAATGCTCTCCAGCAGCTCCCCGCGGCGCGAAAACGGCCTTTCGAGCAGCTCCTTGGCACTCGTCTGGCCTTTCGAGGCCGAGGTGGCGACGCCGATCAAACTCTCGGCCTTGCCTTCGATGATGATTTCCTTCAGCTCGGTGGGCTGGCCTGGTGGTTCTGGTGTTTGCGCCTGAAGACAGAACGGCAGCACAAGGATGCCGAGGGAGATGGGGAAGGGATGGCGGAACGGCATGCGAAGGACGGTGGTCGCCTTTTTGGACGACCTTTTTGAGCTGAACCCATGAAATGACGGCAGATTTTGATCTTTGACCTGCCCGCGGCTAGTTTCGCCATCTCATGGCAACCAAACAGACGCGCATTCTTCTGGCCGATGATCACGCCGTCGTACGCAACGGCTTCCGCATGATCCTGGCCGCGCAGTGGGACATGGAGGTCGTGGGCGAGGCCTCCAATGGCCGGGAGGCTGTCGAGATGGCCTCAAAGCTCACGCCCGATGTCGTGGTGATGGATGTGACGATGCCGGAGCTCAATGGCATCGAGGCCGCGCGGCAGATTTCCAAGGCGCTGCCGAAAACCCGCATCCTGGCGCTGTCGATGCAGAAGGACTCCGTCTATGTGCGCGAGATGCTGCGGGCCGGTGCCAAGGGCTATCTGCTCAAAGACTGCGATGAAAAAGATCTGCTGGATGCCGTGCGTGCCGTGGCGGTCGGGAAAGGCTGGCTCAGCCCCGAAGTGAGCGATGCCGTGCTCGACGACTACCGCAAACACGTCACGAACCCGATCGATCTGCTCTCTCCACGCGAGCGCGAGGTGCTGCAAATGATCGCGGAGAGCAAGACGAACAAGGAGATCGCCACCGCGCTGAGTCTGAGCGTTTACACCGTCGAGGCGCATCGAGGCCGCATCATGGAGAAGCTGAATCTGCACTCGATCGGTGAACTGGTGCGCTTCGCGGTCCGCAATGGCCTGATTGACTGACTTCCATGGCCCTCACCTTTTTCCGTATCACCGAGAGCAATGTGTTGCGCGTGCTGGCGCTGGGATTTGTGCTGGTGATGACGCTGCTGGGTGCGGCGGGCCTCATCGCCGTGCGGCAGAGTCAGCGCATTCGTGCGAGCGTGGCGCAGCTCGCCCGTGATCAGCTTCTCATCGCACGCCTCGTGCATGACGTGCAGATGGAGGAGAATGCGATGACCGAGGTGCTGCATCAGCTCGCCCAGTTCCAGCCGAAGCCGCCGGATCACGCGGCACTGCTGCGGGATCTCGATGAGAGCGACAAACAGCTCGCACGTCTCTCCAGTGAGGCACGCGCGGCGGCGGGTGAGGCGCTGTGGCGGGATCTTGAGGCGAGCGTCAAAGCCTTCACTCACGAGGCGCACCGCGTGCTGGAAACAGGTGCCGCCATGCCGCGGGAAAATCTGGAGTCGCTCTTCAAGCATCACGATCATGTGGTGGATCTGGTCAACAAGCTCGTCCAGGCCAGTTCCGACCGCCTTGCGGCTGCGGAGCGTGAGATCGAACAGCAATCACAGGAACTGGGTGATGATGCGGCGCTGCTGCTGGGCTCCAGCTTCGTTCTCGCGGCGATTTGCGCGTTGTTGACGGTTGGATTCACGCGCAAAAGCCTCCACCGCATCCGCTGGCAGTCTGACGAGCTGAACCGAGTCTCCTGGCACATGCTGCAAACGCAGGAGGAGACGGCACGCCGCTTTTCCCATGAGTTGCACGACGAGCTGGGCCAGTCGCTGGCTGCCGTGCGATCAAACCTGACCAAAGGAGCCACGCGGGACTTTGATTCTCTACGCGCTGACTGCCTGCACCTGGTGGATGAATCCATCGCGAACGTGCGTGAGCTGTCACAACTGCTGCGGCCGGTGATTCTTGATGATTTCGGCCTGGATGCCGGCCTGCGCTGGTTGACCGAGAAATTTGGCCAGCGTGTGCGAGTGGGAGTCGAATATGAGTCCCGGCTGGCGCAGCGCCTGCACAGTGACACGGAGACGCATCTCTTCCGCATCGCCCAGGAGGCACTGACAAACATCGCGCGTCACTCTCAAGCCACCAAAGTGCTCATCACGCTCGAAGCGGAGGTGGCGATTGTGCGCCTGACGATTCAGGACAATGGGCTTGGCCTTTCGCCCGACCGGCAGGAGTCCCCGGCCAGTCTGGGCCTCATCGGCATGCAGGCGCGCGCACGTGAATGCGGCGGCACGCTCGATCTCCAGCCCGTGCAGCCGAATGGGCTGCGCATCGTCGTGGAAGTGCCGCTGCGGCTGGCAGCGCCAGAGGCATAGGCATCAGGACTTCCCAAATGGCCGCTTCGACATCAGCCACACCGTGATGGTGTGATTGTTTTCCCAAACGATGCCGCCACGGCGTTGCACCGTCTGTTCCATGAAGCCGATCTCCAGCTTCGTGGTGTCGCTCAACTGGCGGCCGAGGCCGATAAATGCGCGGTTTTGGTCGAGGTAGTTCATGGAGACGTTGCTGCCGAAGTTGAAGAAGAGCTCGTCCCACAGGGCGAGATACCATTTTTTGTCGTCGCTGAGCGGAATAGTGGTGCGCAGCATATAGCGGATGCGATTTTCATAGCGCCAGTTTTGCACGTCCCATCCGCCGTTCTGCAGCACCACTTCGCCGATGCGGCGTTGTTCGAGACGGAAACGGTGCGTCCAGTCGAGGCCGAGCACCTTGTGCGTGATCACGGCCTGCTCCCAGAGGCGATGCTCGGGAAACTCATGTGCGACGGGGATGTCGCCATACGGATGAGTTTCGACCCAGGCGTAGCCGGCGCTGACGGTCAGCGTCGGACTGATGGTGTAGTTGATGCCGGGGCGCAGGAGGAGCTGCTGCCAGTTCTCGCCGAAATCAGCGCGGCGGATCTGCGATTCGAGGTGCAGGCCCCACTTGCTGCCAAACAGCGGATGATCGCCGACATAGTTGAGCCAGAGATTGCTGTTGGATTCGGTGTGGTCGGCGGCAGATGCGCCGCCGACGAGGGCGAGAAGGATGAACAGGGCGCGTTTCATGGAAAAATTGACCCTGTATTACGCAACGATGACGGCTGATCAATGCGCGGCAGCTTCGAGCGAGCGTTTGTCGAGCGTCTTGAGAGCCTGCATCTGCTTGATGGTGCGTTCCATGCCTTCGTTGGAGCCGTCGAAGAACATGACGTTGCCTTTGCCGTGCTCGGAGATGTATTTCATGCCGTCGATCCACATGGTGAAGAGCATGAAGCCGGGAGGCACATCGCCGGCCTGCATGGTTTTTCCGGCGTTGGCGAGACCTTCAGCGACCTGCTCGCGGAAGCGGGCATTGCCGGCACCTTTGAGTTCGGAGGCTTCCTTCTCGGCCTCGGCTTTGACGCGGATGGCGCGGGCTTCGGCCTCGGCAGCGCGGGTTTTGATGAGGTATTGAGCCTGGGCTTCGTTCTCGGCGGCCAGCTTCATGTTGTTGCTGGAAACGACCTGCGACATGGAGCGCATGATGGCTTCATCGAAGGAGATGTCGTTGATCTGGAGGCCGAGGAGATGGTAGCCCCAACTGTTGAGCGATTCTTCGAGGTGATCGGTGACGGCGCCGATGATTTCAGCGCGCAGGACGAGGATCTCGGTCTGCTTTTTGTTGGCGACAAAGGCACGGATGGAGCTTTCGACACTGCGGACGAGGGTTTGCATGAAGCTCTTCTCGTCAATGAAGCGGAAGGCGATTTTCTTGATCGTTTCCTCGGACGAGTCTTGCGCGGCAAAGACGATGAGGGATTTGAAGTTCACATTGGCCTGGTCGAGCGAGATGGCCTCGAATTCGAGTTCAATGGACTGGTTCTGCACGGAGACTTTGCGGAACACGCCTTCAAACAGTGGTACTTTGAAATTGATTCCGGGCGACATGAGTCGCTGGTATTTGCCGAAGCGGGTGACGACTCCGACGGAGCCCTGTTTGATGATGGTGGCGCTCAGGAGAATGAGAACGACGAGGATGATGGCGGCGGGTATCATGGATTTTGGCGGTGGTGGTTTGTGGAAAGGGTTTGAGGGATGAGATCAGGCGGGAAACTCGGAGGAGTGGTGCTCAAGGATGAACCAGCCGTTGCGCTCCTTTTTGCAGACGAAGGAGTAGCGGGCGGGCACGCTGATGCGTTCCTTCTTGCGGTCGAAAGTGAAGATGTATTTGCCGGACTGGATGTAGATGTCCTTGTACTGGCGCACCTCACCGCTCTTGAACTCGACATGCACATTCTCCAGTTCAAAGAGGTGCTCGAAGTAGCCTTTGATCTTGTTGTGGCCCTCGCGCAACTCCTTGGCGAAGGTGCCCCAGAGCAGGCCCTGGTAGTCGTAGCAGCCAACGACGGCGGGCAGGCTGTGCTGGTTGACGCCAAAGGCCCAGTCGTTGATGAAATCGGTGAGCAGTTTCTTGTCCGCAGGATTGCGATTGATGCTGCTGTAGCGGAGTCCGCCGACGGCATGGTCCTTGTGGACGAGCAGGGTGTCTGTGCTGCGTGGATCGATCTGCTCGCTGAATTTGCTTATCAACTTTTTGAGGATGTCGATCATCGGAATGTGCTCGTGACGGAAGATGACGAAGTTGATGAACAAGTGCAGCACGAGCACAACGATCAGGCCCTCAAAGATGCCCTCGGTATAGGTGAGGATACCGCAGAACAGCGCCAGCAGCAGCGCGTAGCTGCCGTGTGATGCCACATGCACGAGCCCGGCGATCATTTTCCATCCCGTGAAGATCATGAGTACGGCGAGTGAGAAATACGGCAGGTGCTCCAGCAGGTGTGGGTCGATGACGAAGACGAGAAGGACGAGCGCGGTGAAGAGATTCGACATCTTGGTGACGGCACCGGCGAGGGCGTTTGTCGCACTTTTGGCGAGGCCGTCGAGATTGGTCATGCCGCCGAAGAAGCTGGAGCCCATGTTGGCGATCCAGATGGCGAGCAGACTGTTGTTCGTGTTAGCCGGACGGCCCAGCGGATCGAGCTTCTCGATCGCGGAGTTGCTGGTGACCTGCTCGATCACGTCGATCAGCGAGAGCATGAGCGAGTAACCGACGATCTCCAGCAGCATGGCGGGCGGGATTTTCGCAAAGTCCGGGAAGGGCAGCGCCAGCTTGAAAGGCGAGTGCTCGATGTGGAGCATGGGCAGCTTCAGATAGATGCCGGCAACGATGCCCACGATGATGACGGCCACATACGGAATGGCCGGGTATTTGGCCTTGTACTTGCCGAAGAGGTGCAGGAAGAGCGCCAGCGCGGCAATGGACAGGCCGATCATCTCGATGCGCTCCATGCTGAGCCATTCGTGACCGTGAGTCTCATGCAGAATGCCGTAGGTGTAGGGCAGGAATTTGAGTGCAATCTTCAGACCGATGCCTGCGAGCAGACCCTCGATGAGATACGCGGGGATGGCTTTGAGGATGAAGCGCTGGAGATTGAACTTCCACGCGATAGCCTGGGATGTGGCAGTGAGGAAGATGAGGAAGGGCATGTTTTCCATGCCGAACTTGTGAATGCTCAGCGCCAGCACCGGCGCGAGGCCGGCGGCGACACCGGGCGTGCCGACGTAGTTGCCCGGCTTGAACAGGAAGGTGATGAAACCGATCAGGCAGGCGAAGATGACGGTCATCAGACCGGTCTCGATCGGATACTCGGACATGAGGCAG